>JBBRCO010000052.1:0-23648 GCA_038204755.1 Verrucomicrobiales bacterium
CCTCGAGGACCTCCGAACCATGATCACCCGCATTGTGATCACGCTGGTGATCGCGATGATCGCCTGCTTCGCCTACAACAACAAGCTGATGGAGTTTTTCCGGAAGCCGGTGGACCAGGTGCTCGTCACCCAGATGGCGGCCACGCTGCCGAAGGACGCCCCCCACCCCCTCACGACCGATGAGTGGAAGGCGGCGCTCAAGGTGGAGCATTCCGCGGCGGCGCTCAGTGGCGAACAGCGCGAGGTTTACTATCGGTTTCTAAAGGACGACACGTTGGTGTTCCACTCGAAATCCGTCGGCCTGCTGCGGGCGGCGATGAGTCTGCCAGAGGAACGGCGCGCAAACTTCGTGGAGTCGCTGGGTGAAAGCGCGGATTTGAAAAACCAGGTCAGGGCGCTGGTTAAATCGAAGCCGAACACCGAGACCCGGTCGCACGGAAACCTCAACATGATGTCCGCGCTGAAGCCGACCGAGGGATTCATGCTCTCGATGAAACTTTCGTTCGTCGCCGGAATCGTCGTTTCGTTTCCGCTGCTTCTGTTATTCATCCTGCAGTTCATCCTGCCGGGTCTGCACAGCCATGAGAGGCGCGTGCTGTGGCCCGCGATGGCCATCGGCTTCGGGCTTTTTCTAGCGGGTGCGGCCTTCGCCTACTATCTGGTGCTGCCCCGCGCGCTGCTGTTTTTCTACACTTGGAGTGGAGATATGGGAATCTCGAATGACTGGCGGATCGGCGAGTATATCTCGTTCGCCACCCAGTTCACCCTGCTCTTCGGCGCGTCCTTCGAGCTGCCGGTGGTGGTGATGGTCTTCGTGAAACTCGGCCTGCTAAACTATGACATGATGTCGAGAACCCGCTCCTACGCGGTCGTCGCCATCTTCGTCGCCGCTGCCGTCCTGACGCCCACTCCGGATATTCCGACGATGGTGTTGATGGCCTCGCCGATGATCATCCTTTACGAAATCTGCATTTGGCTGGCCTATTTCGATCAGAAGAAAAACCGCGTCAAGGAGGAGCAGGAAGCCCGTGAAAACATGGAGCGCCTCCTGCTCCGCGAGAACAGTGCCGATGCTACCAAAGAGCCGGAACACGATCCATGGCACGACGAGAATCCCCATCAGGACGACCACGGGTCCACCGATGGCGATGACGGTTGGAAAGAGGAAATTCCCCAACAGGACCCCCACGCAGAAATCGGCGAACTAACTCCTGACGAGGACATCCCCACCACTTCCCTGCCGGACCACCTGCCCGAAGAGGAAGAGCGCCGCAGCAAGGACCCCTGATTTTTCTCACCGATGACCCAGCCCAAGGCCCCTTACGACGCCGGCGCGCGCTCTCCATTCGCAGGATGCGCCATCCTCATCGCTGCGGTGGCGATGATGGTTTTCCTCATCGGTTTTTCCATCTTCGCATTGTTTCGGCAATCCAGCGAGATCGCGAAATTCACCGCTGAAAAACCCATCCCCATCGAGATTTCCCCTTCAGAAAACAAGGCTGCGGAAATCAACGACCTCACCGCACGGATGGAGAAATTCCGCACGGATCTGTCAGAGGACAAGGAATCGTCGCTCGCCCTATCAGCCGATGACCTGAACCTCGCCATCGCGGCTTTCGATGCTTTCTCGGAACTCCGCGGCACCTTCCGTGTCACGAAGATCGAGGCGGAAACCGTCCACATCGCCATTTCCTACAAGCTCAACGGCAAGCCCCGGTTTTCCCGCGACGGTGAGCCGGGATGGATCGCATCGGATTTCCGCTATCTGAATGGCACCCTCATCGCCCGGCCGTTCCTGCTGAAAAAGGAGATCGTGCTCGGCCTCGACACCATCGAAGTCCCCGGAGCCACCGTGCCGCGCCAGTTCATCGATCAGATGTCGCCCTATCGCATCACCGAGCGCTATCTGACAGACAAGATCCTCGGCCCGGCGATGGCCAGGCTCACCCGCACCGGAGTCGCGGATGGGAAAATCGTCCTCACCCGCAACCCGGAGGAAAACCCGGTGGATCTAATCACCAACGAGCAGGTCGATTCCGCCAGCAGCCGCCTGTTTCTATCGCTCGGCCTCGCCGCCACCATTTTCCTCGTCTTCGCAGGTATCATCGTCATCATCGGGCTTCGTGCGAAAGCCCGCAAGGGTTCCGGCAAGTAGGATCGCCCAGACAAAGCCACCCCACCGCACCGCTCCTCACCGGAACCATGAAAAATCCCGCCACCACCGCCGCATTGTTAGGGCTTTGCCTGACCACCTGGCTTCCCGCCAAGGACGTCGCCCCGCCAGCCCCTCCCGCTGCCGCCGCTGATCCCGCCAAGCCGATGGAAGCGCCGAAAAACCCTGAGCTTGAAGCGAAAACCAAGGAACAGGAAGCCCTCGCCATCGAGAATAAACTCGAAGCCGAGCGCCTCACCCAAGCGACCAACGCCATGCGCGCCGAAGTCACCCGTCTCAAGCTGGAGCGCGAGTTACTGACGGAAAAACTCACCCTCGAAGCCACGAAACGCCAGTCCGCCCTTCAGGACCAGCTCGCAAAAATGGAGTCTGAAAAGGAAATGCTCACCGAACAAGGCGAGCTCTCCAAGGTCCGCGCCGAAAAACTCGCGAACGATCTGAAAGCCGTACAATCCGAGGCGGCCCTCGAAATCACCCGCCTCCAGAACGACATCGCCCGCATCGAGACCGCCGACAAGCGCGCCAAATTCGCCGATGCCAAACCAGTGTTCCTCACCCACCCGCTCAAGGAAAACGGCATCGTCGTCATTTCCGACCGCCGCATTCCGCTCAACGGACTCATCACCGCCACCACTGCGGATTATGTCACCAGCCGCATCCAGTATTGGAATAACAAGGACCGCGAACTGCCCATTTTCATCGTCATCGACGCCAGCCCCGGCGGCTCCGTGATGGCGGGCTATCGGATTCTGAAAGCCATGGAATCCAGCGACGCGCCGGTGCATGTGGTGGTGAAATCCTTCGCCGCATCGATGGCGGCCGCCATCACCACGCTCGCCAAGGAATCCTACGCCTATCCGAATGCGGTCATCCTCCATCACCAGATCAGCTCGATCATGATGGGCCAGCTCAACCTCACCCAGCAGCGCGAGTTCCACGAGGAAAGCGAACGCTGGTGGGCGCGCCTCGGAACTCCGATCGCCACCAAAATGGGCATCACCACCGACGAGCTCATCAAACAGATGTATAAACACTCCTCCAACGGCGACTGGAGTGAATTCGGCGAACAAGCGAAAGACCTGAAATGGGTGAACCACATCGTCAACGGCATTGATGAAACCTCCTTCACCAAAGACCCGGACACCTCCGATGCCAGCAAGCCGGCCGCCCCCGGCACTCTATCGGAAGAAGTCGATGCCAACGGCAAGCCCTTCGCCTGGCTGCCCCGCCTCAATCCCAAGGACGTCTATTTCATCTACAATCCCGATAGCTACTACCGCACCCGCTAGACAGCGTGACACAGACATTCCTGTCTGTTCTTTCACACCCCACTAGACGGCGTGACACAGACATTCCTGTCTGTTCTTTCACACCCCACTAGACGGCGTGACACAGACATTCCTGTCTGTTCTTTCACAAGCACCCCTTCTCCCCTGACACAGACATTCCTGTCTGTTCTTTCACAAGCACCCCTTCTCCCCTGACACAGACATTCCTGTCTGTTCTTTCACAAGCCCCCCTTCTCCCCTGACACAAACATCCCTGTCTGTTCTTCACTACACTTCACATGCTAGAAGACGATTTCACCTACGTCATCCGTAAGGCCTTCAAAGGCCTCGCCCTCGCTCCCGGAGAAGCCGCCCGGCGTGCGGGACTCCCGGAGCATGACGTCATGTCTTTCTCCAAAGGCAATTTCACCCCAGAAACCGCCCGCAAGCTCGCGCCAATCCTCGGTCTCAACCCCACCGCGCTCGCAAACCATGCAGTTTATCTGCCGGAGCCGCAGTCCAGCGCTGACATCCACCGCATCGACCTCCCATTCCACGGAGAACGGGTGAACGCCTGGCTGGTCTGGTCCGGCGAAACTGCAATCCTGTTCGATACCGGCTTCGATCCTCTTTCCTGCACCGTCGCGCTCGACGCCATCGGCCCACCGCCGCTAGAGCAGGTTTTCATCACCCACGGCCACGGCGACCACACCGGCGGCATCCGCGATTTCCTCGCCCGCGGCATCATTCTCAACGGTGCAATGATCGATGGCGCGAAGCCGATGAAACCCGGCGCCGCCGTCCGCTGCGGTCCGCTCACCGTGCGCGCCTGCGATCTATCCGGTCACTACACGCCCACGCTCGGCTATTTCATCGACGGCCTTGCCCGCCCGGTCCTCGTCACCGGAGACGCGCTCTTCGCCGGCTCCATCGGCGGCTGCGCGACACCGGAACTCTATCAACACGCGCTACACCGCCTGCGGGAAATCCTGACTCCTCTCCCGGATGAAACGATCCTGCTCCCCGGCCACGGCCCCGCGACGACTCTGGGCGAGGAACGGGTGAGCAATCCGTTCTTGTAAAGAGCGTGGACACTTCTGTGCACATCGCCCGTGAGACAAACCAGTTAGGGGAGTTGTGCTTTTCCTATCTTGAGACATTGCCCAGGCGGACAGAAAATCGCCCAGTGCCTCACCATGGCCAGTTCACCCCGGGCCCGCCCCACTCTCATTCGTGCGCTCCCCTTTTCATTCCAAGAAACTTAGGAAGCAACAAAGTGGGTTTAAATCATGAAAACCAGCAACGTCATCCATCGTCTTATCGCCGCCTTCGTGCTGGCACCGCTCGCGAGCCTGTCCGCTGCGGACGCTCCGGCGGCCAACCCTAACATACGCTTCATCTTTTCCGGCGACCACACCCGGCACGCCATCTCGGCCTATGGCTCGAAGGTGAACAAGACGCCTAACATCGCCCGTCTGGCCGAGGGCGGCGCGCGGTTCACTATTACTGGAAACAGGACACCCGAGCTTTGCGGACCACTGGAATCCACAAATCCTCATGCACGGCAGATGGTGACGAGGAGTTTGTTCGTCTCGTTGATGGAGCCGTATTTCTGGCGCTCTTCCGCCGTGAGTGGGCGGACTTGGTATGGGTGGTGCTCTGCCGGAATGGCTTGCGGCGCGGTTCAGGGCTTGTGCGCGGACCACAAACCGCCAGAGTCGCATCTGCATAAATTCCCATAACCCACCATTCCTTGAATCACCCCATGGGAATCAAATATCGCCTGATCGTCATGAGTTTCCTGCAGTTCTTCGTCTGGGGAACCTGGCTGATCACCGTCAGCAATTACTGGTTCATCACCAAGGGCTGGAGCGGTGCGGAGTTCGGCGCGATTTTCTCCACTCTCGGATTCGCCTCGCTGATCATGCCCCCGCTCACCGGCATCATCGCGGACCGCTGGATGAATGCGGAGCGGCTCTACGGCATCCTCCATATCCTCGGCGGACTCGCTCTCGCCTGCATCCCGATGGTCAACCATCCGGGCACCTTCTTCTGGGTGATCTTCGCCGCGATGCTGTGCTATATGCCGACCATCTCTCTATCGAATTCCGTCGCCTACAACATTCTCAAGGCGAACCATTTCGACATCATCAAGGTGTTCCCGCCGATCCGCGTGTGGGGGACGGTCGGTTTCATCGCCGCGATGTGGGTGACCAATCTCACGGGTAACAAGGCATCCGCCAACCAGTTCCACATCGCCGCCGCGGTGGCGGTGCTTCTCGGCATCTACTCGTTCACGCTGCCGAGGTGTCCTCCGCTGAAATCGACGGAAAAGGGAGCTCCGCTGATAGAATTGCCGGGGTTGGGCGCGTTCAAGCTTTTCGGAAACTACAAGATCGCGCTGTTTTTCGTTTTCTCGATGTTCCTCGGCGGAGCGCTGCAACTCACCAACATGTATGGCGATGTCTATCTATCTGATTTCGCGGCGGTTCCGGAATACAGCAGTTCATTCGTCGTGAAATATTCGACGATCATCCTCTCGATCTCACAGATTTCCGAAACGCTCTTCATCCTGGCGATTCCGTTTTTCCTGAAACGTTTCGGCATCAAGACGGTCATGCTGATCAGCATGCTGGCGTGGGTGCTGCGCTTTGGCTTTTTCGCCTTCGGTAATCCGGCGGGAGGGCTGTGGATGATTGTCCTGTCGTGCATTGTTTACGGCATGGCCTTCGATTTCTTTAACATCTCGGGCTCGCTATTTATAGAAACAACCACGGATTCCAAGATCCGCTCCAGCGCGCAGGGATTGTTCATGATGATGACGAACGGCTTCGGCGCGATCTCCGGCAGCCTCGCCAGCGGCTATATGATTGACCGGTTTTTCACCCACGACGGTGTGAAGGACTGGCAAGGCATCTGGCTGTCATTCGCGGCTTACGCGCTGGTCATCGCCATCGCCTTCGCCGTGATGTTCAAGCACCAGCATGATCCCGAGGTGACGGAGAAATACAGCCACTGAGGGACCTTATTTACCCAACAGAAACGCGAGCAGGTCTTTCAGCTCGTCCGGATTGAGACGGTTGATCAGGGCGGGTGGCATCGGGGAAACAGGCGATGGTTTGATGCTCTTGATCTCGTTACGCTCGATCTCGATGGTCTGGCTGCGGTCGAACGGATTGGTGGCGACGATCCATTTTTCGTCCTTCTCCCCGATGATCTTGCCGCTGATGCCGGTGCCATCCTTGCGGCTGATCAGGTCGAAGGCATATTGGCTGGAAACGACCTTGCTGGGATCGAGGATGGCCTCGGCGATGTCATGCACCTTGAAGCGGCCACCGACTGTCGTTAGGTCGGGGCCGACGGCGGCGCCTTCGTTGCCATGGCGGTGGCAGGCGGCGCAGAGCGAGGCCTGGAACATTTTTTTACCGTTCTCCTTGTCGCGGCCTTCCAGTCCGGAATCCGCCAGTTCCACCACCTCATCAATGGTCCACACGCGGCCGGGGCCTTTGATTTCCGGCAGATTCGCCAGCACATTTTCCGGGGTGGCGTTGGTGCGCCCGGCGAGCTGTCCGCGTTCCTCCGGAGTGCAGGTGGCGAGGGTTTCCTTCCGCAGGTCCATGATAAATCCGGCATAACTGCTACCGCCCTTTTTCTCCAACAGCTTGTCGAACCAAGCGAAAAACCGTTCCCTCTCGTCCGCCTTCCAAGGGCCATTCACGGCGCGCAGGCAGTAGATGTAATGAATGACCTGCGCGGGCGGCAGATGGGCGATCATGTCCTCGAGGGTCTTGCCGTAGTGTTTGTTGCGCTTGGCGAGCTCCAGCCAATCGGGTGCGGGCGTCGGTCCAGCAGAATCCATCAGCGCCAGCGTGCGGGGAACGATTCCGGGAGCCTGGAGATAGGAGAGCATCCGGCAGAGCTCGCGGTTCATCGTCTCATCCTGGGCCGGGAACGATGCATCGATTTTCGCCAGCACCGTCGCGCGCTCCATTTCATCCGGCTGTCCGAAGCGGGCGAAAACGAGACCGGCGGCGCGGAGCCAGTTGAGTTTCTGCTGGTGGTCGAGCATCGTCCAATCGAGCCGACCGAGAGCTGCTAGGATCTTCGTGCGGTCCGCAGGCGTCCCGACGCGGGCGAGTCCGGTGGAGGCCCCGATGGTTTCCCATGGCTTGGCTGCGGTGTTTTCCAGGATGGGAAGGAAACCTGCCGCGCCCTGTTGTTCCAACGCCACGCGCGAGTTGAAACGCATGACCCGGTTGTCACTGCCGAGCGAGCTCTTCGCTGCCGCGGTATCCATCAGCGCGAGATCCTTGGACTGATAGCTGACAGGTGTCGTCGGTTCGCCGCCGGTGTAGCTCACCCGCCAGAGCGCGGACTCGATCCGGCGGCCGCCCGTTAGGAGATACATCGCGCCATCCTTGCCGATGACCGCATCGGTGAATGGCATGCTCGTGCCGGAGATGAATTCCTCGCGCCCGGCGCGGTAGCCGGGGCCATCGGGCGTGAGATGGAGCGCGTAGATGGTGGCGAAGGTCCAATCGAGCCCGAAGATGGCGTGCTGATATTTTTCAGGAAATTTCGCGCCCTTTCCGGAAACCATGCCGGTGGGCGATCCCGGTCCGATCTCCAATTGCGGCTGCATGCCATCCTCATAATAGGGAGGCCACGGCCCGGTGCCGTTCCGCCATCCGAACTCGGCTGCCGGAACGATATGGCAGAATCGGGTGGGCCGGTACCAGGGCATTCCCAGGTCCCATTCCATGTCAGAGTCATAACCGAAAAGGTCGCCCTGATCATTGAAGCAGATGTCGTAGTTGTTGCGGAAGCCGGTGGCGAATATCTCCCAGTTTTTCCCATCCGGAGCGAAGCGGGCGATCCATCCGCCGGGAGCCATCCGGTCGTGGGCGTGGCCACCGGCATCCGGGCGGCGAGGCAGGAGCTGGTCCTCCGCCCATCCCCTGCTGGTTAGAGACTTCTCTATTTCAGGCACGTCGGCGAAATTGCCCGCGGTGATATAGATGAATTTCCCGTCAGGAGAAACCGCCAGCCCGTGGGGGCCGTGCTCGCCGCGGCCATTGATCGCCTTCACGAGTTCCGGCTTGTCGGGCTCGCCATCGCCGTTCGTATCGGTCACCCGCCAGACGCCGCTTTGATCGGAGCCTTCATTGACGGTGACCCATAGCACACCGTCATTCCATAACAGCCCGTGCGCTCCCTGCAGCGGGATATCCAGCGGCTCCACCTTGCTCTGAGCTTCCTGTCCGGCAGCGGGAATTACCCGATAGAGTTTTCCCTGCTGGTCCGAACAAATGAGACGGCCTTTACCATCCACAGTCATCGCCACCCATGAGCCCTGCTCCGCCGGAATCTGGTAGAGCTGTTCCAGCTTGAAGCCGGGAGGGAGGCGGCAGGTGGAGCTCTTGTCCACGGCGCCCGCCGGACCGACGGTTTCCGAATTCATGACATCGGCCCACGGCGGGTCGCCCACTTTCGCGACCACCACGGCCTTCGCCCATGAGGTGGAGGGAAAGTCAATATTCTGCCAGCCTTCGGGAGCCTCGCTTCCGCACAGCCAGTTTCCATCAGAGACGACATGGAGTTTTTTCCCGTCCTTCAAGGTCGCGCGGAAACGCAGCGCCATTCCGGCGGCTCCGCCCTCGTTGCGACCTTCCACCGCGAGCACGTTGCGTCCGCCTGGATTGAGCTTGTCCAACACATCGTAGGTTCGGGGACTCTGCCATTCATTGCCCATGCCCATGTCACGGCCGTTCACGAACAGCCGCTGCCAGTCGTCACAAACCACCGTGACCGACGCGTTGACAATGTCCGGCGGCAGTTGGAATTCGCGGCGGAAATAGACCCGCTCGCTCTTACCCGGCACCGTGCTTTTCCAGATCCATGCTGTGGCGGGCTGCCCAGCAGCCGCCGGTTCTTCCCCGCAGGCGGAGAGGGTGGCCAGAAGCAAGAAAAACGGAACGATGAAACGATGCATGCGGCGCTTCGATACGAAGCCCCTTGCATCCGGTTATCAAAAAACCAAGCAAGCGATTCGGGCTCGCTTAGCCTTCGGCGAGCAGCTTGCGGAAATAGCCGATGGTGGAATCCAATCCCTTTTCCAGCGAGATGGTCGGTGCCCAGCCCAGCTCCTTTTGCGCGAGCGTGATGTCCGGGCGGCGTTGCTTCGGATCATCGCCAGGAAGCGGCAGGTGGGTGATTTTCGACGGTCCGCCGACTTTGTTCAGAACGAGTTCCGCTAGCTGGAGCATGGTAAACTCACCGGGATTCCCGATGTTGACCGGACCGGTTAGCGAAGGATGGTTCATCAGCAGGATAAAGCCGTCGATGAGATCATCCACATAACAGAATGAACGCGTCTGGGTGCCGTCGCCATAGATCGTCAGATCCTTGCCTTGGAGCGCTTGGACGATGAAGTTGGAAACCACGCGGCCGTCGTCGGGCAGCATGCGCGGGCCGTAGGTGTTGAAGATCCGCACCACGCGGATGTCCACGTTGTTCTGGCGGTGGTAGTCGAAAAACAGGGTTTCCGCGCAGCGTTTCCCCTCGTCATAACAGGAGCGGATGCCGATCGGATTCACGCTGCCCCAGTAGGATTCCGGCTGCGGGTGGACATCGGGATCGCCGTAAACTTCGGAGGTGGAAGCCTGGAAAACGCGCGCGCCGAGTCGTTTCGCCAGCCCGAGGCAATGGATCGCGCCCATCACGGAAGTCTTGGTGGTCTTGATCGGATTGTGCTGGTAATGCGGCGGGGAGGCGGGGCAGGCGAGGTTGTAGATCTGGTCCACCTCGTATTTGAAAGGCTCGGTCACGTCGTGGCGGACGAGTTCGAAGTAGGGATTTTCCAGCAGGTGGGCGATGTTCCGCTTCCGTCCGGTGTAGAAATTATCGAGGCAGATCACCTCGTTCCCCTCCCGCAGGAGCCGTTCACAAAGATGGGAGCCGAGAAACCCCGCTCCGCCGGTGATTAAAATGCGCATGCCGTGAAACCCAGCAGCAACCGGGCCTCAGATCAAGACTTCATCAGCGAAAAGATCGATCCATCCGATTCGAAATCTGCCAATCTGCCGAGGTCGGTCGCTTTGTTCAAAAAAGTTTGAACAACCGGCCCATTTCTTTACAGTGCGGCTCATGCCCCTTCTTCTCGACGGAGATCAACCCGAACTCGACCCGCTGGAACGCCAGGTCGTGGCGGTGTTCGTCGATGGCGTGAAGGTGCTGGGGCTGCCCCGGTCGATCGGGGAAATTTACGGCCTGTTGTTCATTTCCCAAAGTCCCCTCTCGCTCGACGATCTGGTGTTGCGCCTCCAGATCAGCAAGGGCTCCGCCAGCCAGGGTCTGCGCGCTCTCAAGAGCCTGGGCGCGGTCCGCGAGGCCGAGGTCGGTGCCGAGCGGCGGACTTATTACGAGCCGGCCATCGAGCTGAAACGCCTCGTCGGTGGCTTCATCCGCGAGCAAGTCCGCCCACATCTGGAGAGCGGGAAAACCAAGATCAGCCGATTGGCCGAAACCGCGCAGGAGATCGACAATAAAGAGCGCAGGGAATTTCTCGGCGAGCGCATCGGGCGGCTGGAAACCTGGATGCGGAGCAGCGGCAAGGTGCTCCCCATCCTTCAGAAAATCCTCGGACAATGACAAAAAAAGACCCCAGCCTGCGCGAATGGTTCTGCGTCCGTTGCCAGACGAAGCGCGAGCACATCGCCGCCGAACACTTGCGGAATATCGAAGGTGTTGACGTTTTCTGCCCCCGCCTGCGCTACCGCAAGGCCACCCGGCGCGGGAAAATCTGGTGGTTAGAACCGCTTTTCCCCGGCTACGTACTGGCGAAATTCAGCATCGCCGAAATGGAACGCGCCGTCACTTTCTGCCAAGGAGTCCGCGGACTCGTGCGCTTCGGCTCTGGCATCCCGGCCGTGCCCGATTCGTTTGTGGAAACACTGAAACAGGAAGTCCGAGCGCGCCAGGGCCCGTCCGAGGATGTTTTCACGGTCAGCCCCACCATCGAGCTGGGAGACGAGGTGGAAATCGCCCACGGCCCGCTCCAAGGCATGCGCGGTACCGTAGTCGCCGTCCCTTCCGCATCCGAACGGGTGAAAATCCTGCTTGAGTTCCTCGGCCAGCCGCAAGCGGTGGACATGGATCTGTTTTCGATCCTCCTGCCGAGGCGACCAACTCCCTGATATCCACCCGTTTGCTACGCGATCACATGACCCCTTTCTGATTGATCTATCAAAGCCAATTGCCGTCCATGGCGCGGGTTTATCCCGGAAAATGACGACCTCACCGACAAGCACCTTTCACCACACCTGGTTTCCCTCCATCACGGCGGGAGCGACCACGGGCGGCAGCGTGCCGGTCCAGCCACCTCCCCCCAAACATCCTTGGAATCCGACGCCTCCACCGATTTCCTGATCATCGGTGCCGGTTTCTCCGGCCTCGTCATCGCCGAGCGTCTATCCGCTGCGGGATGGAAGTGCGTCGTCGTGGACCGCCGCAGCCATCCCGGCGGAAACGCCCATGACGGGATCGATGCAGCCGGCGTGCGCGTCCATCACTACGGCCCCCACTATTTCCGCACGAACTCACCGCGCATCGTCGATTATCTATCTGCTTTCACGGAATGGCATGCAGTTGATTACACGATCAAAAGCCACGCCCGCGGACGCTACTGGAGTTTTCCGATCAATCTCAACACGTTCGAGGAATTGATCGGCAGGGAAGCCACCGAAGCCGGGTTCACAAGCTGGCTGGAGCAAAACCGGATCCCGATCGCAGAGCCGAAAAACTCCGAGGACGTCATCATCTCGCAGGTCGGCCGCGAGCTCTACGAATTATTCTTCGAAGGCTACACGCTCAAGCAGTGGAAGGCGCACCCTCGCGAGCTCGACGCCTCCGTCTGCGGCCGCATCCCCGTCCGCACGAACCGCGACAACCGCTATCTATCAGAAAATTTCCAGGCGCTGCCGAAACACGGCTACACCGCGATGTTTGAAACAATGCTCAACGCCTCTCCCGGCGTGGAGCTGCATCTGGGCGTCGAATTCAAGGAAGCCCGCGCGCGCTGGAAGCACAAGCACCTGATCTTCACCGGCGCGGTCGATGAATTCTACGACCGCCGTTTCGGCCCGCTGCCCTACCGCTCGCTGCGTTTCGAGCATGAGTCTTTTTCCGCCGGTCAACTGCGCGGACGTGAGGCGATTTCCGGCAAAACGGGATTCTGGCAGCCCGCGATGCAGGTGAACTACCCCAGTGCCGATGCGCCCTTCACCCGCATCGTGGAAATCAAGCACGCGACCGGCCAGGACATCGGAGCCACCACCATCGTCCGCGAATTTCCCAAAGACTGGACGCCGGACGAGGAGGCGTTTTACCCCATTCCCGCCCCGCACGCCCGCGCCGCCTATCAGCAATACGCGGATCTCGCTGCCGCCGAGAAAAACACCAGCTTCATCGGCCGCCTCGCGACCTATCGCTACTACAACATGGACCAGGTGACCGGCATGGCCCTGGCCGAGGCGGACAAACTCATCACCCAATACGGAACTAACACATGAAAAGACTATTCATCGCAGGCCACCGCGGCATGGTCGGCTCGGCGCTCATGCGCGAGGCGGCGAAACCCGGCGGCTATCAGCTCATCACCGCCACCCGCGATCAGCTCGATCTGCTGAGCCAGGAAGCCGTCTTCGATTTCCTCGCCCGGGAAAAACCGGACATCGTGATCATCGCCGCAGCCAAGGTGGGTGGCATTCACGCGAACTCGACCTATCCGGCAGACTTCATCTACGAGAATCTCACCATCGCCGCGAACCTCGTCGAAGGCAGCCGCCGGGCGGATGTGCCGCGCGTGCTGTTCCTCGGTTCATCGTGCATCTATCCGAAAATGGCACCGCAGCCGATGCCGGAAGACTGCCTGCTCACGAGTCCGCTGGAAATCACCAACGAGGCCTACGCCATCGCGAAAATCGCCGGGTTAAAACTCTGCCAGCACTACCGCGCGCAGCACGGCATCACCTATCACAGCGCGATGCCGACGAATCTCTACGGCCCTGGCGACAACTATCATCCGGAAAACTCCCACGTCATTCCCGCGCTCATCCGCCGTTTCCACGAAGCGAAGGAAAACGGCGCGGCCACCGTCACCATCTGGGGAACCGGCACACCCTGCCGCGAGTTTCTCCACGTGGACGACCTCGCATCCGCCTGTTTCCACCTGCTCTCGCTCGACTCGCCGCCAGACTGGGTGAACGTCGGAGTGGGTGAGGACGTCACCATTCTCCAACTCGCCTCGCTCGTCGCCGGAACCGTCGGATTCAAGGGAGAAATCCTGACAGATCCTACCAAACCGGACGGCACGCCGCGCAAGCTGCTGGACATTTCGCTTATCAGATCCACCGGCTGGTCGCCGATTGTTAGCTTCCGCGACGGCCTCGCCGCTGCCTATCAGGATTTTCTCACCACCCTCTCATCAGGCGCTGCCCGACTTTGAATTTGCTAAATAACAACATCCTCTCCACGAAAATATGAAACGCGCCCTCATCACCGGCATCACCGGACAAGACGGTTCCTACCTCGCCGAGTTTCTACTCGAAAAAGGTTATGAAGTTCACGGTATCAAGCGCCGTGCCTCGATGTTCAACACCCAGCGTGTCGATCACATCTACGAAGATCCCCATGTGGCGAACTCGCGTTTCCGCCTGCATTACGGCGATCTGACGGATTCCTCGAATCTAACGCGCATCCTCAGCGAGGTGCGGCCCGACGAGGTTTACAACCTGGGCGCGCAATCGCACGTCGCCGTTTCGTTCGAGGCTCCGGAATACACCGCGGATGTCGATGCGATCGGCACGCTGCGTTTGCTGGAAGCCATCCGTTTCCTCGGGATGGAAAAAACCTGCCGGTTCTATCAAGCATCCACTTCCGAGCTCTACGGCCTCGTTCAGGAAATCCCGCAGAAGGAAACCACGCCGTTCCACCCACGCTCGCCCTACGCCGTCGCGAAGATGTATGCCTACTGGATCACGGTGAATTACCGCGAGGCCTACGGTATGTACGCGTGCAACGGCATTCTTTTCAACCACGAGTCGCCGCGCCGTGGTGAGACCTTCGTCACCCGCAAGATCACCCGCGCCATCGCGAACATCTCCCAAGGTTTGGAGTCCTGCCTTTTCCTCGGAAACATCGATTCACTGCGCGACTGGGGTCACGCGAAGGACTACGTGCGCATGCAGTGGATGATGCTCCAACAGGAAACCGCTGACGATTTCGTGATCGCCACCGGCAAGCAGATTTCCGTGCGTGATTTCGTCCGCCTCTCGGCGAAGGAAGCCGGCATCGAGCTGGCGTTCTCGGGCGAGGGCGTGAATGAAATCGCCACTGTTATGTCGGTGGACAATACCATCGCCCCCTCCGTTTCCGTCGGCGATGTCATCGTGAAGGTGGATCCACGCTATTTCCGCCCAGCGGAGGTGGAAACCTTGTTAGGTGACCCGACCAAGGCCAAGGAAAAGCTCGGCTGGGTGCCGGAAATCACGGTGGAACAGATGTGCGCCGAGATGGTAGCATCGGACCTTGATGTTGCCCGCCGCCATGCGATTTTGGAATCCCACGGCCACCACGTCTCGGTTTCGAAGGAGTGATCGGAACGATGAAAAAAGTATTTGTTTCCGGATGCTATGACATCCTCCATGCCGGACATCTTCAGTTCTTCGAAGAAGCCCGTGCGCTGGGAGACTATCTGATTGTTTCTTTCGCCTCGGCGGAGGTGCTGTGGCATCACAAGCGCCGGAAGCCTTCGATCCCTGATGATCACAAGTGCGCCCTGCTCCAAGGCCTGCGGATGATCGACGAGGTGATCGTGACGCAAGGCCACAAGGAGGGCGTCGATTTCGAAGAGGACTTCCTGCGCATCCGCCCGGACTTCCTCATCGTCACGGAAGACGACAAATACGGCGATATCAAACGCGAGCTCTGCAGGCAGGCCGGCGCACAGTACATGGTGCTGCCGAAGACTCCACCGCGCTTCGAGCCTGTCTCTACCAGCTCGATCGTGCGCTGGGTGCAGGCCCCGACGGAAGCGCCGTTGCGGGTCGATTTCGCCGGTGGCTGGCTGGACGTCCCCCGCTTTTCGCGTCCCGGGGAGTTCATCGTGAACTGCGCGATTTCTCCGCTCGTTTCGTTGCGCGAGTGGCCGTATGAAAAACAAGCCGGTCTCGGCGGCAGCGGCGCGTGGGCGCTTCTGAACGGGCGTAATGGCGTGGATTCGGAGATCGATCTCGGCGTGGGCTGGCAGGATCCGGCGGTGATCCGTGAGACGGGACTCTGCGTCTGGCGCTCTGGCAGAAGGCCGGTGCTCGATTTCAAACATAACGGCGATTTCCTAATCGGCCGGATGGCGATCTACTGGACAGGCAGTTCCCACGATACGCCCGCCGTCGTTGGAAACTCCCGCGACTACGACCGGATCGCGCAAAGCAGCCGCATCGCCCGCCAGGGAGTTTTCAACGCGGACATCCAACACCTCGCGGAAGGCGTGCAGCTCTATCATGAAACCCAGCTCGCAGAGGGAATGGAAACGCTGCCGGATATCGAAGGCTTGATCGCCCGCAAATACTGCGGCGGCGGCCACGGCGGCTACGCGCTCTATCTGTTCGGCGAAACTGCGGATCGTGAAAAGGCGCTCTCCTTTCATTCCGAACTGCGGGCGGTCGAGCCGTTCCTCCGCATCTGATATTTTGAAAACCGTGTCCGTCATCGGCCTGCCCGTCGCAGCAACCACCTACGCGGGTGCCGTTGGATGGATTCTCGAACACGCCGGACACCGCAACAAAACCTACGCCGTCGAAGCGGCGAACACCCACGTCGCCGCGCTGGCGAGAGCGGACAAGTCCTTCGGTGCCGCCATGCGCCGTTTCGATCTGATCTGCCCGGATGGCATGCCGCTGATATGGGTGATCAACTCGCAGCTCCCCGCTCATGAAAGACTGACCGACCGCGTGTACGGGCCGACGTTGATGTTGGAAACCCTCAAGGCCACGGATGGAAAGTCTCAATTCAGCCATTTCCTGCTAGGCGGCAAACCGGAAACGCTGGACAAGCTCACTGCGGTATTTTCCGAGCAATTTCCCCAAGCGAAAATCGCAGCAACGCATTCACCACCGTTTGGCGAGTGGCCGGAGGATGAGTTCGAAACAATTTGCGGAAAAATCCGCGGGTCCGGTGCGAATCTGATCTGGGTGGGGCTCGGTTGTCCGAAACAGGAACACTGGATCGCCAACCACAAGGACCGCCTGCCGCCGGGTGTGTATTTCGGCATTGGCGCGGCTTTTGCTTTTCACGCTGGAGAGGTCCGCCAAGCACCGGCCGCCGTCCAGCGCCTCGGCTGCGAGTGGGCCTATCGCCTCGCGATGGAGCCGCGCCGGCTTTTCAAACGCTACTTCACCTATAACTCGCTTTTTCTCTATCATCTCGTTCGTGACCGGATGATTCGCTGATCACCCCCACCCCAAATATATGTCATATACCATCAAGAACATCTGCTGCCTCGGTGCCGGTTATGTCGGCGGCCCGACCATGGCCATGATCGCCGCGAAGTGCCCCCACATCCAGGTTACCGTCTGCGACTTCAACCAGGCGCGCATCGACGCGTGGAATTCCGACAATCTCCCGGTGTATGAGCCCGGCCTGCGGGACGTCGTCGAATCCGCCCGTGACCGGAACCTGCATTTCACCACGGACATCAAGCCCGCCATCGCTGCGGCCGATCTGATTTTCGTCTGCGTCGGCACACCCACCAAGTCCTACGGCATCGGCGCGGGCCGAGCGGCCGATCTCCGCTATATCGAGTCTGCCGCGCGCCTGATCGCGGAAGTTTCGTCGGGCAACAAGATCATCGTCGAGAAATCCACCATCCCGGTGAAAACCGCCACAGCGATCCAATCCATCCTGACGGCGAACTCCGTTAGCGATGCCACGTTCCAGGTCCTTTCCAATCCCGAGTTCCTCGCGGAAGGCACCGCCGTCGCCGACATGGAGAACCCGGACCGCATTCTCATCGGCGGAGAGAGCACTGCCGAAGGCCAGGCCGCGCTTGATGCGCTGGTCGCCGTTTACGCGAACTGGGTGCCACGCGAAAAAATCATCACCACCAATCTCTGGTCCTCGGAGCTGTCCAAGCTCGTGGCCAACGCATTCCTCGCCCAGCGGATTTCCTCTATCAACTCCATCTCCGCCCTTTGCGAGGCCACCGGCGCGGATGTGGATGAGGTCGCGCGCGCCATCGGCAGCGACTCCCGGATCGGACCGAAATTCCTCAAATCCTCCGTCGGCTTCGGCGGTTCCTGTTTCCAGAAGGACATCCTCAATCTGGTCTATCTGTGCGAGTCGTTCAAACTACCGGAAGCCGCCGCTTACTGGCGCTCCGTCGTCACCATGAACGACTGGCAGAAATCCCGCTTCGTCGAGAAAATCGTCCGCACGCTCTATAACACCGTCAACGGCAAGCGCATCGCCATCCTTGGCTTTGCTTTCAAGAAGGACACCAACGACACCCGCGAATCCGCCGCCATCAACATCGTCCGCGATCTTGTCGCCGAGAACGCCCACATCGTCATCTACGATCCACAGGTCGAAAAGGAAACCATTCATCGCGACCTCCTCGAAGTGGGCGTCCCCCAGGACATCATCAATTTCAACATCGAAATTGCTGAAGATCCTTACGCCGCCGTCAAGGGAGCCCACGCTCTCGCCACGCTGACCGAGTGGGATGAATTCCGCACGCTCGACCTGCCGCGGATCTACGATCTGATGCTCAAACCGGCGTTTGTTTTCGACGGCCGCGCCATCCTGCCAGCCGCAGCGCTGAAGGCCCATGGATTCGAGGCGTTTGTCATCGGTAAAGGCGATTGATGGGTAAAAGTTGAAAAGCTGAAATTCTTCGACTTTTCCCACAGTCCCCATCTATCTTCATTTCAGTCTTCAGCCTTTCAGTTTTTCAACATTTATCCCATGAACATCCACCCCGAATTCCACCGCTTCCTTCATCGTCAGGATAAGGAGAACCTTCTCGGCCAGCGCGGCATCGTCGTCTGGCTGTGCGGCCTTTCCGGATCGGGGAAATCCACCATCGCAAACGCGGCCGAGCGGGTGCTTCACCAGCAGGGCCGTTTCACCACGATTCTGGACGGCGACAACCTCCGCACCGGCGTGAATTCCAATCTCGGATTCACCGATCAGGACCGGCTGGAAAATATCCGTCGCATTTCCGAAGTCTCGAAAATTTTCGTTTCGCAGGGTGTCATCACTTTCGTCTCCGCCATCACCCCACGGGGCGAACTGCGGGATCTCGCTCGCGGGCTGCTGGGGAACGATCTGTTTGAGGTGTATGTGAAAGCGAGCTACGAAGCTTGCGAAAAACGCGACGTGAAAGGCCTCTACGCCAAGGCCGAACGCGGAGAAATCGCCCATTTCACGGGTAAGGACGGATCGTTCGAACCGCCTCAGAATGCGGACTTGGTCCTCGATACCGAGACCACGACCATCGAGGACGCCGCATTCGAGCTGCTGGAAGCGATCCGCGAAAAAATCGCCGTCCAACGCCCGCTTTGACAGCCTCGGGGGTTGACTCTGAAATCCGATTCACCTCAGAATCCACGACTTGGCGCAAATCATTACTAATCCACCCAAGATAATAATAAAATCTTGACCCATCTCTGACAGCGCACTATTTCGCCGTCCCGTTTTTCCCTTCTCATGCCCAACTATCACCTTAGCCACCTCGACCAACTCGAAGCAGAAGCCATCTTCATTCTTCGCGAGACCGCCGCCCAGTTTCAAAACCCGGCCCTGCTTTTCTCCGGTGGCAAGGATTCGATCGTCATGGCGTGGCTCGCCCGCAAGGCATTTTGGCCGGCGCGCATGCCGTTTCCTCTGGTCCACATCGATACGGGACACAATTTTGTCGAAACCATGACCTATCGCGACGAATTCGTGGATCTGATCCGCGCGACGCTCGTTGTGGGCTCGGTGCAGGAGTCGATCAACACCGGCCGCGTGGTCGAGGAAAAAGGTCCTAACGCCTCCCGCAACAAGCTGCAAACCGTCACGCTGCTCGACACCATCGAGAAATTCCAATACGACGCCTGCCTCGGTGGCGGCCGCCGCGACGAGGAAAAGGCCCGCGCCAAGGAGCGCTTCTTCTCGCACCGTGATGACTTCGGCCAGTGGGATCCGAAAAACCAGCGCCCCGAGTTGTGGAACCTCTTCAACGGCCGCAAAAATCCAGGCGAGCATTTCCGGGTTTTTCCACTCTCGAACTTCACCGAGATGGACATCTGGATGTACATCAAGCGTGAGAAAATCCCGCTCCCGTCCATCTACTTCGCCCACGAGCGCGATGTGTTCGAGCGCAACGGCTCGCTGCTAGGCGTCACCGAATTCCTGAAACCACAGGAACACGAGCCTGTCGAACGCAGGTTGATCCGCTTCCGCACCATTGGCGATGCGACCTGCACCGGAGCCGTCGTATCGAACGCCTCGGATCTGGACGAAGTCATCGCCGAAGTCGCCGCCGCCCGCCAAACCGAGCGCGGTACCCGCTCCGACGACAAGCGCTCGGAAACCGCCATGGAGGACCGTAAGAAGGAAGGATATTTCTAAAGTAAAAGCTGAAGACTGAAATACTGATACGCTGAAATTACAATCAGTGCTTCGCCCTCGGAATTCAGCGTCTCTTTCTCTTCATTTCGGCTTTTCAGCATTTCAGCTTATACCTCAATGTCCCTTCCCGACCCCAAACAGACGGCGATCTGGAAGGCCATGGATCTCTCAGAAAAATATCAGCTATTGGCCGCCACCATCAAACAAGCCCGCGAATTGAAGCGAACCGGACTCCGGCTCCGATTCCCGGAGGACAGCAGTGAGGAGATCGAAACCAAACTTGCCCGCATCTGGCTCCATGCAAGACCCTGATTTCATCACCCTGTTTGTGGCTCCTCTCGAGGCCGCCGGGATCACCTACATGATCACCGGTTCGGTTGCGAGTTCCATCTATGGTGAACCCCGGAATACACTGGCCATTGATCTCGTTGTTTTACCGGACGCCAGCCAGATCCAACAGATTTCAAAACTGTTCCCGGAAGAGGACTTCTACCTTCCGCCTAACGACGTCATCGCCATCGAGTCACGGCGCGAGGCGAACGGCCACTTCAACATCATCCACCATGGCACCGGCCTGAATGCAGATATCTATCTTTCCCGCAATCACCCCTACCTGTCCTGGGCTCTTGAAAACACCCGTCACACCCGGACAGCCACCTGCGAAATCAACATCGCACCTCCGGAATACGTCATCATTCATAAATTGGGATTTCATCAAGAGTCCGGCCACCAGCGCCACCTCCGCGATATCGCAGGCATGATTGAACAACAAAATCTTGATCATGAACTGCTTGAGGCCGCCGTAGAAAAACTCCACCTCGAAACCGGGTGGCAGGCAGCCAAAGCCCTGACCGCAAAGCCCTGAGCCATACAATCAAAGTCTCCTCCGCGACCCTTTGCGACCTTTGCGACTCCGCAGTGCAAAATCTCCAATCCTCAATCTCCAATCCCTCAATCTCTTCTCTATGGACTTACTCCGCTTCACCACCGCCGGCTCCGTCGATGACGGCAAATCCACCCTCATCGGGCGCCTTCTTTATGATTCCAAATCCATCTTCGAGGACCAGCTCGAAGCCATGGAGGAATCCTCCCGCCGCCGCGGTGATGAAAACGTCAACCTCGCACTCCTAACCGACGGCCTCAAGGCCGAGCGCGAACAAGGTATCACCATCGACGTGGCCTACCGCTACTTTGCCACGCCGAAGCGGAAATTCATCATCGCAGACACACCAGGCCACACCCAATACACCCGCAACATGGTGACCGGTGCCTCGACCGCGAACCTCGCCATCATCCTCATCGATGCTCGAAAGGGAGTCATCGAGCAGACGAAGCGCCACAGCTTCATCGCGAACCTGCTGCGCATCCAACATCTCGTCGTCGCCGTCAATAAGATGGATCTCGTCGATTACTCCGAGGAGGTTTATAACAAGATCGTCCAGGACTTCCGCGAATTCGCCTCGCGCCTCGACAACATCGTCGAAATCACCGACATCCCGATCTCCGCGCTCAACGGCGACAACGTCGTGGACAAGTCCGAGCACATGCCTTGGTACCAGGGTCCGACATTTCTATATCACCTCGAAAATGTTTACGTCGGCGGCGAGGAAAACCACGTCGATGCCCGCTTCCCGGTGCAATGGGTGATCCGCCCGATGAGCGACGAGTGGCACGATTTCCGCGGCTATGCGGGCCGCGTGGCAGGTGGCGTTTTCAAACCCGGCGATGAAGTGACCGTGCTTCCATCCGGTTTCACCACCCGCGTCAAAGCCATCCACAGCCCGGACGGCGAGCAGGAGGAAGCCTTCGCTCCGCAGTCCGTCTGCATCACGCTCACCGAGGAAATCGACATTTCCCGTGGCGATACGCTGGTGAAATCCAACAACCCGCCGCGCGTCGAGCAGGACATCGAGGCGATGATCTGCTGGTTCTCCAACAAGCCGATGCCGCCGAAAGCCAAGCTGGTGATCCGCCACACCACGCAGGAAACCAAGGCGATCATCCAGGAGGTGAAATACCATGTGGACATCAACACGCTGCACAAGATCGAAGGCGTCACCGGCTTCAGCATGAATGACATCGGCCGCATTTCGCTGCGCACCGCCGTGCCGCTCATCCACGATTCCTACCGCCGCAACCGGATCACCGGCTCCTTCATTCTAATCGACCCCGGCACCAACGAAACCGTCGCCGCGGGAATGATCATCTGAGGGGGCCACCAAGAGCCTACGGCACGGTAACTGATCACTAACTGCCATGGAAGTTCGCAGCATCACCGCCATCGCCAACGCGCTGAATTCGGAGGGAATCCGCTATATCGTTGTCGGCGGCCTTGCAGTCAACGTCCACGGATATGAGCGCTTCACCCACGATATCGACCTTGTCATCGGTCTCGAACCGGACAACATCCGCCGGGCTCTTCATGCCCTGATGGCCATCGGCTACACACCATCCATCCCCGTCAGTCCCGAGGAATTTTCAAAACCCGAGAACCGTGCGAGCTGGCACAAAGAAAAAGGGATGCTCGTTCTAAAACTGTGGAGCGACGCCCACCGGAGGACTCCAATCGATGTCTTCATTCAAGAACCTTTTGATTTTGATGTCGAGTGGAAGAGGGTCACCCACTCGTCCATTTTTGATGCTGTCACGATTCCAATTCTGGAGTATGAATCCCTCATCCGAATGAAGACCGAGGCGGGCAGGGAAAAGGATCTGCTCGACGTCAGTTCATTGAGAAAACTCGATCCCTATCGTAAATGAGTCATCCCGAACTGGAAGATCATCCGGGCTGGCAATGGTGCACCGCCCAGGGCGCGGAATTGCACACTCTTCTGATGGGCCTCGATTCCACCCTTCTGGAAAAACTCGAATGGCTGGAGGAGGCGGAAAACCTCACCATCGCCCTGCGCGCAGGCCGGGAAAAAGCAATGAATCGCGAGAGCCGAAAGTGATACAGGCATTCCCACCTGTTTATCCCTCACAGCTCCCCTGCCAGCCGCTTCTTCCTCCCGAGCCAGCCCCGGATCAGGTGGGTAAGCACACCGCCTAGCACGATTAGCGACACTCCGGTGATCGCCCATTTCAACTTCCCATCCGCCAGTCCGGCTCCGCTGAGAACGACTCCGCAGCCAATGATGCCGGTGCAGAGAATCGATATCGGCAGATAAAGCCAGAAAGGTGCGCGCAGAAAACCCAGCAGGTAGTTTTGAAAAAAGAGCGGGATGCCCGGTGTGAGTCTCATCACCAGGATGAGTTTCAAATGATCACCTCTTGGCAGTTCGGGAACTTTGAACTCGGTGGCGGCAAGGATTTTCTCCACCACGCGCCGCGCCGGAAACGCCGCCAGCCAGTAGGTCCAGCTCAGATTCAACGCCAGCGCCAGCAGGCACAGCAAACAAGCCATGATCGGATACTCCCGCCACACCACGCCTGCCGTTAGCAGCAGGACACTCGTCGGAACCGGCAGACCGGGCAGGATGACCAACGCCAAAAACAACGCCCAGGGATTCCTTTTCAAATAAGCTTCCGTGGAAGTC
>JBBRCO010000053.1:0-22824 GCA_038204755.1 Verrucomicrobiales bacterium
CGAATACACCTCGCCGATGATGTCGTCTCCGGCATCGTCCAGCATGAGGCCGGGATACCAGGAAATCTTATACATCCGCCCGGCGATCCGGCCGGTGGTGATGAAGTCCGCGCCGTCCATGCGGAAATGGTTCGAACCGCCGCGGCGGAGCGTGCCATAGACGAAAACAAGTTCGCGGGGCGGGGTCATGGTGGTTTTGAGGAAGATTTTTTAATGAGAATTTCTTTTCTACCCATCACCTAGCAACCATCCACCATCAACTTCTCTTCACTTGTCGGAGCGGTGGCCGATTTCGTTGTCGAGCGCCTGCTTGAGGTCGTCGATGCCATCGCCTTGGTCGGCGGAGATCGGGATGATGTCGATTTTCGGGAAACGGTCGCGGAAGATGGCGAGGTTTTCGGCGGCTCCTTCGAGGTCCATTTTGTTCGCGATGATTTTCCACGGGAATCGGCCGAGTTCGTCGTCGTATTCCTTGACCTCGCGGCGGAGGATTTCCAAATCGGAGATCGGGTCGCGGCCTTCGCTGCCGGCCATGTCGATGACGAAGAGCAGGACGCGGCAGCGGGTGATGTGGCGGAGGAATTCGTGGCCGAGGCCGCGGTTTTCGTGCGCGCCCTCGATCAGGCCGGGAATATCGGCGATGGTGCAGCGGCGGAAGCCGGGGAACTCGACGACGCCGACGACCGGCTGGAGCGTGGTGAACGGGTAGGACGCGACTTTCGGTTTCGCATGCGAGAGTTTTCCGAGGAGCGTGGATTTTCCGGCGTTCGGGAATCCAACGAGCCCGGCATCGGCGATGCGGCGGAGTTCGAGGTAGAAAACCGCCTGGTCGCCGGGAGTGCCGAGCGTGTGCTCGACCGGCGTGCGGTTGGTGGCGGTTTTGAAATTCCAGTTGCCTTGTCCGGGTTCGCCGCCTTTGCAGAGGACGAATTCCTGGCCGTTTTCCGTCAGGTCGGCGATCGGTTCGAGGTCGATGCCCTCGTCGCCGCGTTCGTATTCGACGGCTTCCTGCACAGTCACCGCGTTGCTGCGATAAACGACGGTGCCCGGAGGAACCTTGCCGATGACCTGCTTGCCGCTTTTCCCGGTTTTGCGGCCACCTGCGCCGTTTTTCCCGTCCTCGGCGATGAGCTTCGGATCGTAGTGGTAGGCGCGGAGATTGTCGGTGGACGGGTCCACGACGAGCAGGATGTCGCCACCGCCGCCACCGTCGCCGCCGTCCGGTCCGCCGCGTGGGACGAACTTCTCACGGCGCCAGGAAACAACGCCGTTGCCGCCGTCGCCAGCCTTCGCGAAAATCCGTATGTGGTCGATAAACATGGGCGGACAGTTGCCACGCGGGCCCGCCGGGTCAACGGCAATGGTGAATGAAATGGCGATTTCATGCGCTCCTGCCGCCCGATTTTCCTTCCGGGGCTGGGCATTTCTGCTTCACTCCGCGCATGAGATTGGTCCTTGCCGCATTCACGATGATGGTCGCCATCGCCCTCGCCCCGGATGCTCGGGCGAGCGGGAAAAAGGAAATGAAGACCTCGCTTTCCTTCCATCTGGAGACCGAGGCCACGGACAATCCGAAGATGATTTTCCCGCAACTGGCGAACGGCCAGACGCGCTATTTCCGCCGCATGCCGGAAATCACGACGAAGGACGTGGTCTCCTTCAGTCCGTTTCCCTCGGATGTGGGCGACGGTTACGGCGTCGTTTTCAAGCTCAAGGGCAACGCCGTGAACCGCCTCGCCGCCATCACTGCGGCGAATCAGGGGAAGTGGCTGATCGTCCAGGTGAACGGCCGCGTCGTGGACGGGGTGCTGATCGACAAGCAGATCAGCGACGGATTCATCGTGATCTGGAAAGGCGTGACGCTAGATGACGTCGCGGTTTTCGACAAGTCGATGCCGCGCATCGGTGCCGAGAATAAGAAAAAGTAATCGCTCCTGAAACTGCCTATGATCCGGATTTTCGCGCTCATCCTGTCGTTTGCCGCCGCACTGCAGGCCAGCCCAATCGACCTCCGCCTGCCGACGGAGAACAACCACCTCTTCACCGGGGAACTGGACCGCTTTTACATGTATGTGGACCGGACGTTTGAAGGCCAGACGTCGAAGCCATGGGACGCGGGATCGTTCGGCCTCGTCCGCAATGAGATGCGTATTGGTGACCAGGTGATCCGCACGAAATTCCACGAAGGCATCGACATCATGCCGGTGAAGCGCGACCAGGCGGGCAATCCGCTGGATCTCGTTTCCAGCATCGCGGGCGGCCGCGTCGTCCACACCAGCCCGCTCGCCGGACGCAGCAACTACGGCAAATACGTGGTCGTCGAGCACCACTGGGAAAACTCGCTCGTTTACTCGCTCTACGCCCATTTCGCGGAAATCACCTGCACGCCCGGCGATGCGGTGAAAGCCGGCTCCGTGCTCGGCCGCATGGGCTACACCGGTGCCGGCATCGACCGCACCCGCGCCCACTGCCACCTTGAGCTGGCGATGATGATGAGCACCCGCTATGAGGACTGGCACAAGGCGTCCGGCGGCGGAGTGAACTATCAGGGTCTATTCAACGGCATGAACCTAACCGGCTGCGATGTCTCGCGGTTTTTCATCGAGCAGAAGGCGAATCCCGAGCTCCAGTTCAGCGAGTTCATCGCCTCCACGCCGGTCTATTTCAAAGTGACCGTGCCGATGAGCGAGACGCCGGATTTCGTCAAACGCCACCCGTGGATCAGCCATGGCAGCAGCGAGGGAGCCATCTCGTGGGAAATCAGCTTCAGCGCCACCGGCATGCCCGTCGCCTTTGCGCCGAGCAAAAGGGAAATGGCCGCGCCCGCCATCACCTCCGTCCGCCCGTCCACCATTCCCCACCGCTACCTCACCCGCGGACTCGTCACCGGCGAGGGGAGTCAGGCCACTCTCACAAAGTCCGGACTGCAACTCGTTTCCCTGCTCACCGACACTTTCCCCATCACCCAGTAAATATGTCCAACATCATCCTCGACAAGATCGCCTCGCTCGGCCTCGCCCTTCCCACCGTCCCCGCCCCCGTCGCCGCCTATGTAAACTGCGTCCGCAGCGGTAATCTCCTTTTCCTATCCGGCGGACTGCCCATCGATGGTGAAAAGAAAGTCCTCGGCAAGGTGCCCACGGATGTCTCGATAGACGAAGCCAAGGAAGGCGCGCGCATCATCATTCTGAACCGCCTGGCCGTCATCCAGGACGAGATAGGCTCGTTAGATAAAGTGAAGCAGATCGTTTCCCTCACCGGATTCGTCAACTCCGAGCCCGACTTCTACGGCCACCCGCAGGTCGTGAACGGTGCATCTGAACTGCTCGTAGAAATTTTCGGTGACAAGGGAAAACACTCTCGCACCGCCCTCGGTGCCGCCGCCCTCCCGCTCAACGTCGCCGTCGAGATCAACCTCATCGTCGAAGTCGAAGCCTGACGTGACACAGACATTCCTGTCTGTTCTTCCAGGTGACACAGTGACATTCCTGTCTGTTCTTCCATGTGACACAGACATTCCTGTCTGTTCTTCCAGGTGATACAGACATTCCTGTCTGTTCTTCCCTCATCCTTCTCATCTGCGACCATCCCGTTCATTTGACTCACGTTTCCGAAGAGTTGGCTCGTCCCTGTCCGCGAGGCTCCCACTGCGGTTGAAAAATTCCCAGCGGAGCGCCCGGCGCAAAATTCGCTCCCGCATTGACGCCGCCCGCCTCTCCCTGTTCATTCGCGCACGCGATGCTACCCGCCCGATCCGACACCAAATCCCTCATCATGACGCCCCACCAGGCGCTCGAGCGGCATTTCGGATTCACCGGCTTTCTCGACGGCCAGGAGGAGGTCATCACGGAAATCACCTCCGGCCGCGATGGCCTCGTCGTCATGCCCACCGGCGGCGGGAAATCGCTCTGTTTCCAGATTCCCGCGCTGTGTTTTCCCGGCGTCACCCTCGTCATCTCGCCCCTCATCGCGCTGATGAAGGACCAGGTGGATGCCCTCGTCGCCCGTGGCATCGCCGCCACCCTGATCAATTCCACGCTCTCATGGGCCGAGCAAAAGGAACGGCTCGAAGGCATGCGCGCCAACAAGTGGAAGCTCGTTTACGTCGCGCCCGAGCGCTTCCGTGCCGAAAGTTTCCTCAACGCCCTGACCGGCATCGAGATCTCGCTCTTCGCCGTGGATGAAGCGCACTGCCTCAGCCAGTGGGGCCACGATTTCCGGCCGGACTATCTGCGGTTAGGAAAATCGCTGGAGAAAATCGGCCGCCCGCAGTGCGTCGCGCTCACCGCCACCGCCACCCCTATCGTTAGGAACGACATCTCCACCGTGCTCGCCCTGCGCGCGCCGTTCGAGCGCGTCAGTGGATTCTCCCGGCCGAATCTATCACTCAACATCTCCGCCATGGACAAGGCGCAGCACAAGGACGAGCGGATGAAGTCCGTCATCGCCGCGCACAAGACCGGCATCATCTACTGCGCCACGCGGAAGAAGGTCGATTCCGTTTCCGAGACACTCGCAAGCTGGGGCCTGAAATGCGTGGCCTATCACGGCGGCATGAGCGAGCAGGAACGCACCCGCGCCCAGGACATTTTCATCACCCGCAAGGCGGACGTCGCCGTCGCCACTAACGCATTTGGCATGGGCATCGACCGCTCGGACGTGCGCTTCGTCATCCATTACGAAATCCCCGGCAGCGTCGAGGCCTACTACCAGGAAGCCGGCCGCGCCGGCCGCGACGGGGAAAACGCCTTCTGCGAGCTGCTCTTCAACTACGCTGATACCCGCACGCAGGAGTTTTTCATCGATGGCGCGAACCCCACCGCCGCCATCGTCCGCTCCATCTATCAATATCTGCTCAACGAGGCGGACCGGGAATACGAAGTCCACCGCACGCTGGAGGAAATCGCCGAAAACTCGGACGTGAAGAACTCCATGTCCGTCGGCAGCGCCATGGCCATCCTCGCCCGCGGCGGCTACATCGAGCGCTTCGACATTCCGAAAAAGCGCATGAAAGGCACCCGCCTGCTCAAGCCGGACGTGCTCGCCCGCGCCCTCCAGCTCGACGAGGCCGCCATCGAGGAAAAGGACCGCCGCGACCGCGAGAAACTCAAGGCCATGGTCGAGATGTGCTACTCGCGCGTCTGCCGCCAGCAGTGGATTCTGATGTACTTCGGTGAGGAAAACGCCGACGTCTGCGGGAACTGCGATGTCTGCCGCGACGAAGGCTCCGGAGAATCCCGCCCGCCGAATGCCGAGGAGGAGCTCATCGTGAAAAAGGCACTCAGCGGCGTCGCCCGCATGTCCCGCCGCACGGCTAACGGCTGGGAGGGGAAATTCGGCCGTGGCCGCATCGTGCAGATGCTGGCCGGGAGCAAGTCCCAGGAAATCATCACCGCCCGCCTCGACCAGCTCAGCACCTACGGCATTCTAAAGGACAAGGGCGCGGGCTATCTGAACTCCCTCATGCGCTCCCTCGCGGAAGCCGGACTCGTCCAGACCGTGCCCGGCGAGTTCCCGCTGCTCACCCTCTCCCCGTTAGGCGACCGCGTCATGCGCGGCGAGGCGAAGTTCCGGCTCGTCTGGCCGGACACCTCTCCTAACAAAGCCGAGTCCGCCCTCCAGGACCACGGCCACGACGCCCAGCTCTACTCGATGCTGCGCGACCACCGCGCCCGCCTCGCCAAGCGCGAGGACGTCCCGCCCTACGTCATTTTCAGAAACAAAACCCTCGAAGCCCTCGCCCGCTATCAGCCCGTCACCACCGCCGAGGCCCTCCACCTCCCCGGCATCGGCGAGGCGAAGGTCCAGCGCTACATCGAGCCGTTTCTCGAAATCATCCGCGTCTGGAAAAAAGCAGGCAGCAAATAAATGGGCTCCCCACCGCCCCCCGTGCGGATCTTCCTTCCGAGCCATGCTGCCGCGCGTGGAGTTTTGTGATTCGCGGGGATCGCTTGTTTTGGATAGAGGTTGTCTTCGCAAGCACTCCGGCGCGCGGATTCCACAAATCCTGATGCGCGGCTGTATAACTGAAAAAGTGATTGCACAGCAGGACACGGAGCCGGCCAAATGGAGCGATTGAAAACCCCGCTTTGACACCCTGGTGTTCTGTCAGATGCCATGTGAGGGCCAGCATTTGAGGACGTGGTTGCAGCGCAACCTTCGCTCTTGAACCACCGCACCCCGCGGCGGATGCTCGCCACATGCCCGCCCGCGCCACTGCTGACTATTTCGCCCGCCGATTGATCGACGCGGGGCATGTGGCGTATTTCGCCGGCGGCTGTGTGCGGGACAAATTGCTAGGGTTGAATCCAAAGGACTACGACGTCGCGACCTCGGCGAAACCGGAGGAGGTGAAGGCGCTTTTTCCGAAATCCAACGAGGTCGGCGCGCACTTCGGCGTGGTGATCGCGAAGCATGACAGGCAGCATGTGGAAATCGCGACGTTCCGGACGGACGGCAGCTACAAGGACGGTCGCAGGCCGGAGACCGTAGAGTTTTCCACGCCGGAGCACGACGCGCAGCGCCGGGATTTCACGATCAACGGGCTGTTTGAGAACCCGCTAACGGGCGAGGTGATCGACTTTGTCGGCGGCCGTGCGGATCTCGACGCGAAGGTGATCCGCGCCATCGGTGATGCGAGGGCGCGCTTCACCGAGGACTCGCTGAGGCTTCTGCGGGCGGTGCGTTTTTCCACCACGCTGGGGTTTGAAATCGAAGCCGGCACATGCGCGGCGATCAAGGAATGCGCACCGCTGCTAGGGCGGATCTCACCGGAGCGGATTCGTGATGAGTTTTCGAAGATCATCGTTTCGCCACGCCGGCGCAAGGGATTGGAGCTGCTAGCCGATGGCGGACTGATCGATCATTTCATGCCAGAGGTCCTGAAATTGATCGGCTGCGAGCAACCGCCGGAGTGGCATCCTGAGGGCGATGTTTATACCCACACCTGCATCATGTTTGAAATGTTAGATCCGGACGCGCCGCTCGATCTCTGCCTCGCCGTCCTGCTGCACGACATCGCGAAGCCGCGCTGCCAGACCTTCGATGCCGGGGCCGGCGGACGCATCCGTTTCAACGGCCACGACGCGATGGGCGCGGAAATGGCGGACACCATCCTCCGCCGCCTGCGCTATCCGAACGACATCATCGCCGCCGTCGTCCCGATGGTCGCCCGTCACATGCAGTTCATGAACGTCCAGCAGATGCGCACCGCGAAGCTGAAGCGCTTCATGGCGGAGCCGCATTTCCAGCAGGAAATGGAGCTGCACCGCGTCGATTGCGGGTCGTCTAATGGATTCACGGACAACTATGAGTTTCTCCAGAAAATGGCCGCCGAGTTCGCCGCCGAGCCGTTGATTCCCCCGCCCCTCGTCACCGGGCGCGATCTGATCAAGCTCGGACTGAAGCCCGGCCCGCGCTTCAAGGAGATCCTCGAAGCCATCGAAACGGAGCAACTCGAAGGACGAATCCTTGATCGCGAGCCCGCCATGGCCTATCTCAAGCGCCTCGCCGAGGAAACTTCCGCGTGATTTGCCGAACATCCGGTGAATCCTGCGGTGCACGCCTCCTGCCCGATCCACCATCTTTTTCCCATGAATTCCACCATCCCCGTCGAACACAACGAGCCGCTCAACGCCAGCATCCTGGCCATTTCCGAAGATCTGATTTCAGGCTTCCAGCGTCATCCGTTTCAGATGATCACCGAGAAATCCGGAGTCCCGCTGGATACCGTAATCGAGCGCATCCGCGCGATGGTCGAGGCAGGAGTCGTCCGCCGGGTGCGGCAGACGCTGCTTTCCACGAAGCTCGCCCACGGCGCACTCGTCGCTTGGAAAGTGCCTGAGGAAAAGCTCAATGCGGCGTTTGATTTCATGTCAAAGGAGGATCCGTTCTCCGGCCACGTCGTGATCCGCTCGACCGACAGCGAAGTTTCCGGCTCCGGCTACCGGCTCTGGACCACGCTGAAAGTGCCCGTCGGCGAGTCGCTCGACGAGCATGCCACCGCCCTCCTCCGCCTCACCGGCGCGACCGAATACCTGCTCATGCCAGCCAACGGCGTCTTCGCCCTCGGCGTCGGCCACACCCGCCGGAAAACCCTGGAGCCCGGCGACAAGTCCGACGAGCCCGCGGAAATGATGACCACCATCCCCGTCGATCTCACCCAGGAGGAATGGGAAGTCCTGCTCGCGCTGAAAGAAGAACTCACCCCCGGCGAGATTTGCGAAGAGCCATGGGTGAAACGCGCCGCCATCGCCGGTGTCTCGCTCGACCGCTTCTGCGAGGTCGCGGAAACTCTGAACGCGAAAAAAGTCATCGGCCGTTTCTCCACCTTCCTCGAACATGTGAAACCCTCCGCCACCGGCGAGCGCGTCACACGTTTCAACGGACTTTTCCACTGGGCCGTGCCGAAAGGCCGCGAGATCGAGGCTGGCGCGCAGGTCGGCCGCCACTTTTGCATGACCCACTGCTACTGGCGCGAAGGCGGCCCGCAGTTCGGCGATGTAAATATCATGGGCGTCGTCCACGGCACCGAAAAAACGCGCGTGCTCGAGCACAAGGCCGCCATCGACAAACACCTCGAATCTGTCGGCATCCCCGTCTCCTACACCAACGTCTTCTGGGGCGGCCGTTCGGAAATCAAACCCTCGGAAATCTCGCCGAAAGTATATGCCGAATGGCACGCGGGCTCGATAATGCGAAATCTTGAATCAAGTCTTCCATAATCCCTGCTGGGCATTCACCACGCAGGGCCTGAAAGAGTGAGGAATTTTCGGTTTTTGCGTAGAATTTTCGTGTGTCAGTAAATGGATCGTGGTGGACTGTCATTAACCCATGCAGGCAACTCTTCTACCTCCGCGCAATCCAGCCCTCTGTGCTCCAATCACATCCAACCGCGAGCTCGGCTCCTGTCTGATTGCAAACCTGCCGATGAAGGAACTGCTCGCGGCGGATCTGAGGCGCGCCGGCCTACAACTCGTCGATCCCCGCGAAGCAACGGAACGCACGCTGCGCATTCCGATCGACAACTGGATCGAGCTGGGTGCCCTGCTGATGCTCGGCCGGAACCCTAAAACCGCCTGCCTGCTCGACAGCGAAGGCAACACGCTCGCCTGGAAAGGCTCAGCGAATCCGGACGAATGCCAGGAGCGGATTGTGACGGACGCCAATTGTTTCCCGGTGAACTACCCATGGGATCTGCTGCGGATGAACGAAGAGGTCCTCGCCCTGATGGATGAAACGTCGTTGCTCGGCGAGGTCAGCCCGCTGGCCAGCTTGTCCGGCTGCATCCGTCTGGCCAACGGCTCGCGGATCCTGCCCGGCACAGTGATCGAAGGGCCGGTGCTCATCGGTTCAAACAGCCAGATCGGCCCGAATGCCTACATCCGCGGTGCCACCTGCATCGGTGCGAACTGCTACGTCGGCAACGGCGTGGAAATCAAGAACTCGATCATTTACAACAACTCCTACATTTCCCGCCAGTGCTACGTCGGCGATTCCATCATCGGCACCCACGTCACGCTCGGTGCCGGCACCTGCACGGAAAACCACCGCCACGACGGCCGCCACCACGTCTCGATGATCCTGGGAAAACCCGTGGACACCGGCCGCCTCAAGCTCGGCGCAATCCTCGGCGACGGCGTCCGCACCGGCGTGAACACCTCGCTCGCCGCCGGCGTAAAAATGGGAATCGCCCGCACCACGCTCCCCGGTGCCTACGTCAGTAAGGATATATTGTGACAAAATCGTCACGCGCGAGGGTTTCGCCATGTGACAGCACGCCCGCTAGCTTCTCCTCGAAATGAACCGCATTCTGATTGTGGAGGACGAGCGAGACATCGCCGACCTCATCGGCTTCAACCTCACGCGAGCAGGATACGAGGTCATCAAAGCCCATGACGGAGTCGCGGGCACCGAGATGGCCCTGCGCGAGCGACCGGATCTGATCGTGCTCGATCTCATGCTCCCCGGCCGCGACGGCTATTCGGTTTTCCGCGAGCTGCGGCGTGACACCCGCACAATGAACATTCCGGTCATCATGCTGACGGCCCGCGCGCAGACCGAGGACCGCATCCAAGGCCTCGAAGCCGGTGCCGACGACTATCTGACCAAACCTTTCAGCCCGAAGGAGCTGATGCTGCGCGTCCAGGCCATTTTGAAACGCTCGGACGCACCTCCGGGCAATGTTGATTTCACCTTCGGTCCATTCCGCTTCGACAAGAATTCTCTCAAGTTCTATCTGGACAACGAACCTGCCGAACTGACAGCCACCGAGTTCAAGCTGCTGCTTTTCCTCTGCGAGCGCCCGGGAAAACCGCAGGACCGCAACGACCTGCTGCGCACGGTCTGGGGCTACAGCGATACGAGCCACAGCCGCACGCTGGACACCCACATGAAACGCATCCGGCAGAAACTCGGAATTCATGGCTCATGGGTTGAAACGGTTCGCGGTATCGGTTATTGCGTAACGAAAGTCGACTAATGACGAATGAAATCGCCATCATTGCCACTGTTTCGGCACTCACTGCACTGTCGGTCTTCGTTTACCGCCACCGCAATTCCCTCAAGAAATCCGAAGCGGAAGTCAACGCATGGAAACTCCGCCTTGAACTCGATCTCAAACAAGCCCGCGATGAACGCAACCGCCTGCTCGACGCCCTCGGCGACGCGTTCCTACTCGTCGATTCCGATGCGAACATCCGCTTCGCCAACGATGCCGCGCGCTCGCTCTTCGGCAACCGCGAGCTGCTCAACCGCCCGGTCCGCGAGGCATTCCTCGATCCCCGGCTGGCAGACGCGCTGCTGCGCTGCCTGGAAACCGGCGAGCCCGCGCAATCCCGCGTCGTCCTTCCCCAACAGACATCGCCGCGCGGCGACCTCGAGACCCGCGGCGTCAACGCCTGGATCATCGATGCCGCGCAGCTATCCACTCCGCCCGACGGCGATCCCATCACCCGTGTCATCATCCGCGACGTGACTACCGAAAACCAGATAGAACAAGTGAGAAAGGACTTCGTCGCGAACGCCTCCCACGAACTGCGCACCCCGCTGGCCATCATCAATGGCTATCTGGAAAACCTGTTGGACGATGACATGCTCAACGACAGGGAAATGTCACGGCGTTTTCTAACTGTGATGCGGAAGCACGCGGACCGCATCTCACGCATCGTGGAGGACATGCTCGTCATCTCACGGCTGGAGTCCGGCGAGGCCAGCGCGCTCAAGATGGAGCCCTTCCGCTTCCGCTCCTGCGTGAACGACATCCTCGAACGGCTGGAGTCCCTCATCCGCACCCAGAACGCGGAAATCATGATCACCATGCCGGACTCCGCGGTGACTCTCCACGGCGACCGCTTCTACTGGACGCAGGTGCTTTTCAACCTCGTCGAAAACGCCCTCAAGCAGAACCCCTACAGCGGCCTGCGCATCGAGATCGGCTGCCAGCTCGTCGGCGCGGCCTATCACATCTGGGTGGCGGACAACGGCGTCGGCATCCCGAGCGCGGACCTGCCGCACATTTTCCGGCGGTTCTACCGGGTGGAAAAGCATCACTCGCAACAGGAAATCAAGGGCACCGGGCTCGGGCTCTCGATCGTCAAGCGCGCCGTCGAAGCGCACCACGGCACCATCGGAGTCACCTCGGTGCCCGGAAGCGAGACGAAGTTCCTGATCACAGTGCCTGCGGACGACCTGTGAGTGGCCGCGCCGCTTTTCCGGCAATTGGGAAATCCCGGAAAATTAACCGTGCCACTTTGGCGAAATTTCTCCTAAATCCCGGTGAAGCAAGGTCCCGGACCTTTTCACCTCAACGATTTTCGACAAATGTCCTCCTCTCCGATCCAATTTCTCCACAAGGAACGCCTCCCGGCGTCCGGCTGCCTCGTCATTCCCGGGCGCCTCGAGCTCGATCTGCTGCTCCATTTTGAAAAACTCTTCGCCGGCCGCCAGATCACCTGGCTCGTCGAGGAAACCGCCCACTACGATCCCGCGCTCACCAGCCACCTTCAGAAATCCGGCTCCGGCGCGATGTTCTCCGCCGCGGACTCCGCTCCCGCCGCCGCCGGTGCCCAACTCCAGCCGTTTCTGGCGAACGGCGGCGTGCTCATCCACGTCCCCGGCCGCGCCACCACCCGGAATGCGACCACCTGCCACATCCCGGCGTCCCATTTGAAAGCGTTGTGCGCGTTCGGCCTGCCGGTCCTGCCCGTCGCCATCGATTGCCCGCGCGAATCCAGCCTCAGCGTCGAGCGCCCGTCCTCGCTGCCGATCGCGGTTTTCGGCATCGCCCCGCTCATCGCCGCGGCGGACGCCACCGTCGCATCCTATCAGCAAGCGCTTTTTTCCGCTGCCGAGGAGGCCTACAGTTCGCGCACACTTTTCAAAAGCTCGCTCGCCATTGCCCTGCTCAAGGGCCTCAAAAAGCATTCGAAAAACCGCATCATCGACGGCGCGGACGATTCGGAAATGACCTACGGCAAGGTGCTCGCCGCCGCCATCGTTTTTTCCAAGTTCATCAAAGAGGAAACCGACAAGCCCCGCGTGGCCATCGTCCTCCCACCCGGGAAAGCCGGACTCATCGCGAACCTCGCCGTGATCCTCGCCGGAAAAACACCGGTGAACCTGAATTTCACCGCCGGCCCGGAAGCCGTGAAATCCAGCATCCTCCAGGCCGACGTGGACCGCTTCATCACCGCGGATCCGTTCGTTAGAAAAGTCTCTTCATTCCCATGGCCGCCCAACCGCGACCTCATCTTCATCGAGCGCGTGCTGCCCACGCTCAAAAAGAAGATCGTCACCTGGGCCGTCATTTCCAAGCTGCTCCCCTCCTCCGCCCTCATCCTTCTGCTAGGGCTGAACAAGCGCCGCGCCCAGGACGAGGCCACCCTGCTTTTCACTTCCGGCTCCTCGGGCGCACCGAAGGGCGTGGTGCTCAGCCACCGCAACGTGCTCGCCAATGTCTGCCAGTTCGGCTCCCGCCTGAACCTGACCAAGGGCTCCGCGATCCTCGGCTGCCTGCCGCTGTTCCATTCGTTCGGCTGCACGGTCACCCTCTGGTTTCCCGTCATCGAAGGCGTGAACCTCGTCACCTATCCGAGCCCGCTGGAAACCAAACGCCTCGCGGAACTCATCGCACTCCATCAGATTAACATCTTCCTCTCCACCCCCACCTTCCTGCGTGGCTACATGAAGCGGATCGATCCCTCACAGCTATCCTCACTCAAGCTCGTCGTCACCGGCGCGGAGAAATTGCCCCAATCGCTGGCAGCCGCCTTCGAGGACAAGTTCGGCGTCCGGCCGCAGGAAGGCTACGGACTCACCGAGACCTCGCCCGCCACCAATGTCAACCTGCCGGACATGGCACCCGCTGCGAATTCCATCCTACTGCCATCTTCGCGCCACGGCTCCGTCGGCCAGCTCCTCCCCGGCCTCGCCATCAAGCTGACCGATCCGGCGTCCGACCATTCCATCCCTATCAGTCAGCAGGGCTTGATCTGGTTCAAGGGTTCCAACGTTTTCTCAGGCTATCTCGGAGATCCGAAAAAAACCGCCGGAGTCCTCACCGCCGACGGCTGGTTCCGCACCGGCGATGTCGGGCGCGTGGACGAAGACGGTTTCCTCTACATCGAGGGCCGCATCTCGCGGTTTTCCAAGATCGCCGGTGAAATGGTGCCGCATGAAACCGTCGAGGCCGCCATCAACAAGGTCCTCGGCCTCGACTCCGAAGCCGAGCGCAAGATCGCCGTCGTCGGCGTGCCGGACGAACAGAAGGGCGAGGCCATCCTGCTCCTTTCCACCATCGCCGGGCCCGCGCTCGAACAGGAATGCATCGACCTCCGTTACAAACTGTTGGATGAGGGACTCTCCTCGCTCTGGTGCCCCAAGCACATCATCCCCGTCACGGAAATCCCCGTCCTCGCCTCCGGCAAACTCGACATCAAGTCCTGCGAAAAACTCGCCAGGCAGACTTGAAGCAGTTGATGGTTGATAGCAAAGACCAGACTCTCGCCGCCAAATCTCTTCCTCTTCCTTTCAACCATCCACCATCAACGTCTTCAAAATGCCCAACCGCATCGACTCCACCTTCGCTCGCCTCCGGGAATCCGGGAAAAAAGCCTTCGTCGCCTACGTCGCCGCTGGTGATCCGGATTTCGAAACCTCGCTGGAAATCATCAAAGCTCTCGCAGACGCCGGCTCCGACATCATCGAGCTCGGCCTGCCGTTCTCCGATCCGTTAGCCGACGGCATTGTCAACCAGCTCGCCGCAGACCGCGCGCTCAAGTCCGGCATGACCACCCCCCGCGTCATCGAGTTCATCCGCCGCTTCCGCGAAACCCACGAGACGCCCATCGTCCTCTTCACCTATCTGAATCCCGTTTTCACCTACGGTTTTGAAGCCTTCCACCACGATGCCGCAGCCGCCGGTGCGGACGGTATTCTGTTACTCGATCTTCCACCCGACGAGGCCGCGCTCAACAAGGACCTCGCCATCGGCGCGGGCCTCAAGCACATCCGCCTCATCGCGCCGACCACTCCGCCGGAGCGCGTGAAAATTCTCGCACAATCCGCGGAAGGATTCATCTACGCCCTCTCGAGAACCGGCGTCACCGGTTCGCACGGCGCGCCATCGGCTAACATCGCCGCCCTCGTTTCCTCGATCAAGGTTCACACGGACGTCCCCGTCTGCGTCGGCTTCGGCATCAGCACTCCGGACCAGGCCGCCATGGTGGCGAGCGCCGCGGATGGTGTGATCGTCGGCTCGGCGATCGTCAAACAGGTGGAACTCCATCCCGCCACCGCCGCGCAAGCCGTCCGCGATTTCACCGCCCCACTCATCGCCGCGACGAAGTCCTCGCCTGCAGCTTTACCTTCCGGCGGTCCTGATGCGAAGGAAACGACCGTCTGAAGCCCGCAAAAAAAAGCCAAGAAAGACATCCGGCAGTCCGTGGCGGTCCGCCAAGTAGCCCGGATCACTCCCTTCGCCATCCAAACGCGGCATTTCCGCGATAAATGGTTGAGGAACTTGCTGGGAGCATCCACGGTGCGCGGACATTTGAAGTGCCTTTCTTCCCTTCCTTCAGCCCTTGATTCGCAACTCTCAACCTCTCGCCCACCATGCTCCTTCCCTTTTTCAAAATGAACGGTGCCGGCAATGATTTCATCATCGTTGACAACCGCGATCTCGCCTACTCCGAAGCGTTGGACGCAGACACCATCGCCGCTCTGTGCGACCGCCACCGTGGCATCGGGGCCGATGGACTTCTCGCCGTCGAGCCCGCCAAAAAAGGTGCTGACTTCCGTTTCCGCTACTACAATGCCGACGGCGGCGAGGCCGAAATGTGCGGCAACGGCGCACGCTGCTTCGGTCGCTTCACCGCGCATCTGGGGGAAATCGTAATGAAGAAGGTCACCTTCGAAACCATCGCCGGAACCCTCGCTGCGGAAATGGTCGGTGATGACGTCCGCATTGCCATGTCGGACCCGAAGGACTTGGAACTCGAGATCGACGTCGAGGTTCCCGGCCTCGATGGAAGCCTGCATTTCATCAACACCGGTGTCCCACACGTCGTCGCGTTCCTCGAAAGCATGGCGGAACTGGAGGACTTCGACGTTTACCAATATGGAGGTGCCATCCGCAAACACGCTGCCTTTGCCCCGGCCGGAACCAACGCGAATTTCGCCGCCATCCTCGCGCCCGATCACATTTCCATCCGCACCTTCGAGCGCGGCGTGGAAGATGAAACCCTCGCCTGCGGCACCGGCATGGTCGCATCCGCACTCATCCATCACCTGCTAACCGGCGCACCGAGCCCGATCAGGGTGGATGTCGAAGGTGGTGACACGCTGGAGATCGGCTTTGAGAAATCCGGCGGACAGACGTTCAAGAACGTCACCCTAACTGGGCCGGCCGACTTTGTCTTCGAAGGTGAGATTGATATCTGATCAATCCAACCGCCGAGACTAACGAAAGCACCGAAGCTATCGCTCACGTTCTGCCGCCAGTTCTTCCTAGAACAGGTCCGCGGTGGTCATCTCTCCATTCTCCAGATCCCGCTCTTCCGTGCCCGCAACAAGAAGGAAACGATCTGTTATCACGACGATGATGCGGACATGAAGGCGCAGGTGGTTTGAAACGAGGCTGCGGAAATGCTCCACCAGCTCGATGAGTGGATCAGTGGCGATGTTCCCGTCACCCACTGGCTTGGCGAGGCTTCCCCGATAAAACTGTTATGGCGAAAAAGTCACAATGAAAAGCGGGTGGGATAGCCTGGGATGGCAAGCATCCAGCTTCTGCATCCCGATATTCCCATGAAATTCAAATTTCTTCCCCTTCTGCCCTTCGTCGCCCTCGGCGCGTCCGTCGCCCCGCTCCAAGCCCAGTTGCTGGTGACGGAAATCAACTCCGATGGAGCTGGCGGTGACTTCTGGGAACTCACCAATGTTGGTGCCAGCTTCGTCGATATCAGTGGTTACAAATGGAACGACAGCCAGCGCTCTTTCACTGGCAGTTCCGTGGTGACAATCCCGGCGAACACTTTGATCAATGCGGGTGAGTCCATTGTCTTCAACGTGACCGGCACAGCAGACGCATTTCGCACGGCATGGAATGTTGCAGCCACGGTCAAAGTCGTCTCGGGTGGTCCGGGATTGGGGATGAATGACGGCATCGCTTTATACAACGCCACAGGCACCGAGCTGTTTTATCTGACGTATGCCTCGGGCGGCTTCACCCGCACGGATGGCAGCGCATCGGCCGGCGGGCATGCTGGAGTTTCCGCAGGTGCCGCGTCCACTGTCTCGATGATATGGAATCCGTCGTTCGCACCACCGGCCACTCCGCGCTACTCGGCGGCAAGCGTGGGCAGCCTGGGATGTTTCGCCCACTCGACTTCGGCGACCACCATCGGCTCGCCCGGCTTCAGCGGCTTTGCGGTCGCACCGCCATCGGTGATTCTATCCGTTTCCGCTGCGCCATCGACGTTTTCAGAAAGTGCAACGAATCCGGCCTCCATCGGTACGGTCACCCGAGCGGTGGCCACTGCCAGCGATCTGGTGGTGAATCTATCTTCGAGCGATGTCACGGAAGCCAGCTTCCCCGCGTCGGTCACGATCCTCGCCAACCAGACATCGGCGAATTTCAACATCACCGCCGTGGATGACAGCTTCCCGGACGGCAGCAAATCCGTGTCCATCACCGCCTCCGCCGCGGATGCGACTGCGGGTCTCGCGACGCTCACTGTGACGGACGATGGAGACGTGGTCACCAGCAACCTCATGCTTACGGAGATCCTCTCCAACCAAAGCTCCCCCAACTCGCTTGGAACTGCGGACGAAGATTACTGGGAGTTGACTAACTTCGGCACCACATCCGTCGATTTAACCGGCTTCACATGGCATGACAGCGGTCGCTCCGTATCCGCTGCGGCCGGTTACAAGTTTCCTGTCGGTTCGGCGATCGCCGCTGGCGAAAGCGTAATATTCACGGCTGCAGATCCGACATTTTTCCGAAGCTGGTGGGGTCTCGCTCCTTCCGTGAAAATCTTTCAGTCCATCGGTGCTCCGGGCCTCGGCTCCGGCGACGGAGTCTCGTTTTTCGACAACACCGGAAATGAGATGTTTTTCTTCAGCTACGCGGCGGGGGGCTTCACCCGTGAAGATGGCAGTTCTTCGACTACGGGTCATGCCGGTCCTGCTGCGGGAGCGGGCGCGGATACCATCGCGATGATCTGGGTGCCCACCTCGGGCACAACCGTTACAACAGGGACTCCGGGTGCCACTCCACCCCGCTATACTTTTGCCACGGGAAGCAACTACGGCAGCCGCATCGCCGCAACGAATGCCGATCTTGGTTCCCCTGGCATCACCGATGGCGTGCCTTCCGTCAGCATCTCCAGCGCATCGGTCACAGAAGGAAACAGCGGCACCAAAACGCTTTCCCTCAACGTCACCCGCAACGCCAACTCCACCGCTTTCTCCGTGGACTACGCGGTCACCGGTGGCACCGCGACTTCCGGCGACGACTACACGCTCATCCCCGGCACGCTCAGCTTCACGGCCGGCGGCCCGGACACGCTCCCGATCAACATTACCATCTCAGGCGACACTGCTTCCGAGAACGATGAAACCGTCATCGTCACCCTTTCCAACATCATCAACACCACCGGCACGGCGGTTATCGCGAACGCCACCGCCACCGCCACCATCCTCACCGATGACACCATCCCCGCGATGATCGCCACCCCTCCGGGGGCAACCACCATCGTCACCGGCGGCGCAACAACGCTCAGCATTTCCGTCACCGGATCACCCACCCCCAACATCCAGTGGTATCAGGGCGTCACCGGCAATACCAGCACCCCTGTTGGTACGAGCTCCCCCACTTTCACCACTCCGGCGCTCACCGCCACCACCAGCTACTGGGCACGCGTGAGCAACATCGGCGGCTCCGTCGATACGGATACCATCACGGTGACCATCGTCGCCGGTGTCGTCGGTGTGGATCTCTCCACCTATGTCCGCACCGGGCGCTTCGGCCTGCCTGAGTATCGCCGTACTCCGCTGCCTCACGGCACGGCTTCCCACAACCTCCTCTGCGACGAAGCTTCCGCCGTGACCTACAACTGGGATACCGATACGCTCTTCATCTCCTGCGACGGCGGGCGTTCGATCACCCAGGTTTCAAAGACCGGCCAATTGATCGACACGATGTCGCTCGCCCTGCAGGCCGGCGCTCCCCAAGGCACCGCGTTCTACGATCCGGAAGGCATCACCTATCTCGGCAACGGTGAGTTCGTCATCTCCGAGGAACGCGACCGCCAGCTCGTGAAATTCACTTACGCCGCAGGCACCACGCTTACCCGGGCAAATGCTCAAACCGTCGATCTCGGCACCTTCGACGACAACACCGGCACCGAAGGCCTCTCATGGGATCCGCAGACGAACGGCTTCATCGTCCTCAAGGAAAAGAACCCGATCGGCGTCTTCCAGACCAACATCGACTTCGCCGCAGGCACCGCCACCAACGGCTCGCCCACCACGGTGAATTCCACCAACCTCTTCGATACCACATTGCTCGGCCTGACCGACGTCGCCGACGTTTTCGCCTTCTCTAACATTCCAACCATGGTCGGCCAGCCGCAAGCGGGCAACCTGCTCATCGTCGGCCAGGAAGACGCCAGAATCCTCAACATCACCCGCGCCGGTGTGATCCAGAGCTCGCTGAACATCACCGCCGCTGCGGGCGATCTGATCAGCTCGCCCAACATGCAGCACGAAGGCATTACCATGGATCGCGCGGGGAACATCTACGTCGTCAATGAGAACGGGGGCGGCAGCATCCAGTTCCCGGAGCTATGGGTTTATTCCGTCAGCTCCGCGCCGAACACGGCTCCCTCCGCCGTTACTCTCAATAACGCCGTCACCTCACTCCAGGAAAACAGCAGCACCGCTTCTCCCGTCAAGGTCGCCGACATCGCCGTCACCGATGACGGCCTGGGCAGCAACACCCTTGCACTGACCGGCGCCGATGCCGCGTTCTTTGAAATCACCGCCGCCGCGCTTTTCATCAAGGCGGGCGTCGCCCTCGATTTTGAAACCAAACCCTCCTACGCCGTCACCATCAGCGTCGATGACACCACGGTCGGCGCCACCCCGGACGCCACGGTGAACTACAATCTGACGATCACCGATCAGGTGGTTGAAATCGCCGCCGCACCCGCAGTGCTCATCACCGAGGTCGCGCCATGGTCCAGCGGCAACAGCCCGGGCGTTGCGGCGGATTGGTTTGAGATCACGAACGTGAGTTCCAATCCGGTGACCGTCACCGGCTGGAAAGTGGACGATAATTCAAACAGTTTCGCTTCGGCGATCACCCTGAACGGCATCACGAGCATTGCACCCGGCGAGTCGGTGATCTTTGTGGAAAGCACCCCGGCCACCCAGGCCGCTATCGTCAATAACTTTAAAACCAATTGGTTCGGAGCGAGTCCCCCGGTCGGCCTGCAGGTCGGCACTTACACTGGTGCCGGCATCGGACTCGGCACCAGTGGCGATGCCTTGAATCTCTTCAACGCCGTCGGCGCTCTCCAGGCAAACGTCACCTTCGGGGTGGCCGACGCGGTATCTCCCTTTCAGACCTTCGACAACACAGCGGCTCTCAACAGCGTTCCTATCTCCCTGTTGAGCGAAATCGGTGTGAACGGCGCTTTTGCCGCCGCAAATGCCCCGACGGAAATCGGCTCACCGGGCTTCTCGGCACCCGCTGTCCTTCGCGTCACCGAGACCGCTCCGTGGAGCAGTGGAAACAGCCCGGTTGCAGCGGATTGGTTCGAGGTGACCAACCTCGGAGCCCGCGCCGCGAACATCACCGGCTGGCTGGTGGACGACAATTCGGAATCCGCCGCTGCCGCTGGCCCGATCACGGGCATCACCAGCATCGCGCCTGGCGAGTCGGTCATCTTCATCGACTCTGCGAATCTCGAAACCATCCGCACCACCTTTCTCAACAACTGGTTCGGCGCGAACCCTCCCGCCAATCTCCAGATCGGGGCCTATAGCGGAGCCGGTGGACTCGGCACCAGCGGCGATGCGGTGAATCTTTACGATACCGCCAGCCCCACCCGCGTCAGGCAAGTGAATTTCGCCTTCGGTGCATCTCCCGGTGGCGCGCCGTTCACCACCTTCGACAACGCCGCCGGACTCAATGTCGCCACCGGCATCACGTTCAGCGCCATCGGCACGAACGGAGCCTTTGTTGCCGTGAACAGTGGCAGCGAAATCGGTTCGCCAGGCAGAATTCTGGCTCCTTCGGTCGGCGCGTCCACCGTCAGCCTTGCCGCTGCCGCCATCTCGGAAGGCAATGCCGGGACTGTCACCCTGAACTTGCCGGTCACCCGCACGAACGCGGCTTCGGGTTTCACCGTAAACTATGCGGTCACGGGCGGCACTGCCACCTCGGGGACTGATTTTGCCCCGCTCGCCGCCGGCACACTGACCTTCACTCCAGGAGGTTCCGTTACCCAAAACATCAGCATCACGGTCAATGGTGACATTACGATTGAAAGCAACGAGACGGTCATCGTTACACTTTCCAATGTGCTCAACAGCACCGGGATCACCACCATCGGAACGGCGGCCGGAACCGGCACCATCACCAATGACGACACGGTGCCAGTAGTCTTCCCAGCCAGCAATTCCCTCACCTCCACCCTCAAAGGCAGCGTCGCTCTGGCGGGCGCAGAGATTCCGGCATTCGATCCGCTTTCCGACCGTGCCTTTGCCTCCTCCGGCGCAGGCATCCAAGTGGTGAATCTCGCCGATCCCACCAATCCGGTCTTCATCAGCACCATCACACCCTCCACGCTCGGTGTTCCTGGCATCACCAGCGATGACATCTCCTCCGTGGCCGTGCGCAAAGGCAGTGGTGCCAATCCCAGCGTGCTCGCCGCCGCCATCATCAGCAATCCGAAGACGAATCCCGGCTTCGTGGTTTTCCTGAATGCCGCCACCGGCGCTTTGATCGGCCATGCCACGGTAGGCGTCGTGCCGGACCACATCGCCTTCACACCTGATGGCACGAGGCTGCTCGTCGCAAATGAAGGTGAGCTTTCCGGCTCCAATGCCACCATTCCTGACAGCGCCCTCGGCACCGTCAGCATCATCCCGGTCGGTGCCACAGGCATTCCCGGCAGCGTCGCCACCGCAGACTTCACCGCTTTCGACGCGCCTGCCACAGTTACTTCGCTCCGCAATGAAGGCGTGCGCTTCTTTGGAGCCGGCGCTGTTCCTTCCACCGACTTCGAACCCGAATACTTCGCCGTCTCACCGGACGGCACGAAGGCCATGGTCACGCTGCAGGAGGCAAATGCGGTCGCCGTGCTCGACATCGCAACTGCGACCTTCACCTCCGTCAAGGCGCTTGGCAAAAAGGACTTCTCCAACCTCCGGGTCGATCTCAGCGACCAGGACGGCGTGAAGAATCCGAAGACCGGCCAACCTGTCTTTGGCCTCTACATGCCGGACGCCATCGCGGCCTTCAGCTCCGGTGGCCAGACCTTCTACATCACCGCCAACGAGGGCGATGACCGCAACGACTTCCTCAGCCCCGATGAAAGCATCCTTGCGGGCAATGCAGCTTATGTCCTCGACCCTGTCATCTTCCCGGACGCGGCGGCCTTGAAGCTCAACACCAACCTCGGACGGCTCACCGTCTCGAATTTTCCCGGTCTGCGTGGCGATACGAACAACGATGGCGACATCGACGAGATCCTCATGTATGGCGCCCGCTCCTTCTCCATCCTGGACTCCACCGGTGCCATCGTCTTCGACAGCGGCGACATGGTCGAAATGATTGTGGCCTCGCTGCACAACAGCCAGTTCGACGACAACCGCAGTGACAACAAAGGTCCCGAGCCAGAAGGTGTCACCGTGGCGGTGATCGGCAACCGCACCTTTGCCTTCCTCGGCCTGGAACGCGCGCACATGACTCTCGTGTTCGACATCACGAACCCGCTCGCTCCGACCTACGTCACCTCGCTTGTCCGCACCGGCGATTTCAATCCCGAAGGACTTGTGGTCGTCTCCGAGGCCGATAGCCCGAGCGGCCGCCCGCTACTCATCGTCTCGAACGAATCGAGCAACACACTCACCGTGTTTGAACTCACCCCTGCGACGGACTACACGCTGCAGCTCCTCCACCTCGCCGATGCCGAGGCAGGCTTGCTCGCCTCGCAGACCGCGCCGAACCTCGCCGCGCTTGTCGATGCCTTTGACGGCACCTTTCCAAACACGTTGATCCTGGCCGGTGGTGACAATTTCATCCCGGGTCCG
>JBBRCO010000054.1:0-21947 GCA_038204755.1 Verrucomicrobiales bacterium
GCGTTGGAGATCGGCGCGGGATCGGGGCGGCTGATGTTTCCGCTGGTGGGGATGGGATTCGAGGTGGAGGGGCTGGAGCTCTCGCGGGACATGCTGGAACTCGGCAAGGTGCGGGCGGAAAGCCTCGGCGTGACCGGGACGATCCACGAGGGCAACATGTCAACGTGGGATCCGGGGCGGAAATTTTCGTCACTGCTGGCACCGGCGTTCACCCTGCAGCTCGCGGCCGATCCGGAGGCGACGCTGCGGCATTGGCACGGGCTTTTGGAAAATCAGGGCGGGCTTTATCTCACGGTATTCATGCCGTATGCGGAGCTGCTGGGGGATTTGCCGGAAAACGAGTGGTATGACGACCATGCGGCGACCCTGCCGGACGGGCGTGAGGGATTGCTGGAAACCCGGCACCGGCTGGATCGGGAGCGGCAGATCGTCCACCGCGAGCACCGGTATTCGGTCTCCGGTGAGGTGCCGCTGAGGCACGAATCGCGGCAGGCGATCCGTTGGTTCGAGCACGCGGAGCTGCTCTCCCTGATGGCGCGTTGTGGGTTCCATTGCGGGAAATTTTTCCTGGATTTCGACACCGGGCGGGAGGTGGAGGATCCGGACCGGATCGACTTCGACGGAATTTTGACCTATCACTTCACCCGCACGAGCGATTCGGGGTGTTTTTCATGAAAGAAATACGCATCGCCATTCTTGACTGTGAGGGTGTAACGGTTCTATGTCCCTTGCTGTGTCACGGAACATTTTACTGCTAGCCACCCTCGGGGCCCTGACCGTCCCCGCCTTCAGTCAGACATGGGAACGCGAGGATCTCGGTTTCGAGAGCATCCAAAGCCGGGCGCGGGACCTCGCCAACAAGCCTTACGTGGCGCCGAACCGCGACGTGTTGCCCGCGTGGATGAACAATTTGTCCTACGATCAGTATCGCGATATCCGTTTCAATCCCGACCAAGCCCTGTGGGCGGCGGAGAAACTTCCGTTCCGTGCGATGTTTTTCCACCCCGGCTATCTATACCGCGAGCCGGTGACGCTCAATGAGTTCACGCTCACGCACCAGCAGCAGATCCGCTTGGCAGAGGCCTATTTCAACTACGGCCCGCTGATCAGCAAACACGGCGATCTGCCGTCCGATGGCGGATTCGCCGGATTCCGGCTCCACTCGCCGCTGAACAACCCGGACGTTTTTGACGAGCTCATCTCCTTCCAAGGCGCGAGCTACTGGCGTGCGCTCGGAAAAAACCAGCGCTACGGCATTTCCTCACGCGGCATCGCGGTGGACACCGGCATTGAAGGGACCAAGGAGGAGTTTCCGAGTTTCCGCGAATTCTGGCTGCGCAAGCCCGACGCGGGTGACACCCAGGCCCGGATCTACGCACTGCTCGACGGCCCGTCCTACTCGGGTGCCTATCAATTCAAGGTCAATCCGGGAAACACCACCATCGTCGAGGTGACGGCGGTGATTTTCACCCGCAAGGCCGTCCAGCGCCTCGGCATCGCGCCGATGTCCAGCATGTTCTGGTTCGGCGAGAATTCGAAACGCCGCTTCGATGATTTCCGCCCGGAAGTCCACGATTCCGATGGCCTTGCGATCCGCATGGGCACCGGCGAGCGGCTCTGGCGTCCGATTTCCAATGACTCCGGTAATCTGGAGTTCAGCTCATTCGACATGGAAAAATGCGATGGCTTCGGCCTGCTCCAGCGCGACCGCCGGTTCAGCGCCTACGAGGATGGCGAGGCAGCCTATCATTTGCGCCCGTCGCTATGGGTGGAGCCAACTTCCAACTGGGGTCCCGGCCGCGTCACGCTGATGGAAATACCCACCACGAACGAACTTGCCGACAACACCGTCGCCATGTGGGAGCCTGCGAAAATCCCCCAGCCCGGCGACCGCGTCGAGTTTACCTATCGCCAGCATTGGACGATGAACGAGGACCCATCAATGGCTGACGGCCGCGTGATCGCGACCCGCACCGGCACTCATGACTGGCAGCCGGAGCAACGGACGATGGTCGTCGAGTTTGCAGGGACCGCCCTCAATCAGCAGAGCGACACTCCGCTCACGCCGCTGGTGCAGGCGGTGGGACCGGGATCGGACCGGGTGAAAATCCAAGGTCTCACCGTGCAGCCGATTCCTGACTCCCGCTGGCGCGTCGCGTTCCAAATCGCACCCACCGCCGAAGTCGGCAAGCTGGCCAACATCGGGCCAATCGAGCTTCGTTGCTGCCTGAAGCGCGGCGATAATTTCCTCACCGAAACATGGGTCCACCGCGTCACTCCCTAGATACCCTCCGCCCCCTCAACGAGCTGGAGCTCAACGAGTGGGAGGAAGCCTACGCCGCCGTCGAGGCCTACCTTCAAGCACTACGCCTGCGAAACCGCCTGCTGGTCGCGGAGCTCGTCCGCAGCATCCTCTGGCGCGCCTCGGCCCGCCGGGTGGATGAGCCGGAAAAGGCCGCGCGCCTGCTGGCAATGGAGGAGGCGCTGTCCGAAGTGGCAGAGTGGACGCAGGACGTGCTCGATGTGCCGTTGGAAAACCGCCGTCTCGCCGCGCGTGGACGGCTCGCGCTGCTGCTCGCCGGCATGCCCGGGAAATGGCAGGGCGTTTTCCTCACCCCCGCGCCGTGGCCCCCCGAGTTCGTGGAGGCGATGAAAAAATCCTACCTCGCCGCCGGTCCGCAGTTCGCGCAGCTAACCATGATCCCCCGCCCGCTCGAACTAAACGCCCTCGGCAGCGGTGCCGCCCAGTGGTGGGCCACCATGGACCGCAGCCCGATCGTCCGCTATGTGTTCACCACACTATTGTTAGCCACCCTCATTTTCACCGTTTGGTTCATCTTGCTAGACTGACTCATGGATATTCCCGAACCGCCGCCCGGCGATCTTTTTCCCGGCGACTCCACCAAACGCTTCTTCGGGCGCTTCCGCATGGTCCTGCGCCGCACCATTTTCTTCGGCAGCGTCGTCATCGTGAACCTAGCAGCCAGTCTCTGGCTCGCAGACCTGTTCTGGCGCATGGGATTTCAAAAGGCCCATTATCCGCTGCTGGCGATTTTCGTCATCCTCAACGGCCTGCTCGTGCTCGGCTCGTTCCACGCGGTGTTCGGAGCATTCGACATGCTGATGGGCCGCAAGCGCTCCGTCCGCATCACCAAGCTCGCTGATGGAAAAACCGGCCCGCTGGCAATGCGCCACGCCGTGGTCATGCCCGTTTATAACGAGGACAGCGTGCGCACCTGCGCCCGGATCGAAGCCATCTATCGATCTATCGAGGCCACCGGACACCTGGATTCGTTCGACTTCTTCATCGTCAGCGACACCCGCGACCTCGATCTCTGGATCCTTGAGGAAACGTCGTGGACCAATCTCTGCCGCCGCCTGGAAGCGTTCGGAAAAATCTACTACCGCCGCCGCAAGACCAACGAAAACCGCAAGGCCGGCAACATCGGCGACTTCGTCCGCACCTGGGGCGGGCGTTATGAATCGATGCTCGTGCTCGATGCCGATAGCCTGATGGACGGCGCGGACATCGTGAAGATGGCCCGCATCATGGAGGCCTATCCGCGCCTCGGCATTCTCCAGACGCCGCCGAAGCTGATCCGCGGTTCGTCTATTTTCACCCGTCTCCAACAGTTCGCGATGCGCCTCTACGGCCCGCTTTTCATCCGCGGCCTGAATTTCTGGCAGCTCAGCGGCGGTAGTTATTGGGGCCACAACGCGCTCATCCGCCTCAAGCCGTTTTCCCAATACTGCGAGCTCCCCGCCCTCCCAGGTCGCGAGCCGTTCGGTGGACGCATCCTCAGCCACGACTTCGTGGAAGCCGCGCTGATGGTGGCAAAAGGCTGGGAAGTCTGGCTCGCCTGGGACATCGAGGGGACCTACGAGGAAGCGCCGCCCACGCTGATGGACCACCTCATCCGCGACCGCCGCTGGTGTCAGGGAAACCTCCAACACATGTGGCTCATCTTCGCCCGGAAACTTCCGTTCTCCGTCCGCATGCATCTTTTCATGGGCATCATGGCCTACCTCGGCAGCCCGATCTGGTTTCTGTTTCTCGCGCTGGGCACATGGATCGCCTGGGACCGCTCGGCCAGCGACCTGAGCCAGCTTCCATTTGAAAACTACGCCGCACGCCTGTTCCACATCGACGGTGTCCAACAAAGCATCATCCTCACGATTTTCATCTTCGGCCTGCTCTTCATTCCCAAGATCCTCGCCGTCATCGGTGCCATTCTAACGCCCTCCATCCGCCGCTCCTTCGGCGGATTCCTGCCGCTCGTCGTCGGGGCGGCGCTTGAGACGTTCGTTTCCATGCTGCTGGCTCCGTGCATCATGGTCGCCCACACGATGATGGTGTTGAGCATCATATTGGGACGCGCGGTCGGCTGGGGAAATCAGAACCGCGAAACCGACGGCACAACCTGGGGAGACGCGATCCGTTTCCATGCGGTGCAGACGATCCTCGGTCTCGCCTGGACCGGCGTGGCGTTGGGCATCGGCTATAAATCGCACATCCAGGGCATCGGCCTCGTCGGTAAATACGCGTTCGCCCTGTGGATGATCCCGATCCTGGCCGGGCTGCTCCTCGCCGCCCCCGTTTCCGTCTGGACCAGCCGCTCGCGCTACGGCCGTGCCTTGGCAAAACGCGATATTCTCGCTACTCCCGAGGAACTCAATCCGCCTGAAATCATCAAGCTCGCGGACAACGCCACCGCCGCAGTCGATCCGGCGCTGGATGCATCGCTCGACGCCCGCCGCGGCGTCATCGCAGCCGTCGTCGATCCCTACGTCAACGGCGTCCACGTTTCCCTGTTGGACCAATCCGAGTACACGGACATCGATGAAGCACTCGCCGAACGCTGCCTCATCGGAGGCCCGGCCGCACTTTCCAAAAACGAACTTGCTGAACTGCTTTACCTCGCGCCCGCGATGCTCATGATGCACCGCGCCGTCTGGCTACGTCCGACGGAAAGCATGCACAGCGTCTGGACCCAGGCGGTGGAAAGTTACCGCCGCCGCCTCGACCAGCCTGCTAACGTCGATCTTACTTAACCCACCCATTCCGATGCTCCAAATCAACCCAGACCTCACCGATCTCGTCTCCGACGCCGCCAACGGCCTTCTCGTTCGCCTTCAATCCCAAGCCACCATCACCGCCGCCGCACCCGGGCGCGTCAATCTCATCGGCGAGCACATCGACTATTGCGACGGCTTTGTCATGCCCTTTGCGATCGACCGCTACATCGTCATCGCCGGCTGCGCTAACGGCACCACCAACGCCCGCATCACCACTGCCATCAGTGAAGAAGTCGTCATCCTTGATCTGTCAGTGCCGCAGGAAGTTAGCGAGCCGAAATGGGCGAACTACCTGCGCGGCGTGATCCGCGGTTTCCAGGACCGCGGCCACCACATCCCCGGCTTCGACGCTTACATCCTTTCCTCAGTCCCCGGCGGTGCCGGACTTTCCTCATCCGCCGCCCTTGAGTGCGCCACCGCGACTTTCCTCGAAGGACTGCTCGACACCGTGTTAGACACGCGCGAGAAAGCGCTGCTCTGCCAGAAGGCCGAGCACGACTTCGCCCACGTCCCATGCGGCATCATGGACCAGTTCGCCTCCGCCTTTGGCAAGACGAACCGCCTCGTCCTCATCGATTGCCAGACCGGCGAGCCCGAGCTCGTCCCGTTTGAAAATCCGGACCTCACCGTTCTCATCTCCAACACCATGGTCCATCACGAGCTTTCGGATGGAGGTTACGCCGCCCGCCGCAAGCACACCGAGGACGGCCTCGCCATCCTTGGAAAAAACTCCTGGCGCGACGTCACGTCCGCCGATGTCCAAGCGCATTGGGAAAAACTCGGCGAACCGATCAACCGCCGCTCACGCCATGTGGTCGGGGAAATTTCCCGCACCATCGCCGCCGCCGCCGCGCTTGCTAGAAATGATTTCGAAACGCTCGGTCCGCTAATGGCCGCCAGCCACGATTCGCTGCGCGATGACTTCGAGGTTTCCTGCAAGGAGCTCGATGTGATGGTAGAGATTGCTAGAAAGATCGGCCGCAACGGTGGTGTCATCGGAGCCCGCATGACCGGCGGTGGTTTCGGCGGTTCCACCGTCACGCTCTGCGAATCCCGCAAGGCCACGGAAATCGCCGCCACGCTCGCGAGCGAGTATGAGAAGGCCACCGGCATCACGCCGCAAATCTTCGCCTCACGGCCGTCGCAAGGCGCGCATCTGGTCGGCAAGTAAAGTCCCACCGGCATCCGCCCTTACTTCGCCCATCAGTTCGTTGAGCCGCTTCAACTGCCATGCACTCATCTCGAACTTCCTCTGGATCTTTATGATGGCATCGCTTTTTTTCACCTCGTAAGTCTCCTGACGCGCCGCATCGGGCTGGGATTGTTCCAGCGCGAAATCACCAGCGGGCTTCGGCCTCAGAGCGCCCGGCAGGGGCATGTCCCACTCCATGCTGCCCGCCACCACGACGGGGTTGGGCGGGAAGGCATGTTGCATAAACGAACCTTGGTCGCGCAATTCGCAATAATCCGAAGCAGAAAGCTGCTAGAGATTTTAGTGGTTTCCATTGAGCTTGCTTGATCTGCGGGCAATTCGCCGTTCTGGAACCTATTCTGCTAAAGTAGGGACGGCGAAAATATGATAGCCCTGCCAGCAGCCGGGAAACCCGGTAAATACAACATTGTGAGCAGGGCGCATCATCAGCGCCACTAACTGACACCCGGAGGATAGGCGTGCCTGAAATCCGAATCCGTCATCACCCCAACAGAAAATACCAAGAAGCCATCGCACTTATGAAAACCACACTCATCCTGTCGCTCATTCTCGCAGTTCCCGCCATTGCCGGAACTTCGCAGGCCATCACTGAATCTTCCCCGCCTCCCATGACCCAGGATAATACCTGGGATTGGTTCGTCGGCGGCTCCGCCGGCTACCTCATCGATTATGAAGAGGACATGTACACGCTCCAGTTCGGCGCGAACTCCCCTTGGGTTTTGAGCGGATGGAGCGTGGCTCTATTCGCCGAGGCCGGATGGACAGAAAATCATGATTCTTCCAACGGACACACTTTTTTGGGGGGCAACGCAGACGTTGACCTTGTTCCGATCACCTTCAACGCAAAATTTGAGCATCTCATCACCGGGGGCCTCAGCGCCTATCTCGGAGGTGGACTGGGAACCACCTATGTGGACGTCGATTTCAACACGTTTTCAGGCACCCGCCATACCGATGACTGGGTATTCACCGGCCAGGTGTTTGCCGGTCTTGCCTACCATGTGAACGATAATGTGGAACTCTTCGGAGGTGCCCGCTGGATCTATTTCGATGATCCAGATTTCGGTGGAGTGTCACTCGATGACGATGTCCTTTTCGAAGGAGGAGCTCGCTTTCATTTCTAATACCCCGTCCTAGGTGGGCGACCACCGACGCGACAAGGTGCATGGCAGTGGATCAAATAAACACACTCGCCTGTCAGCAACTCCGGCATACGGCATCCCGAACAGGGAAGCCGTATGTTTTGCGTTCAGACGAGGCCAGCTAGCACGGGGTCTGGAAAATCCAACTTCCAGGCCTCGACCGCTGCTCCATTTCAGTCAACTCCAGCCACGATCCAGCCGCTTCCACCCATGACCGCCCTCAGGAACCTGCGGAACGGATTCAACAGCCGCCGCCCGCGGATCCTGATCGTGACTCCGGAGCTGAGTGAGAGCGATTTCCTATCCAAAAACGGCAAACACGCGCCATGCGTAAAAGCAGGCGGCTTGGCGGACGTTTGTGCGCTGCTGATCGATTCACTATCAGAGGCCGGGGCGGATGTGCATGTGGCCTTGCCCCATTTTCAAACTTTGTATCAACCCGGTGCTGCGGGACATTCGCGGCGGCTCCACCTTTGTCGGGACAGGGAGTTTTCCTACCGGCGCTCGGTGTACGACGGCTGCCAATATTCCAACCTGAGGGCAGCTCTGGCATTCCAGCGGGACGTGGTTCAATATATCATACCGCGCGTCAAACCGGATCTGATCCACTGCCACGACTGGATGACCGGATTGGTTCCGGCAGCAGCAAGGAAGATGGGCATTCCGACGTTGTTCACGCTTCACAACCTGCATGACGAGCAGACCACGCTGGGATATATCGAGGACCGGGGGGTGGACGCGGAGAAATTCTGGGAACATCTCTATTTTCATCAATTCCCGGAATCGTATGAATCCGCCCGCTATCATAACTCCATCAGCATGCTCGCTTCCGGAATCCTCGCTGCGGACCAGATGAACACCGTGAGCCGCAGTTTCCTCGGCGAACTGGCAGGTGGCGTGCATGCCACTTCCCGGGCCGTGGTGGACGCCGTCAGGGGAAAGCTGGGAGCTGGACGGGCGCACGGGATTATCAACTCGCTGCCAGCCTCGCTCTGCCCCGAGCGCGACGTTCACCTGCCCTGCCAATACGATGCGGACCACCATGTATCGGGGAAGCGTGAGAACAAACGGACGCTCCAGCGGATGCTTGAATTGGAGGAGGACGACCATGCGCCTATCCTCTTCTGGCCCTCCCGGCTTGATCCGGTGCAAAAAGGCTGCCACCTGCTGGCGGAGATTCTCTATCAACTTGTCAGCGACTATTGGGCGATCGGCTTGCAGGTGGTTTTCATCGGCGACGGGCCTTACCGCAAACCATTCGAGCACATCGCGGAGTTTCATGGACTCCAGAGCCGGATCGCGGTGAGGGGTTTCAGCGAAAGCCTGTCGCGAATCGGATATGCGGCCTCCGACTTCACGTTGATGCCTTCCGCATACGAGCCGTGCGGTCTCTCGCAGATGATCGGTCTGCGATACGGCAGCCTGCCAATCGTTCACTTAACGGGCGGACTGCGCGACACAGTCACGACATTGGATAGCAAATGCCAAATCGGTAATGGATTCTCCTTTGAAATTTACGATGCGCCCGGATTGCGATGGGCGATCGACGAAGCAATGCGCCACTTCATCCGGCCCGCTGCGGAAAAGGAGGCCAATCTAACCAGAATCATGACTGAGGCGGCCGCATCATTTTCTCCGGATTCCATGGTCGATCAATATCTCGATATCTACCGCGACCTTTTGGAGCTCGGACATCACGCCAATTCCAATCCTTCCCTAGCTTCTGAATCATGGATCCCACGATGAGCTGCATCGCCGCGTCGCTTCTACCGAGGCAACGCGGATGCAGGGGAAAGCAGGATCCACAGCGGCCGCAGTGTTCAATGCCCGCCGCTCGTTCCAGCAGTCCGCGCCGCTGGCGAATCACTGATCTCATCTGCGCGGGCACCGAAGAAGCCGAAGTAAACGAGATAGGCGTAGCCAACGAAGACGATGCTAAGCGAGGTCCGCACGCCGTAGGCATCCATCAGCGCGCCCTGAATGAGCGGCATGATCGCTCCGCCGACGATCATCATTACCAGCAGCGAACTGCCCTGGCTGGTATCCTTGCCGAGACCGCGGATCGAGAGGCTGAAAATGTTGGACCACATGATCGAATTGAAAAGGCCGATGCCGATGATCGACCACAAGGCGAATTCCCCCTTGGTGCTCATCGAGAGCGCTGTGAGAGCCATTGCCACCAGGGCGAACAGACCGACCATTTTCCCGGGATTCGAGCGACCCAGCACGAAAAACACGAAGCTCATCACGACCATGCCGATGTAGGGAAGGATCGTCTGTGGATCGATGTAATGCCCGTGGGTTAGATTTTCCTTGAAGGTTGCGTTTGCGAAGATCACCGCTGTCGCGCCGACGGCGGCCAGCGCCATGAAAAGATATTTCCGAGACTGTTGGATAGTGCTGAGGGAGATGGCACCCATCAGGCGGCCGATCATCGTGCCGCCCCAGTAGAAGGAGAGGAATTTCGCGGAGGTATCTTCCGACATTCCCATTACGCTGGAGTCCATGAGGTAGTTGATGAGGATGCTGCCGATGGTGACTTCACTGCCGACGTAAAAGAAAATGGCGAGCCAGCCCCAGAAGAAATGCTTGTGGCGGAAGGCTTTGACGCCCGCCTCGACTTTGCCTTCCTGGCTGAAATTCGGCAGCGAGATCATTTTAAAGATTCCCGCGAGGGCGATGAAGGCGATGCCGAGGCCCACATACGGGACTTTCACCGCGTCCACGCCGCCGGTGCTGGTGTAGATTTCCTTGGAGCCGAAAAGCATGATACCCCCGATGAGCGGGGTGATCACGTAGCCCAGCGAGTTGAGGCCCTGTGATAGATTGAGGCGGGAGGGCGCGGTGTCCTCCGGTCCGAGGATGGTGACGTAGGGGTTCGCGGCGATTTGGATGATCGTGATCCCAGATCCGAGGACGATCAGCGCGCCGAGGAAGAGCGCGTATTGTTTGGTTTCCGCCGCTGGATAGAATAGCAGGCAGCCGATGCCCGCGACGAGCAGGCCTAGCACGAGGCCGTTTTTATAACCGATCTTATTGATCGGATCCCCCTTGGCGGCGGAGATCAGGAAATAGGCGAGCGAGACGAGGAAATAGGCTCCGAAAAACGCGAACTGCACCAGATTCGCCTGGAACTGCGTCAGGTTGAAGTCCGCCTTGAACTTGGGAATCAAAAGGTCGTTCATACATGAAATGAAGCCCCAGAGGAAAAACAGCGCGGTGACTGTCATGAAGGCGAATCGATTGTTGGATCGGGCGGGCGTGGTGGTCATGGATTTATGGTAATGAATGGTGAATGGTGGTGGACGGGTCGAGGTTGTCAGGCCAATCCCAGGAACGGAACTGCCTGATGCTGGCCGAACACCAATCGGCTTTCGCTTTCCTTTGCCCGGAGGAATTCAGCAAGCACGCGGCCCCTTTGTCAACCACCGCTCCATGATATCGGGAGAGATCATTGCCGGCTCGCTCGAATTTCCGACGCCATCGAGACGATTGAGACCTATCTTCCGGCATTCAACCACAGCCGCTGTCAGACGGTTCTCCGATTCCGGAACTCTAAATCACGGCGACGCGGGCTCGACATTCCTCCGCGGTTTCCCTCTGATGGGAGCCTATGCACGAGCCGTCACCCTACCAGCCGCCGCTTCAGCAGGGAGTTCACCCGATGCCCTGCATCATCACGGAAATGCCGCCGGTGGTGAAGGTGTTAGGAATCCTCCATCTGGTTTTCGCAGGATTCGGGCTACTGGGCGCGGTGTGGGGCTTGTTCATCGCCATCATCGGCAATCCGTTTATGAAACTGATGCCGGCCACCCCGCAGATGAGCGCCCAATGGGAGGCCCAGCTTGCGATGCAGGAGAAGATCAAGCCATTTACCCTGACGTCCACCGCGCTGTCATTGCTAGTTGCCATCCCGATGATTATCGCCGGCATCAAAATGCTGGGAAAACGCAAGGACGGCCTGAAATGGTCGAACATCTACGCGGTTTCCTCTCTGGGCGCGAAGGCGGTGAACCTGGTCCTCACCTTCGCCATCCTGATTCCGGCGATGCAGGAAATGAGCAAGGGAATGATGGGCGGCACGCGTCTGCCGGGTTCTGCGGAAACCATCATGGGCGGTTTCATGGTCGGTGGTGCGATTGTCGGGGTCATCCTCACCTGTGTCTATCCCCTGCTCACCCTGGTCCTGCTGAACCGGGCTGCGCCGAAAGCGTGGTTCGCCAGTCTGGCCAAGTGACCCGTTGCGGAGGGCTTGCCGAAAAAATTGGTGTGATTCCTGTCCATTGGCGCTAGAATCTGGCCAAGTCCTTCGTTTCTAAAGCCATGCCACGTGTCACGATCACCGTTCCCGAGAAAAACGCCCAGCCCTACCGCTTCCAACTGGATCGCCAAGTGGTCACCCTTGGTCGAGGTAGCGAAAACGACATCGCAATCGATTCCGGCTCGGTTTCCGTCAACCACGCGGAAATGCATCGCATCAAGGGCGGCTACGAGCTTCGCGACGCCGGTTCCACCAACGGCATCAAGCTCGACGGCGTGCGCAAGGAAGTGATTCCGCTCCGCAACGGCGGGACGGTAAAACTCGGTGATGTAGCGTTCGATTTCCTGCTCAATGACGACGAACTCTCCGCCCTCGCCCGTGAAAAACCCGGTCAGGAATCCCCGATTACCCGCGAACCCGAGGAAAGCCCGAGTATGAGCGCCTCGGAAAAAGCCGCGCAACAACGCGACACTTACGCCGCCGCCCCTTCCAGCGGCATCGGCTTCGGCGCGATCCTGATATTCCTGATTCTCGCCGCCACTGCGTTTCTCATCGGCATGGCCATCCGCCATCAGAAGGAAACCGGTCGCTCGCTGATCGAGGACATGCAGAACAAGTTCGCCATCCGGAAAACCATCGAAGCCCCCGCTCCGGCCGGGGCGACACCGCCAGCGGAAACTCCGGCAAAGTGAGTTTTTCTCTCCCGTCGCAGCCCCATTTCTGTCGGCCTTGCCCGGATCGCGGGACCGGTGAAACCGGAATGACTTTTGGAACGCCCGGTTCGATCAGACAATGAAAAAGATCTGTCGAAATGCCGTTCGAACATTTGCAATGCTTCTGGCGATCCTCATTGGATCGATTCCATTTTCAGTGGCACTGATCATTGGCACAATATTTCGTCGCATTTGGATAGGTTATCCAATTGGATTTACAGCCACCACCGCCATCACTGTTTATTCTTCAGTGTATCCTGAAACGTTTCGATTCGGCAGCACGGATCTCAGAATACACGATGGACTGACCATTGCCGGAAATTCGCCGTTGATTGCGAACTGCGCGAAGAATCTGTTTTTTGCCTAACTTGGTGTCTTGACAGGATCTGCAACCCGAGAAGGCTACAACCAAACAAAAATCGAACAAAAGGAGGGTGGAGCAACCCGCTGATGCCGGTGCCTCAGGGTGCTGGCTGGGCTGCCTTCGCCGGCAGGGTTTCAAACTTTCCGTTCGGTCCGGAATAGGCATTCAGATAGGTCGGGTTGAGCTTATCGCAGCTCCACAGCACGCCACGGACGATGAAATTCAGATAACGTTCGTCACTGACGGTTTCGTTCTGGTGGCCGAGCGTCGTATTGAAAATGCGCGTACCGTGATAGTCATTCGTCCAGGCGACGACGTTGGTATCCTTGTTTCCATTCTGTTGGACCTGACTGCCCATCACGATCGGCTTCGCGGTATCGAAGATTTTAATATTGTTATAGAGCTCCTCGTCGATGGTCGTCCAGTTCGCCATGCCCTTGGTGATCGGGTGCTCGGCCGCGGTGAAATCGACATCAATCGGTTTTCTCCAACCGTGGCTGCTGGATTGCAGGCCGAGATAGGCGAACCAGATGTCCGTCCCGGTCCGGTAGCTGTGCATCGCGCAGTGGACGTTCACGGCAGGCACACCGTTCTTATGGGCGTCCACGATGTTCTGGACGTAGGGCATTTCCTTGATGTCGGCCGCGCACTCGTCGTGGATCACCACATCGTAGCCCTTCGCCCAATCCTTGTTTTCATACATCGGGAAATACGGCTTGGTCGAGCTGTCAGAGCTGATTACCACGTCCACTTGGATATTCGCCCTCGCCTGGATGCCGTCGCGGAGGATCACCGACTGTTTGGCGTAATCGTGGCAGCAGCCGCCGCAGACGAGGAGCGCGCGGAGAGGTGCGTCGGCAGCGTTTGAAAGGGAAATACCGAGAAACAGGAGGGCGATGATCGGGCGCATTGGAGGATAGGATGGGTTGTGGTTATTGGAAATTCTGCAAGAGAGGCTATGCATACGACCGCCCTACTGCGTTTTATTCGCAAAAAATGATTTTTTCCAGATTTCGGCGCAACCGGGAAAGATGATTGAAAAAGGCCACTTAGGGGGATAGTCATTTGATTTGAAAAAGCCCCGTTGGCCCGCAGGCCGCAAACCGAATCCCGGAACCGATGACGAAAACCAATTTTCTCGCCCGCCTCACGGCCGCCACAGGGATGCTCCTGGCCGCCGGAGCCGCCCTGGCCGCCCCGCCACCGCCTATGTTGAACGAACCGATCGACGTGAGCGTGGATTTCAAGGACCTCTCCAACACCTGCTTTCTGGCGGACAGGCTGGCCGAATTCGATCCCGCCACCCGCTGCGGGAAGCTGGCCTATCTCCGCCACCAGCTCGGCGGGACGAAGCAAGCGCCCGACAACACGCCCGCAACCGCCCCCGCCTCGGGCAACAAATCCCCTGCCACTGAATACGCGGCGAATCCCGAACTTCCGTTTTCCATCGATTTCATCTCGCCCAAGGTCGTGCGCATCCGCGCGTCCACCGGCGTCCAGGTCCAACAGGAGGAGTCGCTGATGCTCGCCGGGCCGCTCCCGCGCGATGATTCGTGGAAAATGTCGGAAACACCTGCTGGATACTGTTATACCAGCGGGTTCGGATCCGTCACCATCACCAAGGACCCGTGGCACGTCGAATTCCGCGACGCCACCGGACGCCTGCTGACCAAAACGGACCACCTCAAGGACCACGGCACTTTGACGCCGCTGCTGCCGTTTTCCTTTGTCCGCCGCGCTTCGGACTACTCGCGCAGTTTCTCCGCCGCGTTCACCTCGCCGCCGGGGGAGAAAATTTTCGGCTGCGGCGAGTCGTTCACCAGTCTCGACAAGCGCGGCCAAAAGGTCGTGCTCTTCACCGCTGATGCGAACGGCGTGCAGACGTCCGCCATGTCCAAGCCCATCCCGTTTTTCATGAGCAGCGCGGGCTACGGTATGTTCATGCACACCACCGCGCCTGTCACCTGTGATTTCGGCCAAACCTTCCACGGCCTCAACACGCTGATGCTCGGTGACGACGAACTCGACCTCTTCGTCATCCTCGGGACGCCCAAGGAGATCCTCGACGAATATACGAAAATCACCGGCAAGGCCCCCCTGCCGCCGCTCTGGTCGTTCGGCCTGTGGATGAGCCGCCGCACTTATAACAGCGAGGAACAAACCCGCGAGGTCGCCGCCAAGCTGCGCGAAAACAAGATCCCTGCGGACGTGATCCACCTCGACACCGGCTGGTTCGAAACCGACCGGCGCTGCGACTATCAGTTCTCGAAAACCCGCTTCCAAGACCCGGCCAGGATGATCGAGGATCTGAAGAATGACGGCTTCCGCGTCTCGCTCTGGCAGCTCCCCTGTTTCACTCCGAAAAACGACCTGTTTCCCGAAATCATCGCCAAGGGACTCGCCGTGAAGGATCCGAAAGGCAACATCTCCGGTGAGGACGCCGTGCTCGATTTCTCGAACCCTGTCACCCTCACTTGGTATCATGCGAAACTCGCCGGACTTCTCAAACTCGGCGTGAGCGCGATCAACGTGGATTTCGGCGAGGCCGCGCCGGTCAACGCCATTTACGCATCCGGCTGCGGCGGCTTCTATGAACACAACCTCTATCCGCTGCGCTACAACAAGGCCGTCGCCGAGGTTACCAGGAGAATCAGCGGTGACTCCCTCATCTGGGCCCGCAGCGCCTGGGCCGGCAGCCAGCGCTATCCGCTGCACTGGGGCGGCGATGCCGAAAGCACCGACAACGGCATGGCCTCCGCACTGCGCGGCGGACTCTCGTTAGGCCTCAGCGGTTTCTCATTCTGGAGCCACGATGCAGGTGGCTTCTCCGGCACGGAAACTCCCGATCTCTATCTGCGCTGGCTCGCCTTCAGCATGCTCACCTCCCACAGTCGCTGCCACGGCATGACACCGAAGGAACCGTGGAACTACGACGCCGCATTCATGGATCGTTTCCGCGAGATCGATGAAATGAGATATAAGCTCATGCCCTACATCTACGCCCAGGCCAAGGACAGCTCGGACCATGGACTGCCGATGCTGCGCGCACTGTTTGTCGGGTATCCGGAAGATCCCGGCAGTTGGACAATCGAGGATGAATACTTGTTCGGTTCTAGCATGCTGGTCGCCCCGCTGCTCCATGAAGGCATCAACAGCCGCGACGTCTATCTACCGCCGGGATCATGGATCGACTATCAGAGCGGAAAAACTTATAACGGCGGCTGGCAGAAGATCGAAGCGGGAAAAATCCCGATCATCATGCTCGTCAAGGACGGCACCGTCATCCCGCACATCGGCCTCGCCCAGTCCACGATGCAGATGGACTGGAGCAAACTGGAGCTCGTCGTTTACTCGAAGGACGAACATCCCGCGCAAGGCTTCGTCTGCCTCCCTGCCGACGGCAAACTGCTGCCTCTGGTGGTCGAAAAACTGGAGGAGGGCTTCAAACTGCAGGAGGACCCGCTACCCGGTCAAGTGACATGGAGCATCCGGGCTGCGGAGATCGTCAGATAGTCTCCACCTTGCCTCCACTGCGGGACGGCATGAACTGATAGCCCGCCGCACGACCGTCCGACTTTCCAAAATCCGCATAATTTTCCAGAATCGGTCATTCGGATTGCCATCTGCCGGATCGCGGCAAGATTTCTGCTTCAACCATGATGACCATGACGAACGAACCCCAGGCCATCGAAGTCGAAGTGCTCGAAATCGACGGAGCCGCGCCGCCCGCGAAAGTGGAGACCGGTGGAGAGTCCCGACCGCGCCAGCCTTGGGAAAACTGGCAGGGCCGTGTCCGCCAGCTCGACGCCCGGTGGTGGCCGCTTTGGGTGTTTCTCGGGATCATCGCCGTGGCCCTGTTGCTAACGGTCGGCGTGGTGCTCGGTGTGATTTTCCTGATTTTCAGAATCATCCGCGGCATCCTGCGGGCGTTGATCGGTTGAAGTGATCAGCGGATTGACACCCACCCCCTCCTCTAGCCACGCTCCGGGCATGTCACGTTTTGCCAACAAAGTCGCCGTCGTCACCGGAGGTGGCCGCGGGATCGGTCAGGAAATCGCCCGTTCGCTCGCTGCCGCGGGAGCCAAGGTCGCCGTCGTCAGCCGCAGCGCGTCGAGCTGTGGAAAAGCGGCGGAGGAAATCAACGCCCTGTTTCCGGGCTCCGCCACCGCTTATGCCGTCGATGTGGCGGACCACGCCGCCGTGCAGGAGCTCGCCAAGAAAATCGGCGAAGAGCTCGGCACCGTGAACATCTTGATCAACAACGCCGGGGTCACCCGCGATGGCCTGCTCATGCGGATGAAGGAAGAGGATTGGGACACTGTGCTCGACACCAATTTGAAAGGCGCGTTCAACACCGTCAAAGCTTTCATGCGCGTGCTCATGAAAGCCGAGGACCCGCGCATCATCAACATCGCCTCCGTCATCGGCCTGATCGGCAATGCCGGCCAAACCAACTACTCCGCGAGCAAGGCAGGCCTGATCGGTTTCACCAAAGCAGTCGCCCGCGAACTCGCCGGCCGCAGCGTCACTTGCAATGCGGTGGCTCCCGGCTTTATTACCACGGATATGACCGACGAACTTCCACAAGCGGTCAAAGACGCGGTGATTGGAAAAATCCCGTTAGCCACGTTCGGGGAAACCAAAGACATCGCCGAAGCCGTCTTGTTTCTCGCCAGCCCCGCCGCCCGCTATATCACCGGGCAGGTGCTCGCGGTCGATGGCGGCATGACCATGTAATTTCAACTTCCACACCCTGATGGAACTCATCCTGTTACGCCACGGCAAGGCGGAGAACTTCAGCCCTGATGGAGATTTCCAACGGGTGTTGGTGGAAAAAGGCCGCGAACAAGCGCGCCGTGCGGCAACGATTCTGAAAGCTGCCGAGCGGCTGCCGGAAATCGTTCTTACCAGCCCGCTCATTCGCGCCCGCCAGACGGCGGACGAATTCTGCCAGACCGCCGGCATGCCCGGCGCGCTGATCCAAGGCTGGCTCGCCTCCGGCATGACACCGGAAACGGCGATGGCGGAACTGGCGGCGTTCGGGGATTTCAAACGCATCGCCATCGTCGGCCACGAACCGGATTTCTCCATGTTCGTCGAGTGGATCCTCGGCGTCACCGGCGGCGGTGTGGAATTCAAAAAAGGTGCCATCGCCTGCCTGCGGATCACGCCACCGGCCCGCTTCGGAGACCTCGCCTATCTGGTCCCGCCGAAGCTCGCAGGCGAGATCGGTGGGGAGGAGTAGGGACGGGTTGGTGGAAGTCTGTCTTGCGTTTTTGTCACCTGATTTTGTTTGAAGCGGCACGGTCATCAGGATAGAAGCCGGTAATGAGTAATCTTCGTTTCAAGGCACTGTTCATTGTCGCGATCGCAGCGTTTTCCACCGATCGCTCCGTGGCGTCCACCATCCTGCACACGGCAGACCCGCAGACTTACCGTGACGAGGCGGCGCTCTATCCATCGGTGGGCAAGGTGACCGGCTCTGGCTTCAGCGGCTCTGGCTTCAGCGGCTCCGGCGTGATGCTTTCCGACCGCTGGGTGCTGACAGCGGGACATGTTTCCCAAAGCAAACAGACCGGCGGGATTTTCAACGTGGGCGGAGTGGATTACACCATCGAGAGCACGATCCTGCACCCGGGCTACTCGACTTCGGGGACCTCCTACTCGAATGACCTCGGGCTACTCTATCTATCGTCGGCAGTGACCGGGGTCAGCGCGGCGGAAATGCTGCGTCTCGAAGCACCCGCGTCCATTCTGGGACGTGAGGCGACCTATGTGGGATTCGGTTTTTCAGGAACGGGCCTGACAGGCGCGGAAACGCCCATCGAGCTGCGGGCATTCACCAACCTCATTGAGTTTTACGGCAATCAATATGGCCTGACCACCACTTCGTTCGTCTCGGATTTCGACAATCCCACCGGAACGAGCAACCGCCAGGACTCGAACCCGGTCGCCACGCGGCTGGAAGGCGCCGTGGCCCCCGGCGATAGCGGCGGCGGGGTTTTCATAACAGTGGACGGCGTGCGCTATCTGGTCGGGATCAACAGCTACTCGGGCTTCGTTTCGCAGGCGACCAGCAACTCGAAATATGGCGGGCTGAGCGGAGCGGTGGACTTGCAGCAGTTTCATTCGTGGATTTTCACAAATACGGGGATCGCTGCGGTGCCGGAACCCGGAACGCTGGGCCTGTGCTTGCTCGGGAGTGTGATCGGATTGGCAAGGCGGCGGCGCTGATTTGCACCCGCCCTGCGGTTTTGATTGCCAGCAGCGCGGCCAGCCGGGAGAGTTTCCGCGTCGAGTATCAGATTTACCCAGCATGAAAGTCGTAGCCATCGCCAATCAAAAAGGCGGCGGGGGGAAAACCACCACCGCCCTGAATCTTTCCGCAGCCCTGGCGCTGCGTGGCCAGCGCGTGCTTCTGGTGGACCTCGATCCGCAGGCGAACTGCACCAGCGGCCTCGGCATGGAGCCGGAGGATGGATGCAGCATGTACCCCGTGCTGATAGGAGAAGCGACGGTGGCGCAGCAGATCATACCGACCGGCCGCGAAAACCTCTCACTCGTCCCTTCGGAAATGGACCTCGCCGGCGTGGAAATCGAACTCGCCCGCAGCGATGACCACCTCACCCGCCTGCGCACGATTCTCCAAGCGTTGAAACCAAACGATCTTTTCGAATACTGCATCCTCGATACTCCGCCGTCGCTCGGCGTGCTGATGACCTCCGCACTCGCAGCGGCCGATGAAATCCTGATCCCGCTCCAGTGCGAATGGTTCGGCCTGGAAGGGTTGGCGAAGATCGTGCACGTCATCGACCAGATCCGCGGGTCCGATGCGAACCCGGAGATCCGCCTCGAAGGCATTGCAATGACCATGTATGACGGCCGCACGCTGCTCTCGCGGCAGGTGGTGGAGGAAGTTTCGAAATTTTTCCCCGATCAGATGTACCGGACAATGATTCCGCGGACCATTCGCATTGGCGAAGCACCCAGCCATGGAAAAACCATCTTCGAGCACGATCCCAACGGCCTCGGTGCCCAAGCCTACGGCGCCTTGGCGGACGAATTCCTGACCCGCCACGCCGGGTGTGGTCCGTTGCTCGCGACGCCTTGATCGCCAGCGCGTGGAACATTGGCACTGTCAATGAGGAACACGGATTCCCGCTTGACGTTATAGCGGCGAATGGTGACGGTTTCCCACTTCTTTCGGAAGCGGCGGGACTTTTGCAATATCTTACTCTGGCTTGTGGGCCGGGGTGAAACAATCTCCAGGCATTTCCGACCTACCAGATTTCCCTACCACTCTCTCATTTTCAACACCATCCATGTTTAAAAAGCTTTTCGGCAATTTTTTTTCCAATGACATCGGCATCGATTTAGGCACTGCGAACACGCTGATCAACGTCAAGGACCACGGCATTGTCCTCCGCGAACCGTCGGTCGTGGCCGTCAAGGCAGGCACCAACGAGGTGCTCGCCGTCGGTGACGATGCCAAACGCATGCTCGGCCGGACGCCGGGCAATATCGTCGCCATCCGCCCGTTGAAAGACGGCGTCATCGCGGATTTCGAGGTCACCGAGGCGATGCTCCGTCACTTCATCAAGAAGGTGAACAAGGGCCGTCGCTCGAATCCACGGGTCCTGATCGCCATTCCATCAGGCATCACCGAGGTGGAACGCCGCGCCGTGCGTGAGTCCGCGCTACAAGCCGGGGCGCGCGAAGTTTATCTCATAGAGGAACCGATGGCCGCCGCGATCGGCGTGGGACTTCCGGTGCAGGAAGCATCTGGCAATATGATCGTCGATATCGGCGGTGGCACGACCGAAGTCGCGCTGATTTCCCTTTCCGGCATCGTTTACGCCCGCTCGGTCCGCACCGCCGGTGACGAACTGGACGAGGCGATCATCCAATACATGAAGCGCGCCTACAACCTGATGATCGGTGAGCGCACGTCGGAGGAAATCAAGATCCGTCTCGGTTCCGCCGCTCCCCTTCCCAAGGAAATGACCATGGAGGTCAAGGGCCGCGACCTTGTCGCCGGGCTGCCCAAAACCATCACCATCACCTCGCAGGAAATCCGCGAGGCCATGGCGGATCCCCTCAGCACCATCGTTGACGCGGTCCGCACCACTCTCGAACGCTGCCCACCGGAACTTGCCTCCGATCTTGTTGATCGCGGCATCGTGCTGGCGGGCGGAGGGGCCTTGCTCAAAGGGCTGGACCGCCTCCTGCGCGAGGAAACCGGGCTGCCGGTCCACATCGCCGAGGATCCCCTCAGCGCCGTGGCCGAAGGCACTGGCAAGGCACTTCAAGAGCTCTCACTCCTGAAGCGGGTCGCCAATTCGGACCGCTAAGCGGACCATCCAAGACCCACCCCGGCCATGAAGCCGCTCAATCTCATCGCCCTGCTGCTCTTCCTCGGAGGTGCCGTCTGGGCCTTCACGCGGAGCGACCGCGCAGTGCGGGAAATCCAGGGTTACTATTTCTCGGCAATGTCGCCGTTCCTGAATTCCGGATCACAAATGGAGACGCAGGCCCGTAAGTTTCTCGATGAAACGCGGCACTCGAAGGAACTCGAAGTCGAGCTGGACACCACCCGCAAGGAGCTTGGAAAACTGCAGATCATCGAGTCGCGCTTCCGCGGCCTCGAAGCGGAAAACGAAACTCTCCGCCATGCGCTGAATTTCAAAAAGACCACCCATTTTGTCGTTGTGCCCGCCCAGGTCATCCGCCGCCACCCGACGACGTGGTGGCAGACGGTGGACATCGACGCCGGCGAGGAAAAGGGCATCGGCACCCAGCTCGCCGTGCTTTCTAACGATGGACTCGTCGGAAAAATCGACCGTCCGGACAAGGGCCGCTCGTCCGTCATTTTGCTAACTGACGAAAAATGCCAGGTCTCCGCGCGGGTCGAGGGTTCGCCGGAAGTCGGCATCCTCAGCGGCCAGCGCGGGCACTTCGTCGGCAATCCGCTGCTGCGTCTTAAATTTCTATCAACCGAAGCCGCTCTCCACCAGGGGCAGCGTGTCTTCACTACCGGCCGGGGGGGCATCTTCCAGCCTAACATTCTACTTGGAACCATCGAGTCTGTCGAAAAAGGCGCTCTGGATTCCGAAGCTCTCGTCCGGCCATCGGTGAACTTCGCGGATCTGGGAACGGTTTTCGTCGTGCTCTCCGCCGA
>JBBRCO010000055.1:0-21919 GCA_038204755.1 Verrucomicrobiales bacterium
CGGCAGATCCACCAACTCCCGCTCTCCGTCTGCACCGGGTCTCCAACCGCCGAATCCGTTCATCGGCCGGTCCACTTGCGCAACGAAATACACCGTGCATGGCACCTTGCGGCGGTGCGTGGGCGACATCACGACCTCGCCGGTGATCTCCGTGGGGGAAACGCGCGAGGCCGCCGCGTGTTCGATGCCGGTCATGCCGATAGGCGCGCCGAGATCGAGCAACAAATGTGCCTCTGCCGTCGCGGGGAGCGTGTAGCGATGAAACCCGGCGCGACAGGTGGCGTTCCAAAGATCGCCATGTTTGGTATCCGGGCTGAGCGCCACCATCCCGAATGGAAGCGAGGCCGAGGCGAAATAATCGAAGCGCGGAGTGACCGTGCCGGCGAGTGGGGCCACCAGATCCACCGGTTCCTCCGCCTTGCCCGCGCAAACGACCATTAGAATCAACAGTCCCACGAAAATTCCCGGCTTCATCATGCCAGGTATTTCAGCACCGCCTCCGTCCGCGAGCGGACGTGGAGTTTCTCGGAGATGTTTTTCAGGTGGGTCCGGGAAGTGAAATAACTGATTTTGAGTTTGTCCGAAATTTCCTTCGTCACATATTCCTGCGCCAGAAGCTTTAGAATTTCCTCCTCACGTGGGGTGAGCTTCGCCGCCTCAGCCGCGCGGGTTTGCGGAACGATTGCACGACCTTGCGCGCGACCTCGCTGGTCATCGGCGAGCCACCGTTGCGGACCTCTATGATCGCCTGCAGCAATTGCTCCGGGGAAGTGCGTTTCAAAAGATAACCACTGGCTCCGACTTCGAGCGCTTCAAAAATCCGCCCGGTATCCTTATAAACCGTTAGAATGAGCACTTGCAGCTTCGGGATGATGTTGCGCAGCAGCCGGGTGCATTCGATGCCGGACATGCCGGGAAGGTTGATGTCCATCAGCCCCACGTCCGGTTTGTAGAGCGGAATTTCCCTCAGCGCGTCCTCCGCATTGCCGAAGCATTCGAGGCATTCGAAGGACGGGGCGTCGGCGATGATCTGCCGCCACGAATCCCTCAGATCCGGGTGATCTTCCACGATCACGATGCGGATCGTGGGATTGGCGACGGGAGATTCAGTCATGACTTTTTAAGACGATACCCGCTACCCATTGCGGAGGAAATCCCTGAATTGAGGTAGTAGCGCTCAACCACCACAGCATCGCCATGCGGGTGAACACTCACGACTGCCTTGTGGAAAATTTCACCATCGACGGCATGTGGAATGTCAAACACGGCATCAACATCGAGTGGCTATCCAGTGGCAATGTTTACAGCAAGGGCCGGATGACCAAAGGCACTTTCGACAGCCACCGCGGACTGAGCTTCGACCTGATCCGCACCGAGATTTCCCTCAGAAACGATGCCGATGGCCCCGGCGGCGGCCCGGGAGCGGGTCCCTTCATTGGCGCACGCGTCGCCCATTGGAACATCAAGGTCGATGCAACAGGCTCACGCAATAACAAGAATGCCCCGGGCGACTGGATCTTCATGCCACTTACGTTTCCGATGGGGGCATTTGTCGGCATCAGCGGTTGCGAACCCAGCGTGAAAGAGGTCAGCACCGCACCAGGAGGAAAAGGATCCATCGTCGCCGATAGCGGAAAAACTCCGGCCATTGAAAATCTCTATCACGCCGAACTCGAAAACCGCCTCGGCCGGAGCAAATAACACGCTGGCCGCTCCTGCCGCTGGGAACGGCCCTCGCCGCCGTCATCACCGGGATCTTTTCCCTGGGCCAGTTCGAAATAAACCCGTAGCAGAGGGCGGATTTGAACCGCCGACCAAAGGCTTATGAGTCCTCTGCTCTACCACTGAGCTACTCTGCCAGGTTTTCCGGGGTCCAGCGCCCCGTCAAGAGGCGAATTGGTTACCGTCCACCCGCCGGATTGTCCACCGGAAATTTGGAAATTTCCTCAATGTCGCCCCCCATGGCGCGCCAGAGCCAGTCCGGTCGGCGAGTTGTTTTTCTCCCGGATCAGCGCCGGAGCGCCCTCTGCGACGAGGTTCCCACCGTGTACCCCGCCGCCGGGACCGAGCTCGATCACCCAGTCGCTCGCTGCGATCACGTCCAGATGATGCTCCACCACCAGCACGCTGTGCCCGGCCTCACGCAGCCGCATGAACGCCGCCAGCAGCCGCTCCACGTCGCCGAAGTGCAGCCCGGTCGTCGGCTCGTCGAACAAATACAACGTGTGCGGTGCCTGCGGGCGGGCGAGCTCGACGGCGAGCTTCAGCCGCTGCGCCTCACCGCCTGATAGAGTGTTCGCCGCCTGCCCGAGTTTCAAGTAACCGAGCCCCAGCTCCTCCAGAATGTTCAGGATATGGAAAATCTTCGGGATCGCCCGGAAAAACACCGCCGCATCGCTCACCGCCATTTCCAACACATCGGCGATCGACTTGCCCTTGAACGTCACCTCCAGCGTCTCGCGATTGAACCGCCGCCCGCCACACGCCGGGCAGGCCACCCACGCATCTGGCAGGAAATGCATTTCTATTTTCAGCCGCCCGTTTCCCTGGCACCGTTCGCAGCGCCCTCCCGCCGCATTGAAACTAAACCGGCTAGGCCCGTATCCCCGCTGCTTCGAGAGCTTCAGTTTCGTGAAAAGATCCCGCACCTGATCGAACACCCCGGTGAACGTCGCCGGATTCGACCGCGGACTGCGCCCGATCGCCGACTGGTCCGCCACCACGCATTTCTCGATCAACTCCAGCCCCTCGATCCGATCAAACTTCCCCGGTGTCTCGCCCGAGCCATTGAAATGCCGCGCCAAAGCCCGCCGCAGAATCGAATCCGCCAGCGTCGATTTCCCACTCCCGCTAGGCCCGCTCAAACACACGAGCTGCCCCAGCGGAATCACCACATCCAGATTCCTCAAATTATGCTCGCGCGCCCCACGAATCACCAACTCCCCGAGCTCTCCCCTCTCTTCTTTCTTGGCTCTGGATTCTTGCCTCTTGAATCTGCCCCTCAGCCACTCCCCCGTCGGCGAAACAATCTCCATCGGCGGCCCCTCCGCCATCACATATCCCCCCGCCGCCCCCGCACCCGGCCCCAGATCGATCACCCAGTCCGCCGCACGGATGATTTCCTCATCATGCTCCACCACCACCACCGTATTTCCCAAATCCCTCAACCGCAGCAGCGCACCTATCAGCCGCCCCGTGTCCGCCGCATGCAGCCCGATGCTCGGCTCGTCCAAAACATAAATCACCCCGGATAAACCCGCTCCTAACTGAGTCGCCAGCCGGATCCGCTGCGCCTCCCCGCCTGATAGAGTCCCGCTCGTCCGCTCCAACGTTAGATAATCCAACCCCACCTCTTCCAGAAACGCCAGTCGTTTACAAACATCGTCCGCCAGCCTCCTGCAAACCTCCGCCTTCCCTGGCTCAAACGAAATCCCCTCCATCCACCGCATCGCATCCGCCACCCCCAGCGCACAAAAATCCTGAATGCCTAGCCAGGAAGAAGTGATCAGTGAGCAGTGAGCAGTGATCAGAGAAGAGGGATATTCCGGCTTCTGCTTACCTTTCTTCCTCTTTTCTTCAAACTGATCACTGATCACTCGGCACTTCTCCCCGCCTTCAATCTTCACCGCCAGCCACTCCGGCTTCAGCCGCTTCCCCCCACAAACCCGACACGGCCGATGCGCCATGAACTTCGCCAGCTTCCGCCGCGTGATTTCCGACTTCGCCTCACGATACCGTTTCAACGTCCCCTCCGCATCCGCCCCCTCCTCTAGCAAATCCGGATCACAAAACATCTCCGTCCCCAGCCCCTCGCATCCCTCACAAGCGCCAATGTGCGAGTTGAAAGAAAAATGCTTCGGCGAAAGATCCCCCACCACGAACCCCGTCCGCGCATTCCGATAGCTCGTTTGGAAAACCAGATCCCGCCACCTATTCTCACCCGGCCCCTGCACCGCCGCCCGCGCCTCCGCCCCGCACAGCCGCAGCGCCGTCTCCACCGAGTCCGCCAACCGCGACTCCACCCCAGCCCGGATCACAAACCGATCCACCACGATCTCCACCGCTCCCGGAAACTCCGGCCACTTTGCCGCCGCCTCTTCGATCTCCAACACCTCCCCATCCACCCGCACCCGGATGTATCCCTGCCGCTGCAAATCTCCCAGCACCCTAGCAGGTTCCCCCAGCTCCTCCTGCGGCAGCGGCGCTAACAATATTACCTTCGTCCCCTCCTCCATCGCCGCCAGCGCGTTCACGATGTCCGCCGCGCTCATCCTCTCCAGCCGCTCGCCCGTCGCCGGATCATGCGGAATCCCCGCCGCCGCCCACAGCACCCGCAGGTAGTCGTAAATCTCCGTCGCCGTTGCCACCGTCGAGCGCGGATTCAGCCCACCGCCCCGCTGCTCGATCGCAATCGCCGGGCTCAGCCCCTCGATTGAATCCACATCCGGCTTTTCCAACTGATCCAGAAACTGCCGCGCATAAACCGATAGAGACTCCACATACCGCCGCTGCCCCTCCGCATACAGCGTGTCAAATGCCAGAGACGATTTCCCCGATCCACTCGGCCCCGTCACCACCACCAGCTTCCCACGAGGAATGTCCAGATCGATATTCTTCAAATGATGCTGCCGCGCCCCCCGGATCCGGATCACGTCCTGTAGCGTCGGCCTGCGACCGTCGCTCCTCCCATCGTCCTTCTTCTTCGCCACCACCCCCCCAGCAAAAAGCCAGAACCACCCACTAGCGAGCGCAGAATTCCCCCCCCCCAGGACCGCGGAATCCAAAGTCTGCAAAAGCAGACCTTCCATCAATGGCGAAGCCCACTCTGGCTGGCCCATAGCCAATTCATTCCGGCCTTCATTCATTCATCCAACTTCGGGCAACTCCCATTCGCCCTACCTCCAGAATTTCGCGCACCCCCACCGTCCGTTGCTCTCAACCCCCAATCCTCAACTTCTCAATCCCCCGACACCCCACCTCTTCCTCCGCGACACTTCGCGACCTTTGCGCCTTTGCGGTAAACTCTTTTCTGCCCTCTTCCTCTTCACCCTCAACCCTCAACCCTCGACTTCCCCCCCACCTCTCCCGCTGGAACTCCAGCGGTCGCACCTGGTAAAACTCCACGAACTCACGGCGGAAAGTGGACTGCACGGCGAATCCCAGACTTTCCGCCACCTCATCCGGAGTCCTCCCGCCTGCCAACATCCGCCGTGCCACTACCATCCGCTCAAGCCGCATCCATTCCTTCGGACCCAGCCCCATGTCCCGCGTAAAAACCTCGTGTAGATATCTCTCACCACACCCCAGCTCCACGCACAACTGGCTGATCCGATAGCCACACCTCAGCGCCAACCTCTGCAGACACACCGAGTCTCCCTGCTCGGCAAACAGGACACGCCACGTCAGCTCTGGCCGGACAAATCTCATTTCCACAATCGACTAACCAAGTCCCCCCACCTGCGCAAGACATTGGGTGAATATGCTGCAACTTTTCCGGCCCCGGCAGAATTGTGACCATTTCGTCACATTCCAGCCTCTCGCAGTGAATCATTCATCCATTCCCAACAATTAACCAAAGCTAACCTCACCTCCGAATTTGTTCGTTTCCCATCCTTGCGTCCCACCGATCCTTTTGTTTTAAAACCACTATCAGACATCGAATGTGGACGTGCCCTTGAGGCATCCCACCCATTCCCAGCCTGCCACCCCCCTTACATTCGTGAATATCACAGGAACACGCCTGCCCCAGCTCATTGTATCCCTGACCCTCGCTGCGGCGTCACTCGCCGCCGCTCAGAAGGTCGAGATCCATTACCCCGCCTTGGACACTTCTGCCTGTCCGGCGTGACACAGACATTCCTGTCTGTTCTTCCATTCTCAAAGCCGCCCCCTCTCCCACGCCCAATGACCGCCTCTCCCACACGCCCTGCTTCTCCAACTCCAAACCGCTCTATCGCCACTGCGTCAGACTCACCAACTATCACAATCCCTGCGACAGCGTCCCCAAACTTTCGGACGTCAAACGCATTGGCGTCGCCCCCCCCCGTGCCGGCCGGGTCGGGCTTCCTGAATCGGCCCCCACCAAAGCCGTCGGTGTCGATTGCGGTCCCCGTTTCCTCAAAGCCCACTCCACCACCAATCCCGTCGTCGATCCCATCTCCCACGGCTGGTATTTCGACGATCCCGTCTTTCTCAAAGACCTCACTTTCACCCTCTCAGGAGACATGGATCGCAATGTTATTCCGACAAGAGTAACAACCCCGACCCTCAGCCTCGCCGAGAAATGAGAAACATCTTAACTAGCTCCTTCTGGTCAACTTCGCCTTCGACACCCTTTTTCAGCTTCCACGCGTGATTCACAGAAAACTTTTCCATCCACTTACCACATGAAACAAACACGGCTCCTCATCCTGGCATCCTTGGCAGCAATTTGTTTAGCAGCCTGTGCAACCACAGTTACCAGAGACCAATATGCTAGGGAAATTGCCAAACAAGGATTCGTCCCATACAACAACCCAAGCGGGGATACTTCCAACCCCAAAGATTGGGGTAAATTCGGACCCGGTGCCATCCTTAGAAAAAAGCAGCAAACGCATTACGAATCCGCCAACACCCTTCTGGGTGACGCGGGTGTCACTGAGGCCATGAAGCCCGATAATTCCTCCCCTATCGGGTTGTTCAGCGGCAAAACTGTCTCAGGCTACGAATACGACGCAAAAAGCGGATGGACCATTGATGATGCCAACAAAATCGCAGCTGCCGCAAATCTCAAAAAAGACAAAACCGTGGAAATCAGATACGGCAACTCCTTCATCGCCAGCTACCGATCTGAGGGTGATATGCATCGAGACTTGAGCAAGGCACTTCCCAAATTGAATTCTACGGCTCGCAAGGCTCTGCGGCGCGGCGAATTCATTATCGTTCTGAACGCAATCTATACGGATAAAATTAGCTACACGTTCAAGCAAACCGCTGGCCAGAGCGGCGAGATTACCTACAAACTCACCGATCAAGAGGTCTTGAACCTGAAGGCAAAAGGATACACCGTCGTCGATAACAGCATCGAGATCTCCCAACCCAGATTTATTGCGTATCTTCCCTTACAAGACGCCAAAAGTGACATTCCAGACCGCTGAGACATTCATATTCAAAGTCGGCGCCCAAAGCTTGCAGGCATCCACCACTATCACCACGGACTGCTTTGTAAAGCTACGCCGCCCGAATCCCCTCATTGGTCTTATTCTGAGCCTCATAACCTAACTTCCCAGCATAGTTGCCTATCGCTTAAAATATAGAAAAAAAGTCTATGAATGCTAACGAAAAAAAAGAATTGTTCACCATCCGCTGGTATGTTCGTGAAAAATGGGGCGAAGCTTCTGCAAAAAACGATGTGCTCGACTTGCTCGGAGGCCTTCTCGAACCCGGCTTCACACCGGAAGATCGCCCATCCGTTTCAAAGCCAGGCCAAAAACTGCTATGGTGCCCATTCGCAGTTAGGAATTTTCCAGTAGCTAGAAGTCAAGGTAGTTACACGAAAGGGTATCCTCTGGGTGCCATCGTCCACTTCACCGCAGGCCGTCATAGCGGACTGGAAGCCGGTATGGATGAACAGGTGAAGAACGGATACCTCTACTTCATCATCGATAAGGACGGAAATATCGGGCAGAATTTCTCACTCGACTCATGGGGTTCACATGCCGGAGTAAGCACTTGGCCCGGTCTCGGCGACCGGGTGAGCAACGATCTCGTGGGAATTGAAATCCAGTGCGCCGGCAAGCTGACCAAGACAGGCAACACTTACAAAACTTGGTTTGGAGAAACAATTCCGTCAGCGGATGTGCGCTCGGTAGCCAACCAAACCGAGAACCAGGAACCCGGGCACTATCATAAATACACCGCCGCCCAAGAGGATGCGCTCATGCGCTTGCTGACCTGGCTGCGGGAAAACAATCCGGACGTTTTCACTTACGACTATGTGCTCGGTCACGACGAGGTTAGTCCGAATAGAAAAAATGACCCTGGAGCAAGCCTCTCCATAACCATGCCCGCCCTACGCACCAAGCTTAAAGGCGAATGACGAAATTCCTTCCGGTTTGCCGGCTTCAAACAGCGGGAGGCGCGATTGGCCCCAGAATCGAAATGGTAGAGTTTATGAAACGGCGGGCAATGATCCCAATTAACGACCCATTTACTGATCTCTGGATATCCTGCGGAACCGGCCGACCTGACGATCGATCCCCAAGCTACCCCCCAGCTACTGACGCTCTAGCGCAAAAAGTCCATCTCCACACACCTTCTTCCTACCCCCTAACTACCAAATCCATGCCATACAATCGTACACGCCAGCATGTCCACAACCGCGGCATTCCGCCCGTCGCCTTCCTCGATGAACTCGTCGCCTGGGGTCGCACGGCTCCTGATGAGATCTTCGCACCCAACGCATTGAGCGATATCTACTCGAACATCTTAAATACCCTCGGTCCTTGGGAAGGCATCCCCCATCGCCGCGCCGTCATGCTGGAGGTTCTCCGCGTTCTTGGAGGATTCGAATCCTCATGGGATTGGAACGAGGGACGCGATGTCTCAAATCCACAGTCCGATACTCCCGAGGAAATCGAGGCGGGCATTTTCCAAGTCAGTGCCAACTCGATGAACTTCGGTCAGGAATTGCGGGATCTTCTACTTAACCGCGTTGGCTCTTTGGACCCCATTCGCTTCCAAGCAGCCATGAAAGCCGATCACGCTCTTGCCATGGAATATACCGCCCGCCTGCTCCGTCGCACAGTCCGCCACCACGGACCTGTCCGCGATCACTACATCGACGCTTGGCTGCGACGCGATGCGGTTGCCGAGTTCCAGACTCTTCTGGCGGACGGTTCGGTAAGCCCTTTGGGCCAAGCAAATGCCGGTGGCGGATCGGCGAACAATTTGGGGGGCGCTGGAGCCCCGGGACCAGCTCCTTCTCCCCACGGCGGTTATGCGGCTGCCGTATCTCAACTCGCAACCCAGCAATATGAATCGTATAACGATGACAACGAGACTGATCCCCAATTGCGCACCCAAATTCGGCGCTATTGGACCGAGCTCGGCTTTCAATTTCCGGGTGTCGCCACTCCTTGGTCAGCGGTCTTCGTCTCATGGGTCATGCGTACCGCCGGTGCCTCCGCCACAGAGTTCAAAGCGTCCACTGCCCATTCACGCTTCGTTTTTTGGTCGATCCGCAACAAACAAAACAATACCGGACATTTCTGGGGGCATCGTCTCGCCACTTACGCCCCGAAAGTTGGCGATATCATCCAGAACAACCGGGGAAATCAGACGATAGATTACGATTTTGCCGCCGCTCACGAAGCATATCAAAGTCACTCCGCTATCATCGTCAACCTCGGCTCGGACTCCAATGGACGCTTCGCCATCACCGTCGGCGGCAATGAAGGCGACACCGTCGGGCGCAAACGCGTTGCCCTGGATTCTCAGGGGCACGTTGTCCAACGCGACAGCAACCCATTTATCTGCGTAATCGAGAATCGTAAGGCCTGAAACCCGCTAACTACCATGACAGACCAACCGCCCGAAGGTGCTCCACCGGTCACCGCTGAAAACCAGCCCTTACCTCCAACGGTAGATGGGCCTGAGGATGGGGGCGAATCCCCATCAGTCAAAGCGGCGCAATCCATCGCCACTCAGGAGGTGGACAAAAATTGGCCGCCTGACCGGCGTCTGGCATGGGGATTGGCGGCGGTCGTGCTTTGGCTTGCCTTGTTTGCAGCCGGAGTTTTGGTTCCCTCCGAGAAAAGCCGCGAAAGACTCGGCTGGAGACCGGAATCAAAACAGGAGCAGACAATCGACAGGCAGAATCAAAAAATCGAAAGCATTGAGGAATCGGTCAAGAATTTGAAACCGGCCGACATTACAAACAGCGCGGGAGACGGAACTAGAGAAAGCCTGGCAACAGATCAGCCAGCCGTAGTCGCTGGAAATGAAACCATCCAGCGGTTGGAATCACAAATCAAGAAGACGGCTCAGGATCTTGAGGAACTCAATAGAAAAATCAGCAAACCCGAAAAGCTGGAAGACAAGCCCTCGAAGAGTTGGGACTTCCTAGTCGCCACATCGTCGTTCATGCCCTTGAATATAGGCTATTTGTGCATCCTCGCCGCCTTCATCGGCGGGTGTTCCGTCAACAAGGAGGAGATCTGGAGAATCAAGGGGCAGATCACAGCCCTGAAAACGGAAGAATCCGGAGCCGAACGCGCGGCACTTGGCCAGCGGCTGAACTATCTCACCGAACATCCGGGTTACTCCGCGATCCGGGGTTTGGTGGTTTATCTAGTCCTTGTCTCGGGTCTTTTCATCGCCGGTGTCCAGCCGTTGAACACTGAAACCGACCACGTAGTCGCGCTCACACAGTATATGAAACTCGCCGGGCTCTTTTCATTCATCGGTTACATGGCAGGCTACGACCCGACGGTATTCACCACCATGATCAACTTTGGCAGCACCCGGTTCCAAGGATCAGGAAGCAAATAGCACCTCGGCTCTCCAGTCCCCCAAAAAAACGAAGATTTCCACCAAACCACCACCATGCCATACACCAATATCGACGCCACCATCACTGACGCACAGCGCACCGCTGTCTTTGCAGCCATCACCACCATTGAGACGAACCTCACCTTCCTCATCAACCTGACTCCGGCAGAGAGGCAGGCTTTGCCGAAGATGGGCAGCGCGACGCAGTCGTTTGTTTCAAAATCCTTGGAGATCGCGGGGAACAATCCGCAGTTCGTGCCACCCTATGTGGATGTTGCAGCGATGCAGAAGGACTACGACCTCGCTATGCGTCTGCAAGGAATCGAAATGCAGCTTGCTTCCCTGTTTGAAAAGGTTTCGGACACGAATTTGGCTGCTGGGTCGGAAGCTTACGTGACTGGACTCACCATTTACAATTCGATCAAGGCTGCGGCGAAAGTGAATGTCCCGGGGGCAAAGGCCCTTGCTGCCGAGCTTGCAGAGCGATTCGCCCAAACTACCGGAGAGGTGGTTACATCGGCCCCAAATCCTAGCGCTTAATGTCTCCATCCAATTTTTGTAATTACTCAATCTGATCGAAAATTCCGCTATGAATAAGAATACAAGTCCCGAGAACCCGATTAGAATTGGGTTCCTGCCGGTTTCGCAGACATCAGCAATCAACCCAGGTCGCGCTGGTGGACCTGCCGAAATGGGGGCACGGGAGAGCACAGCCAAAGTTATCGAATCAGTCAGCGTAAATATTGCAGAAATGGCTGATAAAATCTCAACGACCCTAATTGAATTGCGAAAGGGTTTTGAAGATAGTGCCCCAGATACGTGCACCGTTAAGTTCTCATTTGGCGTCACAGCTGAGGGCGGTTTGGTGATTGCTACGGTAGAAGCCACTGCGGGAATTGAAATCACCGCCACCTGGAATAAGTAACTTGGGGATTCAATGACCTATCCCTCCTTTCTCTGCATCGTCTTCGATAAGAATGGAAACTTGCTTGGCACCGGTTCTGTGATTTCAAGAAGCCCGTCACAACTTCTTGTCCTCACTGCGGGGCATGTGATTCGAGCTTCTCTAGGTGACGACGCACTTCTCCTGCCCGAAGCCATCAGACTTTGCTTCATTGTAAACGGAACCGTTTCAAACAAGGAGAAGTGCCACAGCATCGTGGCCAGCTCTCTTCCAACCCCAACAAATGGTTTTCTTGACTACGCGCTCCTCAGGGTTGCAATTAAATCGAGTACGGTAGTAGCGGTATCGCCGAAGCTGCTATCAAACCCTAGCACGGTCAATCTTGATCTCGAAGGCTGGGGTGCCTTCAACCACAGTCCCGACTCAGTCAAATTACGGAAATACTCCGCTCTGCTTGAGGGTTCAGAGGCGTTCTTAAACCGGCCTGAAGTTTTCCATTACAGCCTTAAGGGCGCGTTCCCTGCGGATAAGGGGTATAGCGGCGGCCCGCTGATAATCATGCAGAAGAACAAGCCACAGGTCATCGCCATTTTGTCTCAGCGCGAAGAACCTGCTGTGGGAATAGTTGGCCAAGACGCTCTTGAGCTTAAAATGTATGGCACGCCCATCTTTAGAATTGCCCGTGCAATTCCCAACTGGGACAAGTTGATCAATCCTCCTCCATTCTGGATCAATTACGAGTGTCTGCGTCTGTTTGGCCTACCAGGCATTTCAAAAAAGAGGAATCGAGATTGCCTAGCGCTTAATCATGAGGAAGAAGATACATTCGAAAACGATGTGTCGAGAATCGTGGACGGTCAGCTCAATACGGCGATGAAGAACGTTTCCTCAACCCTTTTTCAATGCAAGAGCTGGGTGGATCCGAAAGTGCTGAGAAATCCCATAATTTGCGAAGGGATTATTATCAGGCCGGTTTCTGAAGAAAATCGCCACTCTTGGGAAAGCGCCCTTGAAAAGGATATCACTTCTGACCAACGCAACGATCTCCGCTTCATCATTGAGTGCAATACAGGACTACCCGTGTCAAAATGGGAGATGCTGCCTCTCTCAAATTCCCATGGGCTGGTTGTTGCTCTGGCTAAAGGGGATGAAAAGGAAGACTACAACACTGGATTTGCTCGGATAGAAGACCACGAGGTTGAAAACGCAGCCAAAAAAGTTCTCAGGCTCATCGAAGATCTGTTTCTGGATATCAACGTATTCCACGGAAACTCCATTCTTTCCGGACTCTTTGCCTCCACGCATTCCCGCAAATTTTTCGACCAAGAAAAGAGAGCATTTCTGCGCCATAAGGGCTATCCCCACCACCGCACGCTTGCAAGAGCTGCGAGAACTCTCCCGGCGGAGCCAATTGATGTGGACTCCTATCACGAGCTTTGGAAAGAGTTTCTTGAATGCTGGCTCCTCCCGGAAGCGGTTGAAAATGTTGGAGTGAGCCGTGAAGTCCGGCTGGAGCCAGAAGACGCGGAAACTCTGGATCGTGCGATGGCACGGGCCTTTGAGGGCGTTCCAGCGCTTGCTGGCCAAATGGGTACTCGAAGACTGACTGTGGCTTACAGGAAATTCTTATTGCGCCACCCCGCACACCTTAGTGGTCGTTTCTATCTCGCGATTTTCATCAAACGTCCCAAAGAAAAGCAAGTGCGGCAACGCATGGAGTTCCTGTTCGAGAGCGGTTCGCTGCACCTCAAGCGGGTGGCTTTTTTCACTCATGACGAGCTGGCCTGCAACCTGCTTAACTCGCTCGCCTATGTCCAAATTCTTACCGTAGACGCCACCGTCGTTCCCCGATAGCCATGCCCAAGCCACAAGAAAGCGATCAAAATCAATCGACGGGTAGCGAGTCGTTGAAACCGTTTGCCCTTTCCGCACTTGTCGAGCTGGTGGGCATTCAAGGCATCGCGGAAGAGGATGCGGATACCTTCACCAAGAAAACCAACGAGTTCAGAAGTTGCTTCGATAAGCTGCTAAGCCAGAGTCGCTACAAGGGAAAACTTGGAAACAAAATGTGGCTTGATCGTTGTTACGTTTGGTCCGATAGCGCATCGCACCTCCTCTTCTTCCTCAGGGAGTTTCGTTCCAAACTTTTGTTCGGCAGTTTCCCAGCCTTCTCAAGAGCGGTGGTCTTGGAAGGTTGCCCAGTGCTTAATGACAAGAAGGAAAGCTTTTCGGAGACCGCTGCGATTCTCGCTGAGTCACTTCTTAGCTTCAAAGCCGTCGGCGTCCGTATCGACATGGCGGTCAGGGATCGTTATCTTGCCGAATTGACTGAATCGAAAGATCACCTGGCGGCCAGTTCTATCGACATTCCTGCAGAACGACTTGTTTTCCAAAACTGCTATCTGACCGCACGAGGATCTCAAAAACAGATCGTTCCGTTCTGGGATCTTGCGTGGATGCAGCCCCAAGGGACATTTCAGATCGATTTCGAAAAATGCTTCAAAGAGCTTCGGGATACCGTCACCCGCTCGAACAATTCTTCGGGATATTTCACCTCACTTCTCATAAACATCTCTCGCAATATCATGCCTCACAGCACCACGCCTGAGAATCCTGAGAACGAATCACGGCCACTCGCTACAACCTTCCGGATTTGTCGGGCCAAAGCTACTGCTCCACTTGTCCAAGACTGTTTGTCATCCTACTTTTTCCACCTCTCTTCAAACGATATGCTTGAAGAGATCAAAACGATGCCGGGTGGCCCCCTGGCGCTCTTGGCCATTGTTGATCGTGCTCATTCAACTGATTCTAGGGCAAACGGAATGGCCTCCAATGCAACGGATCCAGAAAAGGTAATTGCGGATTGCAAAAAATACGCCAGCGCTTTCCGTGACCACATCGAAGGATGGATTTACACTTTTCCGGGTGTGACGAAATGGCTGGACCTGGACCATGGATCCGGAGTTGCCCCGGCCTATATCCTTTCTGGAAAAAGCCGAGGGAAATTCCGCAAGGAGCAGGCGATCGAAACGGCACGTCCGAAGAAGGGGAAAGGTCAATAATCAGTTGAATTTTTCCCTGAACCTCAATGGACAGCGCATAATCCCACCGTGCGTCCTCGAATTGAACCAGAGAAAGATTCCTGAATTCGAGTTGCCTCCAAATCTAAAGTAGGGACACCCACTTCCGAAGCCCCCCCTCTCCCCTTGGAACAGCGGTCGGGCATCTTTGAGATTCGGCGGAGGGGTTCCGACGTGCGATGTCGCGGCTTCTGGGTGGGTCACCGGAACTTGGAGGTGGCCTCCTCCACTTCACTCCCGCAATGTCGCGGCTCGGAGATGCGGCAGCGCGGTTCGGAACCAGGAGTTCGCATCCGGGAAGAGGCCGGACGCGGGTGGGGAGTGGGTGCCGTTCAGGAATCCCAATCCTCGATTCTCAACCGGCAATCTCCGTAATTTTCTAAGTTTCTCCTTCCCCTCAGCATCGATCCCGATAGCTTTCCAGAAGTGATTCACCCTTCATGCTCACGCGCTTCGATCTAATCTGGGACGGCAAGGCGATGCCCATTCCGGAACGGTTTTGGATCGACCTCGAAAGCCCCGGCGAAATGACCGCCCCAGCTCTTCCAATCAAAAAATCATCAATCGGCAATCTCTCCCTCTTTGCTGATCACTGCTCACTGACCACACGGCACTTCTCTACCTCTCCCTCTTCCCATGGTCTTCCCCCTCACATCTCGCGCCGCTCAAAGAGCCCGCCCGGCGCGCCAACGTCTGTTATTTGGTACTGGTACCGTCGCATGCAATACGAAAACCGTCCCCAACCTCAACCCGGCAAAAAAACCCTCAAAAAATATAAAAACATGGCAGACAAAATAGTATTCGTGGCGTTCGCTATCGAAGACGAACGTCAAAGAGATTTTCTGAAAGGGCAGTCCTTAAGCACTCATTGCCCGTTTGAATACGTAGATATGTCGGTAAAAGAGGCCTACGATACGAATTGGAAAGATCGGGTCCGAACCAGGATCCGCCGTTCCGATGGAGTGATTGTCCTTGTTAGCAAAAACTCGCTTACTTCGAGTGGCCAAAAATCGGAAATTCAGTGCGCCCGCGAGGAGAAAAAAAAGATTCTTGCCATCTGGATCTACAAGGAGGACCGGACAAATATTGTCGGAGTGAACATTGTCACGTGGACATGGCCCACCATAACTAGCTTTATTGATAATCTTTAACATTAGTAGTTAAGTGATACTCGAATTAATCGAAGGAAAATACTGCGAGTATGGCAGAGCTCACGACGCCTGCGTTGCATGCGCTCACTCCACGAATATTCCGATAGTTCATCTTGTGGCGTGGTTCGTTGTCATCATCCAAAATCTATCTTCTGCTCCGGTGGCGGCTCATCTCCTATGCCTATTTCCGAACACCTAAGCAAGGTTCATTCCTTTAGTTCCAAAGTCCCATACAGAGCTGAAACATGTATAATCAATTCATTAAAAAAAAGATCTTCGTGAGTTCCACCACCGCCGGCCTCTGGAAATACCGGGAAATGGTCAGCACGGTTTTGCAGGCGCAGGGATTCAAGGCCGTTGTACAAGAGGATTCGGAATTCACTCCCTCCACCATGCATCGGTTCCTGCACCAAAAGCTGCAAAGCGTGCAGGGCATGATTGCCCTGGTGGGGCCATTCTACGGACTGCGAATGCCGGTCCAACTTGACCGGCCATACTCCTACACCCAGTACGAACTGACTTACGCCCTGCGCAACCGTATCCCGACAAGAATCTTCTTCACCGGCCCTAATTTCGAGCCCTCCCCTCTGAGAGACGGTTCGATTCCCTCCGAGCCCACCGGGCACGCGAAAGAACAAGAAGATTTCCGGGAGTGGATTCACCGTACCTACCTGATCGATGCCAAGACCGCGGGCTGGAACGATTTCAACAACGAGAGCGAGTTCACGATGAGCTTGGCGAAAATCGATTGGAAACAACTCACATGTCGCAACAAGAGGAACTGAAGGAGGGTAACCTCAAGACCAATCCTACGGTCGAACCCGCCAACCCGACGGAAGATCCGGCAACCGGCGAGAACGACCCGGCGAAAGCCGATCCCGTGGCGGGAGGCTCCGAAACGGATTTTGATGCGTGGGCAAATCCGAAGGATCCATGGCCGAATTTCGACAAGATCGGAGCTTGGTCGGGACCCATACCTCCCGAGAGCGAGACAAAAGTGATAGAGGAATGGGCGGAAACGGCGGCCACTTCGAGCATCGTGATCATCCATGGCCCGTCATTTTCCTCGCTTCAATATGTCGCCGAAGCGTTCGCCCGCCGCTGGCATCCTAGGTCGGACCTGAGGGTGTGGAAAGGTACGGAGGCCTTGGGCGATGACTTCGGGATTCTCCGTGAAGACGGCCCTCTTCTCTGGGAAACCGATGAGCGTCGCTGTCTGGTTCTGGGAATTTCGGGACATTCTTCCTGTGAACATTTTATTGAAAAAGCACATTACCTCACGGACGCCGCCAATCTGATCGCGGAAATCCCACTAAAGATCGTATTCTTCGTCGCGCGGCCACTGACCAAGAACTTCAAGCTTCCAGCACGTTCTTCCAAGTTTCCATTCAACTATCTCGATCCGGATCTCCAGGCCAGAAACGCCACCCATTCCCTAGCGTCTTATGAAAACCTTCTGGTGAATTCCTTCATCGATCCGTCCGACACGCTGAACTTTCAAAAACTGCTGATCCAGCAGACGCTCGTGAGACTGGCGGTTTTGTTCGGTGGCGCACTCATTCCGGAAATCGACTCGCTGATGAAGCAGGCCCTCTCCCAAAAAGGGGAGATCACCGGCTTCGGAGGGGACCGGGGGGACGGCAAACCCAATACGACACTCTACGGGCTCTGGGGAGCGAACCGTTCCTGGTTCGCCGATCTGACCGGGGTCACCATCCGTCCGGCAAACAGCCAATTTGGAAACACCGCCTTCGTCACTCCCGAGTCGGAGGAATATGCCACCCGCGCGGCCTGGCACGACCCCTACGAGATGGCTGGCATTTTCATGGCGATTGATGGAGCGGATATTTTCTTCTCTACATCCAAGAATGCCGAGGACTATGCCGCAGCTTACATCGGCGCGGCAAACTCCTTCACCGGCCAGGCGGGTTCTCCGATCAACAGCAACTGGTTGCTCGCGCTTGTCTCCCGGTATCTCGGGATAAACGAATCCGCGTCTCCCGACTTGGAAAGCCCTGCAGATGGCTCGGTGATCCGCTTGCTCAAGCAAATCAACAAGAAGAACAAGCGCGACCAGCAGGTCCGTCGCCTCCTTGTATCCCGCGTAGGTTCCCTGCTGAAGGCATCCCCGGTCTCCCTTTTGAACTCCGTCATGGACCATCTGCTGGACAATGACCTACAGCACCTTGCTTGGGCCATTCTGATCAACGAGATCATCGACAATCCCGCATCATTCATCCCGTGGGTGGAGAAGATCATCAATTCGGTTTCAAGCCTTCCCGATGAATCGGACGCCCAGTTACTCGGCAGCATTCTCCTCGATTGCATCTACACGGCAGTATGGTCCGATGCCGGATCGAGAACGATCCACTCGGCTTTCAAGCCGTGGCTGCCCCAGGCTTCCAAGATCGCGGAAAACGCGCGTGCCACACTCGCGGGCGACATGCCCCATCGCATGATCAAAATCATCGACAAAGCGAGTCCCGCAAAGGCGGATCGAATGATGACCCGGATCACCTCGCAACTCACCCAAGGAGACGAAGCGGATATTGTTCGGGGTTATTGGCTGAAAGCCCTTTCCCATCCCTCAAGCGCCCGGAATCCAGAATCAAAGTCTCCCGGACACGACGGATATTGGCTCGGGGTGTCGCTATTCCGCTTCACCCGTTGTGCTTCGCCGCGGCATCGCGACGACCTGACTGCATTTCTCTCAGATCTTCAGCAGCGGATTGATGACTACGACACGAATCTGGCGCTGCATCAGTTCTGGGACCTCCTCAAGTCACGTCTGGCAACTGAACTCTTCGAACTCCCCTACGGCGAAGACACCGAGAAAAAACGAGCCGCCCTCGAAAACGAACTTGCCTCCTGTGACCTCCTTACCTCCATTTTCTAAATATGAAAAACCTCGACCACCATATCATCCGCAAGGTTTCTGATTTTCACTGCACCGAAAAGGAATCATGGACTCTCTTCCCTGTTAGCCTTCCGGTTGTCACGTTGACAGATAAGGTCTTCGGAGCAAAAAAGATCAATTACTACGTCGCCAAAGGGACTCTTGAGAAAAGCATCAACCTTCAGGCGGACATGGCTGGGAAACCCGATCATTCCACCCGCCACCGTCTGGAAATCCACCTCAAGGATTGCGATCATCCGATCTACCTCAGGCCGCAAATCACGATCCTGGGAGTTTCCCAATCAGATCCCGAACGCAATCAGAGGAAGCTCCTCAACTGGCTGCTGCCCCATTACGACGACCAGCGAGAGGCCATCCGGGAAAGGATCTACAACCTGATCCATCGCGCCCTCGGCGTTCCTGCGGATGCCAGCACCCTCGATTCAATTCTCAGCGGCCGGTCGAAAGAACCTCCCGTGTTTCCCACCCTGACGACGGGCTCCTTCCCGGATGGGCGAACGATCCAAAATGCGGTTGCCCAGGATCTGGGCCTGACGATTTCCTGGAAGCTCGCCCTCGAACAAGATCTCACGGATTGGATCGCCAAGCTGAAGGCCCAGCTTCCCGCGATGCATACGGCGGTCTTCAATGCGGATTCCCGCACGGGCCAGTTTCGCCTGAGTTATAGCGTCAAGGTCCTCGACGTCAAACCCTCGCGCTGGCATCTGGCCCAGACTCGCATGAAGGAGACCGGAGGCGATCTCATTTCTGTGGAGAGCGAGATCAAGAACGTCCACGGTCTCATCCATCAGTCCCTTGACCATGCCTTCGGCGTCTTTGGCGGACGCGAGAAAATGTGGGAGTATCCGCGATTCTGGGCCGGAATCGATCATGTGCTCAAGACACTCGTCGCTCCTAGGATCGAACGCGAATTCGGCTATGAGGTGGTGTTCGCTGACTTCAAGCGCGAGAGAACGCCGGCCGAAATTGAGGCAATGACACTTCTGGAAGGCAGCGATCGTCTCGCCCGTGAATTCACCGCAGCCGAAGCGGAATACATCGCGCTTTCCGCAAAACTCTCGCAACATCGGTTAGCGTATGTCGAAAAAGACGGCAAACCCGATCTTGTCAAACCCGCGCTTGAGCGCCAAGTCGCGGAATCCCGGGACAGGCGGAATGAAGCCCAAAAAGCAATGGAAACTACGAGCTACGGTAACGCCTCGGATCTTTCGTCGATCTCCATAGCCGGCTTTTCGGAAACCTTTTCGCGTTTCTTCCTGATGCTGAACATGGAGCCTCCCAAACACCTCATCGACTTTGACTCCGAATCATCCGAACCTTCCACCCCCGCGCCGCCGCCCCCCGCAACCTGACGAAGCTCCTGCCTTATGAGCACAAAAGCGCCCCAACTCAAGATCTGCCCGCTTTGCCAAGACTCCGTCCAGTCTGATCGGCCATTTTTTTGCAACCGGGTTGATTGTCCGATCAAGCCGCCGAAGCCCCTTATATCCCGGTGGTGGTTTGTTCTTTCTGTTGTCGCAGTCATGGGGTGTATCGCCTCCATTGTCATCCACCTATGGATGAAGACTCGCGATTTGACCCGTGTGCCCCGGATCCTCGGCACCCAGATCCAGGAAACGACTTGGCGCGGCCAACCTTGGCAGGCACATGTCGAGGCGGAGGGATACGGCAATCTGACTTTTCAATGGTATAGCGGCTTTGTTGGCGACACCTCAGTCCCCGTCCCGGAGGCAACATCCAATAGCCTCAGAATCCGGAATCTCCAAGAGAAGGGACGGTATTGGCTCCGAGCCACCAACAAATACGGGACGGCAATGAGCGGGGAGATATTCGTCACCCCTCAGACGGTCGACACTGCTGATCTTGATCGAGAGATCGATGAGCTTCTGTTTTTCGCCCGGTCCATCCTAGAACAAACTGACAAACTCACCATCTTCGAACGTCAGCTTGGCTCCATCGACGATATGGACCCAAGACAGCGAAAGATCTTCCAGGATTTGTCCACAATTTCGGTGGCAAAGCAATCCGACGCGCTCGGAAAGTTAGATGACAAGTTGCGCTATCTTCAAAAGAGCGCGGATCCGGATGCTATCAACCGCCTCTTCGAGGCCCGGAGACCATACTCCACACCGACGGAAAAGATCGACGACGAGCGCGTTCGAAAAACCTTCTCGCTTGCGGAAGCCGCATGGCAAGCAACTCGGGACGGCATCCCGCTACCTAAATCCCATATCATCGATTACGCATCGAAGGTTCTCCCATTCTAAATCCCATGAATCGTAACACTATAATCATCGGCACCAGTCTCATCATGCTTTCCTCATGCGCTCCCACTGGAAATTGGGACCAAGATACGATCCTGTTCAGTCCCAAGCTGGGCGACCAGCGACTTGCTGAGATGCATCGCAGGCTCAACCACATTCAAGACCAAACGAATCAATACAAAATGGAAACGAAAGCCCTGAGAGGCAAAATAGATAGGGAAACCGCCTCACGGTCGGTTTCGCAATCGACTTACGCTTCCCTTCGCTCTCGAATCTCCGATTTGGAATCCTCTCTAGCGGAAAGTCAAAGGGAACTCGAATCTATCAAAGGTGGAGATCGGGAGATCAATGACAGGGTCGGCTCACTTGAGAAAGCCATCGCTACTGAATCCGCCGAAATAGCCAAACTTCGATCAACCCTGATTCTCGCAACACAATAACATTGATACTTCTACTATGAAAACAATAATTCGCTTCACTGCCATCCTGCTCATTTCCGGCGTCGCATTGAGTTCGTGCGCCACGGTCGCACATGATCCCCAGGTCACTAGTGCGAAAACAAAAGTCCTGTCCACCAAACGAACCTATCTCCAAGGGGCCGCGGCCGGTGCCTTGATAGGTGCAGGAATCGGGGCGGGAGTGAACAAAGAAGACAGGGGCGCAGGAGCTCTGGTCGGAGGACTCACTGGGCTTGGTATCGGGTTGATCTACGCCAACCACGTGGTGAAACAGAGGCTGGCTTACAAAAACGCCTCAGACTATCTCACTGCCTGTACTGGCATAGCCGAGAAGCAGCGCGATAGCGCCGACCATTACAACCAGGTTCTCAATTCCCGGCTCAAAACCGTTCAGCGGGAAGATGCCCTAGTGCGTGGAACTATCCAGGATTCCAACGAAGTCAAAAGCCGCCTAACCGACGAGATCGCGCTTCAACAGACTGCGCTTGCTAAAGCACGGAGCGAAAAGGCCAGCACCTCGATAGTCCGGCAGCACGAGAGCAAGATCAGGGCGCTCGAATACGAGAAGCGGAACCTTGTGGCGACCATCGAACGCCTGAGCAGAACCCAACAAGA
>JBBRCO010000056.1:0-21793 GCA_038204755.1 Verrucomicrobiales bacterium
CCGTTTGCAAGTGCCTGAGTCCCGTGGAAATCGGGAGCGATGTCATTCCAGAACTGCCATGCACCCGCACTGTAGCGCAGGACAACCGCAGCTCGCGGCGGGATCGCGCCTTTTTTCCCGGCGCAGAGAGTGGCGGTGATCCAACCCATATCCGCGTTTTCCGGCGATGCTGGGATCGATCGAAACGCAAAATTCCCGGTCGGTGTTTTCAAAGGCTCTTTCTCTTCGGAATCCAGGAGTTTCAGCTCGATCAAACTCATGGCATCGAACTGCGGATGGGAAATCCACAGGCAGAGGAAACGTGGATTCTCTCTAGCGGCGGAGGTCTTGTCGATATTCACGCCATTGATCGGCGGCATCCAATCATTCGAAGCCTCGATCTCTCCGGATGGCAGCCACGCATCACCGGCACAAGCTTCCACCTGATCCTGCCAATCAAGACGCCGGAGCTTGGGTGGCTCGTTTGGCGGGCCTTCTTTTCTAGCAGTTGTGGCGAATGTAACTTTGGTAATCCCGAGTTTTGCGAAACTTCGAGCATCTCTGTGATCCTGACATAGCTCACCCTTTCATCCGCGTTCAGGACCACGGTGAGATCCGGGTTCTGCTGTTTCAGGTTCAACAGCTTTGTTTGCAAGGACTCTTCGGAAACCTGCTCACCCATCAGAAACGGTTCGCGATCCGGATGCAGCACGATCAACACCGGCGCGGCGGCATGGGCTGCTTCCTTGAAGGCTTGCACCAGCTTGTAGCGGATCTTCACACCCATTGTGTCTGTCGCACTGAGAATTTGCAGAATCCCACCGCCACCGGATTGGGTGCGGAACAACCGGGTCACGCGATTGCCCGTCCCTGAGGGAGCTTCGAGAGCCAACATTCTATCATCAAACCGCCCGGACGCAGGGTCGGTGGGAAGACTTTTGGCGAAGTGGAGCATATCTGAATCATCCCAGATTCCCTCATCCACCTCGGTCATCAAGGTTCCCGTGAACAAGATCCCAGGGCGATACGACTCCCTATCCACCATCAGATCCATTCCCGTTTCCTGCCGCCAGCGCGGCGTGCCTTCCGGACCGGTCGCTGGCGGAGCGGGAGTATAAGCACGGAATTCGCCGGTATCCAGATCATAGCCTCCCAGTGGACCCGAGCGTTCCAGGGTAATTTCGATCACCGGACCGAATTGCAATTCATCTTTTACCGTTTTAGGCTTTTGTTGGGCATTGTGTCCGCTCTTCACCGAAACTCGGCTCACTGATGAATAATACCAAAAAAGTGACAGACCTCCCAATAACACCAGTGCGAACATACCCAACACTCCGCAACCGATGGCGATCATCCTTCCCGTGGAATGGGTTTTCGGAGTTGATGACTTCAAGGGAACTGCGGGTGATACGGTGGGTTCAATTCCGATTTCTCCGACTTGCGTCTTCATCATGCTGGCCTGTTGATATCTCAGCTCGGGATTTTTCTCCATCGCCTTGAGCACAATCTCATCCAACCGCACATCGATATGGACTTTGCGTGACGGCGCTTGGAGTTCTTTTCCCGGAAGCTCGCCGGTGAGCATTTGATAGAAGACGACGCCGAGGGCATAAATGTCCGCGCGGTGATCGACTTCGGACGGGTGGTCGATCTGTTCGGGGGCCATGTAGGCGGGCGTGCCGATGATTTTTCCGGCTTCGGTGAGGAGCGGGGCGGAGGAGGAATCAAGATCAGACAGGAATGTCTGAGTCACGTCACCGGTTAGTTTCGCGATGCCGAAGTCGGCGACTTTCACGCGGCCGAGGCGGTCTAGCAGGATGTTCTCGGGCTTGATGTCGCGGTGGACGATGCCTTGGTCGTGGGCGAATTGCAGGGCATCGCAAATCTGCGGGACGATGGCGAGCGCCTCGCGTGGCGAGATCCGGCCGGTGTGCATGAGCTGGGCGAGGTTCACGCCGTCCACGAATTCCATCAGGATGAAATAGAGTCCGTCCTGCTGGCCGAATTCGTGGAGAGTGACGATGCCGGGGTGGTTGAGTTTCGCGAGTGCCTGGGCCTCGCGGGTGAAGCGAGCGGCGAATCCGGGAGTTTCGCCGATGGCGGGAGGCAGGATTTTCAGGGCGACGATGCGGTCGAGTTCCTTCTGGCGGACTTTATATACCACGCCCATGCCGCCCTTGCCGATGAGTTCGAGAATCTCGAATTGTGGAAACAGCGCGGCCATTTCCTCAAGGGACGGCGGCTGGAATGGATAGGGATTGCCGATGGTGTCCTCTGCGGCGCCTTGGGCGAGGAGGTCGGCGGGGTTGAGGCCGGCGAGTGGTGGTGGGAGTGGATTTTCCATCGGGGCGTTTTCGGGGAGTTTGTCCATACCCACCTCAGAAGCAATCCGGGGAATTCGTTACAGGGAGAATGACGGACTGCGAAATTTATTTCGCAAGTGGGATCGGGAAGGCAAACTGGCGAAATGAATTTTGCGGTCCGTCAGAGATGGATTCCTTCGCACTCGTTCCGCCAACCTTTTGCCCGGACTTCGAGGAGCGCCCGCCGGCCGCTGGGAATCCACAGGCCTTCGCGGGCAGTTTGTTCTCCATCGCGTGGAATTCCGGGGAGCGTTCTCTCCGCGAGATGAAAGCAGAGCCACGCCCGCCAAGCGCGGATTTCCGCTCGCGGGCCGGACATGCGGCTGGCGAGGTGCTGGAAATGGCGGACGGGGTTTCCCATGTAGCCGTGATCGCCGGAAGACGCGGTTTCCATGATCCAAACGAGGGCGCGGTAGGGCGATGGGTGGGTTTTCAGGATGGGCTCCTCGCCGGTGAGATCGGCCATCCAAGCCTTGTTGAGTTGGAGGATGGCTTGGGCGGGTTTTCTGGAAAGCCACTGGGATTGGGCGTAACGCAGGGCGTCCACGTAGAAATCCGCGCCTTTTGCGTGACCGTGGCGGCAGGTCAGGGAGAAATCGTGGATTTCAGAGATTTCCGGGAGGTGGGGGCAGGGAAGAGAAAGAATAGGTTTCATGGGACTTAAGATGTCGATATTCTGCGGCGGCGGTCTGATCATGAAATAGCCAACTGTTTCCCAGTGGCTCCGATCAACAATTCCGCCACATTTCCGGGCTTGCAACTCGTACGGGATCATCAATCCTCCCGCCCGCATGAGTAGCCGTTTAGAAGGAAAAGTTCTTGTCGCCCAGGGTGGTGGTCCCACACCTGTCATCAACCAAAGCGTCGTCGGTGTTGCCCTCGAAGCCCGTAAATTCAGCCAGGTGACCTCCATTTACGGAGCCGTCCATGGCGTGCGCGGGATCATCGAGGAAAACTTCGTGGACCTCACCCGCGAGACGACGCACAACCTGGAGCAAGTCGCCAGTACCCCGTCGTCCGGTCTGCTTTCCACCCGTGACAAGCCGGACGAAGAATACTGCGCCCGGATGTTCAAGGTGATGCAGGCCCATGACATCCGTTATTTTTTCTACGTCGGCGGCAATGATTCTTCGGACACCGTGCGCATCGTCAACGAGCAGGCGAAGGAAGCGAACTACGAGCTCCGCGCGATCCACATTCCGAAGACGATCGACAACGACCTTGAGGAAAACGACCACTGCCCGGGCTTCGGCTCGGCAGCGCGATTCGTGGCCCAGGCGTTCTCGGGCGTAAACCTCGACAACCGTGCGCTCCAAGGCGTTTACATCGGTGTCGTGATGGGCCGCCACGCCGGTTTCCTCACCGCCTCGTCAGCGCTCGCTCAGAAATATTTAGATGACGGCCCGCACCTGATCTACGTGCCGGAGCGCCATTTCAAAATGGAAAACTTCCTTGCTGACGTGGATCGCGTCTATCAAAAGCATGGCCTCTGCACCATCGCCGTTTCCGAAGGCATTTCGGATCCCGATGGCACGGCGATGATCGTGAAACTGCTCGGCACCGAAGAGCGCGACTCGCACGGCAACATCCAACTTTCAGGCACCGGTGCCCTCGGCGATCTGCTTTCCAACGAGATCCGCAAGAGCCTCGGCATCAAGCGCGTGCGATCCGATACTTTCGGCTACCTCCAGCGTTCGTTCATGGGCATCCAGTCCGACCGCGACGCCCACGAGGCCCGCGAAGTCGGGGAAAAGGCAGTCCAGTTCGCGATGTGGGACAACGTGGACGGCTCGGTCGCCATCAAGCGCCCGGTGCTCGACTACAGCGTGGACTATCAGCTTGTGCCGATCAAAAACGTCGCCGGCAAGACCCGCCACATGCCTGACAATTTCATCAACGCGGAAGGCAACGGCGTGACCCAGGATTTCGTAAACTACTGCCGCCCGCTGCTTGGCTCCAGTCTTCCTGAGCCACATCGTCTCCGCGCGCCGAAGGTGCCGAAAATCCTGCACCAGTGATCCGCAGAAATTAATCTTCCCACCCAAGGCCGGCGAAACCAAGCGTTTCCCCGGCCTTGTTTTTTGAAAAACCCACGCAGGCTCGCCAATCTAGCGAAAACCCCCGCTCGACTCGTTGCCGCCTTAAAAAAAATGAGACCGGCCGATGATTTCATGAACTCTCTCCCTTTCGATGTTCGACGCTATCAGCTCCCCCCGTCGATCCAGCCGCGGGTGACGTCATAGACGTACCAGTCCTCCAGTTTTTTCCGCGCCCACGGGGTTTTGCGGAGGAAGGTGAGGCTGGACTTGATGGTGGGATCAAACATGAAACAACGGATTTCAATCTGGTCCGCGAGACGCTCCCAACCGTGCTTGTCCACCATTCTGCGCAGGACGTTTTCCAGGGTGATGCCGTGAAGGGGATCGTTCGGATGGGATGAGGGCGATGGCATGAGGCGGAAAATTGGCAAATGGCGGCTGACGAGTCGAGGCGTGATTGGGGCATTCCTGTCTCATTTCCAGTTTGGAAGAACAGCCAGGAATGCCTGTATCACGGCCTTGCAGCCACCTCCATTTCCGGCAAACTTCCTGCATGGAACGTGATGAACTGCCGCTGGACCGGCAACTGCGGCAGGAAATCCTGTTCGCGCGCGAACGGGTGTACCGCTTCGGCAGAACAACACCGTTAGAGCAACTGATCCTGCCCGGACCGGGGCCGGAAATCTGGATCAAGCGCGAGGACCTCTCCCCTATCAAAGCCTACAAATGGCGCGGCGCCTGCAACCGCATGGCAGTGCTCACCCCCGCCGAAGCGAAGCGCGGCGTGGTCACGGCATCCGCCGGAAACCATGCGCAAGGAGTGGCGCTCGCCGCACGGGCGCTAGGCATCAAGGCGCGGATCTACATGCCACGCTCAACGCCCAAGGTGAAACAAGCCGCTGTTTCCCATCATGGCGGCGAGTTCGTGGAAATCCATCTCGCGGGCGATAGCTATGACGACGCCGTTTCCGCGGCGCGGGCTGACGTAGCGGCCTCGGGCGCGGTTTACGTGCATGCCTACGACGATCTCAAGGTGATGGCAGGACAAGGCACACTCGCGGACGAGGTCGTCCTATCAGGTCGCGGTCCGTTCGACGCCGCTTACCTCCAGATCGGCGGCGGCGGCATGGCAGCGGGAGTTTCCAACTGGCTGAAAACGTATTGGCCGGAAATCGACATCGTCGGCGTCGAGGGCGAGGGCCAGGCGTCGATGAAAGCGGCGCTGGAAGCAGGCAAGCCGGTGGCGTTGGAGAACGTCGATCTCTTCTGCGACGGCACTGCCGTTAGAAAAGCGGGTGACCTGCCGTTTCAAATCTGCAAGGACACGCTCAGCCGGGTCGAAACCGTGACAAACGCCGAAGTGAGCCACGCCATCCGCGTGCTGTGGGAAGGCCTGCGCTGCGTCTCGGAGCCATCCGGCGCGATGGGACTGGCTGCCGTTTTAAAGAATCGGGAAAGCCTGATCGGCAAGCGCGTTCTCGTCGTTCTCTGCGGCGCTAACATCGATTTTCTCCAACTCGGACTCATCGCGCAGTCGGTAGGAACCGACGCAAAAACCAGCCTCACGCTGCGCGTCCGCATCCCGGAACGCGCGGGCACGATGCTAGAGCTGCTAGATACCTGTTTCGAAGGCCTGAACATTGCGGATTTCCAATATGGAAAAACCGACGATGACGAAGCATGGCCCGCTTTCACAATCAACGCGGACGATACGGCGGTGCTCGAGGCACTGCCGGAGAAGCTCGATGCCCACGCCTTCGCCTGGGAGGATCTGACCGGAGCGATCGACATCGCTTTCCGCGCCATCCCGCTGCGCGGAGATCTGTTAAAAAACCCGGCGTTCCTGCGGCTGGATTTTTACGAACGACCCGGGGCCCTGCACGCTTTCCTAGACCAGCGCATCCGCGGCAACGCGAGCCTCTGTTATTTCAACTACCGCCAGTCCGGCGAACGGATCGGCAGGGCGCTGATCGGGCTGGACTTTCCCTCGCCTTTCGAGCGCGACGCCCTGCTGATGACGATCCCCAGCCACGGCGAGGGATACCGGCTGTGCGAGCCGGTGGACGGTGCGACAAGGAAGCGGCTGATAGGTGGATAGAGAGTGGTCCGTAAATTACTCCATGCGTTCTTCCCCGCAACAAAGAACCGCACAGGGGACTGTGCAACCACTCCTGCGGAGACTTACTATTAGAGACGGTCACACACCCCTCGTTAGAGTGATCAGAGACCGAGTTCCTGTTCCATCACGCGGATGAAATCGGCCTCGCCGGAGGGGAGTCCGTGGAGGATGCGCGTGCCGATGATGAGGAGTTTCGGGAGTTTTTTTGTTTCGCCGGAGAATGAAACCCAGTTGGCAACGTTGGCGTCGATGAGTTCGGAAATCCACGGATCTGCGAGCGCGGCGTCGAGTTTTTCATGCGGTATCAGTTTGTCCGCCAATGCCCGAGATTCCCTGATCGATGAACCTTTGAGTGCCTTTTCGTGAAACTCGGCGAAAGCGATCGGATAGGCTCTCCACACCGCCAGGGCAAGACGTGTATAGTCGCAGCTCCCGGGATGACCAAGCTCCTGTGGGTCCATCGAACGATTGCACCCGCCGTCCAACGGCACCGGCAGGACAATTACGCAGACATCGCGCGGGTGCTTTGCGACCAGAGCGGAAATATAGCCGCTCATTGTCTGACAAGCGGGGCACTGGTAGTCGAAATACTCCACCAGCACGTGTCCCGCCTCTTCCGATCCGATGTGGGGAAGCGTGCTCACATTGTAGGTTTGTCCGCCATTGTCGAAGCTCACCCTGCGGCCGTCGCCGCAGGCATGGATAACGGTCGGTTCGGAAATGCCGGGAGCGGAAACGGAGGTGATTTGATGGGTGGCAGGCAGCGGGCCGTAAAGCTGGGAAAGACCGATGGCGAAAAACGCGACAGCCCCCCAGAACGCAACCCCGCCACGCCCCACCCCTTCCATTCCAAGACGAACCAAACCTAGCAGAACAACCACCACACCCAGCGCATGCGCCCCCATGCACCATGGACAGAATTTTCCCAACAAGACCGCCTGCGCGAAAACCAGCCAGACCGCAGCACCGGCGATGGCTCCGAGCAGCGGTGCGAGCAGGTGCCGGCCAGTTCGAGCAAGCGCTAACATCAGCCCCGGATATATCATCAACCCGAAAACCGTGACGGGAACCCCGAAAACCTGCGACCACTGCGAAGCAAGAATTTCCTCACACGCGGTGCCACCACTGCATCCGGCGATGCCGAGATCCACGTCCGTCACCCGCCTGGCAAGCAGTAACAGGTTCACTGCAAAGCCAGCGAGCGCGAGAATCAGAATCATCAGATCCAACAGCCAGGGTGCCTGTCTGGCATGCGGGCTGACGGATGGATGGCTCATGGCAGGGTGGCTTTGAGACGCATGAAACGCTTCGGATTGGCCGGATTGTAGGGGGTGAGATCGCGGATGACCAAGGCTGTAGCGCTGTCCTCCATGGTCACCGTATGTTCAGCGCCGGAATGCCACTGGCTCAGGTCACTGGAGACTTCGACCACGAGCGTCGCCGGATGATCGGTGCGGCGGGCAATGCTGATTTGCAGGAATTTCTGGCCGCTGTCGTCCACCAGCGAGAGCGGCATGGGAGTGGCAGCGTTCGGAACCAGCGGCAAAGTGCCGAAAACGAACTCCATCAGATTGGAAACACCATCGTGATCGGGATCCTGGTTCGCGGCGTTCCGCGGCTCGTTTGTTAGCTGCGCGGCGACCCACTGCGGATACGAGAAAATTGCGGCAGATTTCATCAGGAACGGAGTGCCGCTGGAATTGATAGAACCGAGGATCACCTGATCAGCCGTGGCGGCGTTCCATGAAGATTCGAATGGGTCCATTGGACTCGGAGCAGGCCACGTCCAGGTTGATTTGCGGAAAAGAATCCATTCATCCTTGGTAGTTCCTGTGCTACGTCCCCAAACGTAGGCGCTCGCCCCGATTGTAAAAGGAGCAGCGTTTCCTGTGACGGTGAAGTTTTCATCAAACGACGTGGCCGATTGATTCGGATTGTATGTTCCAGTGTCCGCAGAAACCCAGTTGGACGCCCATTGGCTGATGTTTCCGACGGTCGGAACAAAGCCAGAGTTGAACGCGCCGAGTTGGAACTGGAAAGAACCGTCCATGTTCTGACCGTTGCTGGCAAGATTCACCTTCTGCGTGGTGCTATACCAATTGATGGTCTTTGCCTGTACGCCAGCCATCAGGAGCGGAACTATCAGAAAGCATTTCCAGTGCCGGAAGACTTTCATGACGAAGAATCGAGTTAGAAATCCCTGCTTTCAGGCATTTCCCCTGCGGCGGCGCAGCAGGAAAAAACATCCACCCGCAAGTGCCAGCAGCGACGAGCTGGCTTCGGGAACCGCATAGGTCTGAAGATCGTAGTTTCCTAAAATTCCGGTGCCGCCGCCTTCGTGGCCACCTTGGGTTCCCCAGATCGGAGCAACCGTGGTGAGATTGCTGACGGACCAGGTGGTCACCTCGCCATTCGGGCAGCAGCCCGGATCCAGCGTGGGGAATTTCCAGGCGTTCGTGTCGGTTGGACGGGCGAGGAAAAACTCGGTGTTGGTGTTGTTTCTGACAAACAGATAGGCGCTGAGTCCCTGAAACATGCTGACGTAGGCGGGAACGTTCTGAACGTTCTCAGTCCCGGTAAAATAGCCGGTCGAAGTGTTCTGATCGTAAGTGTAGGACGCGGTATCAAACACGTGCCAATTGGCCGTCCACTGGCTGATGTTGCTTCCTTCCGGGGTGAATCCGGATGCGAACGCGCCCAACTCGAAAACATAGGTGTTCTGGTCCAGCGCGGCCCCCTGGCTGTCCACGATCTCACTGTTAGTGAGACTCGCCCAGTTGAGGGTCTGCGAGCGGGCGGATGCGGCTCCGAGCAGAAACGCGAGCGCTAACAGTGGGACAAAGCGGGATTTCATTGAATTCTCTTGGGAGTGTGGACTGGGTTTACCGGATTAATGAGGAAAAATAAAGGAATATTTGATAATTCAGGTATCTTAATTACCAATGGCAGCTCAAGGGACCCAGGGAGTTGGTACGGTATATCCTGTCAGACCGTTTTTCGAACGGAGGAATACACTGGCGTCTCCCTTCAACAGGGTTTCCGCGCCCCGCGGAAGGAGACTGGAATCCCCCACCTTTACCCACTTGATCACGGACGGCAGGCGCGGGGCGTTGTCGTTGAAGAAATAACTGCTGTAGCCGCTGGCTCCAGGCGTGGTGTCACCGTCCCAAACGTAGAAGGTATCGGCAGTGGCAATGTCCCGCGAGCCGAAGAAGCCGGCAGCAGCCGTCATTTCACGGCCCGCTGTAGCAGTCGGCGACTGGTCGGCTGGATAGCCGCCTGCGATGAGGTTGGAGCCTGGTGCGAGCGGCCGGACGAAGTCATTTGCACGGACTTCCCCGTAGGCGAGGAGGGAGGTGGCTGCGGTGCGGTTATTGAAGAACAGACCTTGGCCGGGTGGGATGACGCTCGCGCCTTGGTCGGCGTAGGTGTTGTCTCCGGTTTTCACCCAGCGCGCCGGGTTCGTGCCATCGTTATAGAGCCAGTAGATAATCCATTGGCCATTGGCGAAGAGCTGTACTTGATCGGCGATGCTGCGGTCGGCATTCGCACCGAACCCGGACGGCGGGAACATTTCACCCAGCGTCCAATGACGGCGGATAATCACCTTATCGCCCGCTAGGTTTGCCGGAGGAGCGCCAGTGACCGTGTTGAACGGAGAGGAAGCACTGTAGAGGTCATTATCAGTTGCAAGTATGACTGAGCTACCACTGGCAGATACCAGATCAAACCGTTGACCTGCGTTGTCACCCGAGGTGACTTCAAGATAGTAGGATACCCCAGGAGAAAGCAAGGTTTCGAGAGCCTCGCCGGTGAAGGCAATGGCCTGGCCGCTGACACTCGCCACGGTCCCAGTGAAGGCTGCACAGCGGAGGTAGGGATTATTATAGGTGCGGCAGCACATTTCCAACGGAGTTTCTGTCCACCCTTCCGTTTCGGTGCGGGATGGGTAATCGGTGGTTCCTCCGCCATCCTCATCAAGTTCCACCCGAAGTCGCACGAACCCTTTGCCGGAAAGAAATCCGGTGAGCGTTTCGAGATCGGGAATGATGGCTTGGCGGGTGCAGAGGTCGTAAGGGAGCAACTCCAGGTTTCCGCCGCCCGTGAGTAGTGTGGAAGTCCAGTTGGTCGGATTGCCCAAAACGTCGGTGTATTCCAGGTAGTATTTCACGTTTGAAAACGCGCCCTTGGGCATCAGGAAAACGCCCTCCAAGGTGCCAATCGCAGTCGGCGAAGGGCGAATGCAGAATCCGTCACCCACACCACTCGAAGGAGCTCCGCTGAGGGCATATTCAAGAAGATTGTCGCGGCGATCGCCTTCCGGATTATCACTGAAGCCGTTCTGGCCGCCCAATGGGTTGAGAATCTTCCATTCCTCCCAGGTGGCGTGACAAGTGAAGCTGAAATCAATGGTGAGATCATCCTCGCCAGGGCTGAGGTTGATTTCCGGGCTGGTGGCAGGACCACCGAATACGGGTTGCGTGCCGTTGTTATCATTGTCCACCTGATTGTCCGTGGTGAAGTTCACGCTGCTGAGACCGGGCCAGGACGGCGGATTGGGAATGCGCACCTGATAGTTCCCCGGCAGGAGATTTCCAAAAGTATAGTTGCCACTGCTGTTTGTACTGGTGGTGGCAGAACCGGTTTCACCGGCATCTGCAAAGTCGCCGTCATTGTTGATATCGTAATCGAGGACCACAGCCACGCCGGAGAATCCAGTCTCATCGTCGCCATTGCCAGGGATGTTATCGATTCCGGCGGCGGCGTAGAGCCCGTCGTTGTTGCGATCAAACCAGACAAGATTGCCGATGCTGCCAGATTTCCAGAAACCAAAGTCGATGGTAGGATCGTTCTCGCCCGTTGCGATGGAGATGACCGGGCTGATCGTCGCGGTGCCGCTGCCGCCGGACTGGGTGCCGTTGTCGTCGTTGTTGACTTGATTGTCGGTGGTCACCGTGGTGCTCGAACTGACCGGAAAGGTCACGCTCGGGATCGGGATTCGAACCTGATAGTCTCCTGCGGGCAGGTCGGTGAAGTGATACAATCCACCGCCGGAAGTGATGGTGGTGGCATAGCCGGTTTCGTTGGAATCGACGAAGTCACCGTCGCCGTTGATGTCACGGTCGAGCACCACGGTCACACCGTCGATGCCGGTATCTGCACCGTTGAAGAAACCGTCGTTGTTGAGGTCAGCAAAAACGAGATTACCGAGGCTACCGGCATCAAAGAAGCCGAAGTCGATGGTCGAGTCGGTGTTGGTGTCGGAGCCATCAACGGCTGTGCCGGGTTCACCGCCGGAAGTGAGGACGATGGCTGGGCTGAAGGTTACCCCGCCGGCTGCCGCCTGGGTGCCATTGTCGTCGTTGTCCTCGCTGTTGTCCGCGTTGTCCGTGACGGTGGAACTACGTCCGTAACCGGCGGGTGGCACCGGGATGCGAACCTGATAGGTCCCGGGAAGAAGGTTGGTGAAGTTGTAGAATCCGCCACCGCTGGTGACAGTAGTGGCCACAGCGCCCTCACCCGCGTCCAGGAAGTCGCCGTCGCCGTTGAGGTCACGGTCGAGCAGCAGGGTCACGCCGTCGATTCCGGCTTCGGTCAAGTCCTTGATGCCGTTGTTGTTGGCGTCATTCCACACAGAATCGCCAATTGCCACGGGAGAGAAGAACCCGAAATCCAATGCGAGATTATCCAGCACGTCTCCATTGGTGCCATACGCGCCGGCACCGGAAGCTCCTGCGTCCACTTCTGCCAGCGGTTGGTTGCCAACACCGAGCGTCACCACCCGACTGGTGATGCCGGTCGTGGCTGGCGTCGCACTGTCAAGGCCGTGATCGATACCATTGACTGCTAGAGTTCCACTGGTTTGGATAGCGCTTGCGTTGCCCGAACTGCTGACCTGCCCGGCCAGCGGGCTTGTGCCATCCAGTGATCCACCCGGCGAGCCAGTTATGCCGGTCCAGTTCTCCGCCGCGATTCGGATAAAGTAGGACCCTGGCAGCAAGCCGTCGAAGCGGTAATAGCCGCTGGCATCGGTGAAGGCCGTGGCATAAACCAACAAGCCTGTGGCGTCCAACAGCTCGACTTTGACGTCGGCAAGCGAGGCCTCCCCCGGATTCACGGCACCGTCATTGTTCACATCGAGCCACACCCGGTTGCCGAGCGAGTAGAGCTGGTTGCTCGGATAGATTCCGAAGTCATAGCTGATCACATTGGACACGCCCTTCACGGGATAGGCAGGCGTCCCGTCGAGATTGTTGCTGTCAATTTCGGGATCATTACCTACACCGACGTAGGTGCGCGAGTAGCCTGCCAGCTGGGGCTGACCCGCTGGAACGCTGATCACGAAGGCAGGCATCACGCCTCCCACGCCCTGGTTGTTGTCTTCGTCCAGCAACAGATTTCCAAAAGTATAGTTCCCATTGGAATCCGTGGTGGTTTTGAGGATGATAACCGTATTGTCGGGATAGGTGATGGTCAGCACAACGATGACATTGGCGATTCCGGTGCTACCGTCGTCTTGAAGGCCGTTGCCATTGACATCCACCCACAAGTAGTTCCCCACTGATGCAGGTTCCACATAGTAGCCGAAGTCTGCGGTGGGCATGTTCGGATTCGTGGAGGTCAAGGTGATTCCGACCGGGTCGGTCTGGCTATTGTTGTTTATTCCAGCCGTGCCTAGGGAATGCCAATAGCCCTGGAGCACACCGCTGCGGTCACTGACATCCACCACGTAGGAAGCATCCGGATCGGTGGCGAAAATGAGAGGATCAAAGATACCATCAGTCAAAGGCAATCCAGTGAACAGATAAGCCCCGGCGGAGTCGGTGGTCGTGGTGGAGACGAGCGGCTCACCCGTATCCCGCTGGCCATTGCGATTGAGATCCCTATAGAGATCCAAGGTCACCCCCTGAATCCCGGGTTCGGCGGCGTCCCGCACCCCATTCGCATTCACATCCAGCCAGACCAGGTTGCCGATGGAACCTTGGTTTGCAGCGCCCGAAGGCGGGCCGTAGCCGAAGTCCTGACCCAGGTTCAAGCCGTTCTTCACCCCGTCCGGGTCGCCATTGCCATCGTTGCCAACGGCACCGAGATTGATTAAGGAGATACCATCGTTTCCACCGTTAGGGTCAAAAGTATTCACCAGTCCGACCAGTGGTCTACCTGGCAATGCGTTCGCTGCAGCAACGCGCACCGAGTAGGTTGCGGTAGGCGAAAGCCCGCCGAAGAAGTAGCTGCCTGAAGCGTCGGTCAGGGTGAGCGCGATGACGCGGCCCAGGCTGTCCACCAACTCCATCAGCACCGCCGGAATCCCATGTTCGGACGCGTCGAGGATGCCGTTGCGATTTCCATCGAACCAGATCTTGTCACCAATCACCGCCGTGGAAGGATCGGGCTGGCTGGCCGGGGCGTAGCTGAAGTCCTGGTCCGTCACGGATGAAACCCCTGAGGATAGCGTGGCCGCACTGATGTTAGGACTGATGATACCATTTTCGTCATAGGTCTGCCGTGGTTGCGCCAGGATGTTATAAGTGTCATTGACCCATACCAGATAGTCCGCATCAGTGGCATCACCATCTGCGGCATCCCCGAGGGGAAGTCCGCTGAACAGGTAGGCACCGTTCGCGCCGGTGATCGTTCTCGCGACGATCGGTTCTCCAACGTCCCAGGTGCCGTTGCCGTTGAGGTCACGGATCAAGGCCAGCGTCACATTCGCGATGCCGAATTCGCCAGGATCAGCAGTTGCGGTGCCGCTGGCATTGGCATCAAGCCAGACAAAATCACCGATTGAACCCAACGCCGCCGTGGTGGGTTGATAGCCGAAATCCGCATTCAGGAAAACATCGCCCGGGCCGAGCACGATAGGCAAGTCGCTCAGATTGTTATTGCTGGTGGCACTGGTGACCGAGAAGTGGTCCGGATCGCCGGTTTGGGTGTATGCGCTGCCCAGAATATTGTGACTGGCGGAACCGCTGCCGACGACCTTCACCTGATAGGCACCGGGGGTCAAGCCATCGAACAGGTAACGGCCGGTCGAGTCCGTGGTGGTGGTCGCGGAGGTCACATCATCCGCTGTGCCGAACAGTCCGTCCGGGCCGGAGGTCAGCAAGTTGATAGAAACCCCTGAAATTCCCATTTCATCGGATGTTTGTCTGCCATCTCCATTGAGATCGAGCCAGACCCGGTCGCCGAGCATGCAGGTTCCGGAACCTCCATTCACATTCGCCGTCGGGTTGTAGTTGTATCCAAAATCACCCGAGAGGTCCGCGCCATTGTTGGTGGCGGGGATGAAGTATCCATAATCGTCGGGGCCGGTGCTTTGATCCTGGTTGCCAAAATCAGAGTTTGCCAACGTGCTCGGCGTGGTTTGGGTCACTCCGGGAGGCAGGGTGGACGCATCAACCCTGACAAAGAAGTCCTTGGCCTCTAGATACTTGAACAGGTAATGACCGGAGGAATCCGTCCACGTGGACCCGACCACGGCACCGGTGTCGTTATAGAGATTGACCTTCACGTTGGCCAAACCCGGTTCGCCGACATCCTGATAGCCGTCCGAATTTTCATCCAGCCATACATAGTTGCCAATCGCCTTGCCGGTATTGAGAGCGCCGACACCAACCTTGTTAGGCTCGGCGGCAAGGCTTGGGAATCCGGCCGGATCAGCCGTCCAGGCAAAAGAATTCCATGCGATCGTTCCATCCAGTGCGTTGAGCGGAGCACGCATGGGAATATTGAAGTCCAGGGCTTGGCCGGGAAGCAGCACCACCGAAGCATCCCAGACAATTTTGAATGCACGGACGGTGTTCAGGTCTGCGGGCGGAGTGGTGCTCCAGTTCGGCGGATTACCGGTGATCGGGCCACCCACCTCGCTGCGGTTCGGATTCGGCTCGGTGGTATAATAGATCGTCGCGTTAGGCACAATGATCGGTACGCTGGCCGATCCGGTCAACTCCGGCGTCCATGCGCTCAAGCGCGGCGAAGTATCGATTACGCCCACGTCACCCACAGCAGGCAGGATGTCGATGAGGGTGAGGTTGTTGAGATTGACGCTGCCGACATTCGTGATGTTGATCTTATAGTCCACGGAGCCTCCGGCTACGGTTAGCCCGTAGTCGGGGTATTTCGTATAAATCTTGTCCAGCGCCCCTTTGACGAGCTTGGTCGCGTTCACGGCGGGGCTGGCGCCGACGGTGAACGGCACGGATGGGGTTTGGGAAATGGATTCGGTGGTATTACCATTGCCATTGAGATCAAGAATATCGGGCACTCCCGAGATCGGAGCGATCTCCTGACCGTTTCCGGGGGTCGCGCCAGCATGGCTTTGGTTGGCATAGGTGCCTTCCGTTGTGCCTTGACGCACTCTGACATTGAATGACACCGTCGCGCGGGTGTTTGCTGCAAAGCTTCCGGTATATTGCCAACGCAACAAGGTTCGATTTCCGGAGTAGTTGGGAATGATGGTCAGGACAGGGGCTGAGGCTCCCGAGCTATTGAACGATCCCGATGTCACTGCGGTGAAGGTGCCCGGGACGAAGTCCACTTGCGGAGGCAGAAGATCCATGCCCACGGGGTTCACCATTGCCGCCTCGGAGGTCGAGTCGTTCCAGGTCTCGATTTGGAAGCCCACGGTGCCGCCCGGCACGAAAAAGCCGGACTCAACGGTCTTCACCGAATTCGGTTTAATTTTAAATGTGTTATTGGTCACCGGGGCACTCGCTGTGGCTTGGGTAACTGCGGTGCCTCCAAAGGTGGCATTCAGGGTGGTGTTCTGGTTGGTGATTACGGTATTGTCGGCGATGACCGCGCCGTTGCGTGCCGGGCTGTTGATCACTCCGGTCAATCTAGGCTTATTTGCTGCCGTGGCCGAAGCCGCGAAGTTGCCCTGTACGGTGCCGTAGTTGATCTCCACCACTGTGATGAAGACACCCGTTCCCAGACCCAAGGAGCTTACATTGAGCGTCTGATTTACGGTGAAAGGACCGCCGGTCCAAGTGGTGAAGCTCGGGTTGGCAGTGGTCTTGTAACGGAGCGTGATGAAATTCCCCACCGGTGAATTGGCATAGCTGGCCCCTGTGAAGACGGACTGAAGTTCGAACTGTGCCGGCAGCGTGTCGGTGATAGTGAAGTTATTCAAAAATAGAGTATTCGGAGCCGTCGTGGCTGCCGGGGTGAGCTGCCAATCAAAAGGCTGTCCGAGTTTCTGACTGGTCACGGACGCGGCCTTCGACAAACTTGTCGTCAAGGAACTTGGCACCTTCATGGTTACGCCAGCGGTCGCAGTGCTCGGCTGGAGCGCCGTGCCGCCCAGACTCGCCGTAACCGCTGCGTTATTGGTGATATTCGTGATTGGCACCACTGTTGAGACCGTTGATCCGTCTCTAGCCACTTTTTGCACCATTCCAGTCAGACTCGGTTGGTTTGCGGCAGTGCCACTGGCAGTGAAATTACCTGCCACGGTGCCGTAGTCGAATTGCACGGCAGTCACAAAGACGCCGGCGGGCAAGTTGAGCGCACTCACGTTTGCCGTAAGGTTATTGCCGTATGCCCCGCCGGTCAGGCCACCACCGGGCCACAGCGCATATGTCGGGTTTACCGTTGTCGTGTAGCGGATGAAAACCCCGGTGGCTGGAAAGCCGGTCCATCCCGTGCCGGAGAATACGGATGTTAGTTCAAACTGGCTCGGCAGAGTGTCGGTCACGATGAAGTTATTCAACGGCACGCCGGACGTATTCTGCGGTCTCAAGCGCCAGATGACTGACTCCCCGAAATCATAACTCACCGCCGATGAAGTTTTCGCGAGGTTCATACCCACAGCCATGGTAGCCGTGGCGCTAGCGGTCGCCGGGGTGACCGGAGAGCTGTTATAGTCAGCCGTCAGTGTGGTATTCGAATTAACAACCGACGCACCTGACGAAACGACCGTTCCGTCCCGCGCCGGATTGTTTACCACGCCCGTCAGGTTCGGCTTGTTGGCCGCAGTGCCCGATGTCGCGAACCCAACCGGCACGGTGCCGTAGTTGATCTCGACGACGGTGACAAAAACACCGGAGCCCAAGCCTAGGGAACTTACAGGCAGTGCCGTGGCACTGGCCGCGAATGGGCTGCCGGTCCAGGTGGTGAAGCTTGAATTGGCGGTGGTTTTGTACCGAACCGATATGAAATTGCCGCTTGGTGGATTCACATAACCGGTGCCCGTGGTGATGGAATTGAGTTGAAACTGGGACGGCAGGGTGTCGGTGACGATGAAGTTGTCCAGCGCCACCACGCCGGTATTGGCAGGGCTCAATTGCCAGTCGAAGGCCTCGCCGATCGCGGGGCTGGCCTTGCTCGCTGCTTTCCCCAGGCTGCTGGTCACGGCTAGCGCCGACATGGTGACATTGACGTTGTCAGAAATCTGGGTGAGCGGAATGCTGTTAAAACTCGCATCCAATGTGGCTGGGTTGTTGATCACATTACCCGAAGCAACTGCGGATCCATCCCGTGCCGGGTTGGTCACGACACCCGTAAAACCGGGTCGAAGCCCGAGCGTCGCGTTGGCCGCAAAGCCTAGCGGTACGTTGCCGAAGCTCATTTCCACGACAGTGACAAAAACGCCTGCGGAAAGACCCAGCGCACTCACTTGTTGGGTGGTGTTCACCGCGAACGGACCGCCCGGCCAAGTCGTAAAGGTTGCGTTTGCTGTCGTTTTGTAACGGAGCGTCACAAAGCTTCCGCTTGGCGGATTGGTGTAAGTGTTCCCGGTATAGACCGATTGGAGGGTGAACTTGGTGGGCAGGGTGTCCAAAATGGTCAGACTGTTTAAAACCGTATTGCCGGTATTCATCGGGCGCAGATGGTAGGTGAACGACTGCCCGATCGGCGGAGTTGCGTTGCTGGTGCTCTTGCCGAGGGTCATGCCGGGTGCCGGGGCCGGAATGGTGGCCGTGGCACTGGCTAGCAGCGGCGTGATGGCGGTATTGCCATAACTTCCCGTTAGCGATGCGTTGGTATTGTTGATTGTGGTTCCCCCGACCGGGGTCGAACCGTCTCTCGCGGGAGAGTTCACCACACCGGTCAATGTCGGCCTGCTGCCGGCCGTCGTCGAGGCCCTGAACCCGGCGGGCACCGTCCCGTAATTGATCTCAATCTGGGTCACAAAGCCCCCCCCTGGTAATGACAAGGAACTTACGTTTTGTGTGGTATTCGCCGCGAAGGGGCTGCCGGGCCAGGTGGTGAAGCTCGAATTCGCGGTCGTTTTATAGCGGATCGAGACAAAGTTCCCAGCCGGCGGATTGGTGTATCCCGTGCCGGTAAAGACCGACTGGAGGGTAAAGTTGGCCGGCAGGGTGTCTGTGATAGTGAAATTATCCAACGGGGATGTCCCCGTATTGAATGGGTTCAACTGCCATCCGAAAATCGCACCCACCAATGGCGCGGCATCGCTTGTAGCTTTGGTGAAAGTCGCGGAAGTTGTTGTCGTGGGGATCGTCACGGTGGAGGTCGCAGTGGACGGCGTGACCGGCGTGCTGTCATAACTTCCCGTTAGAATAGCGCTGTTCAGGCTGGTGCTACCATTGCCTGCGGTAGTGCCATTCGGTGTGGGATTATTGACAACACCTGTCAGTGCGGGACGCTCGTTTGCGACAGTCGATGCCGCGAAACCCAAAGGCACATTGCCATAATTCAGCTCCAGAGCAGTCAGATAGACCCCCGCACTTAAACCCAAGGCACTCACGGGCAGGGTCTGATTTGCCGCAAAAGGACCGCCGGTCCAGGCCGTGTAGCTGGAATTGGCAGTGGTCTTGTAGCGAATGGTGATGAAGTTTCCGCCGGGGGAATTCACATAGCTCGTCCCGGTGAAGATCGACTGCAGCGTGTAATTGCCAGGGAGCGTGTCAGTTAGCAGCAAGCTATTGAGCGGGGTATTGCCAGTGTTGGCGGGGTTCAACTGCCAACTGAAGGCTTGGCCCAGGAAAGGGGTGGCCACAGTGCTCACCTTGCCCAAGGTCATCGCTGGAGCCGGTGTATTGATCGTCGCGGTGGCGCTCGCCGGCACGCTAGGAAGGGCCAGGCCGTTATAGGTCGCGGTAAGCGCTGCATTGTTCACACTTGTCACCCCGCTGGTGCCCGCAGGAACCGTGTTGCCGTTACGAGCCGGATTGGTGATGACGCCTCGCAGATTCGGTCGGTTCGCCGCCGTCGTCGAGGCCACAAAAGAAGTGCCAACCGTGCCATAGTTCATCCTGACAGCAGTCACATGAACCCCAGAGCCCAAACCGAGGGCACTAACTTGTAGTGTCTGGTTTACCGCAAACGGGCCGCCGGGCCAGGTTGTGAACGTTCCCGGACTGGCCGTCGTCTCATACTGGATCGCCATGAAACTACCTGTGGGAGCTCCGGTGTATCCAGTGCCAGTGAAGACCGATTGGAGAGTGAAATTGCCCGGCAAGGTATCGGTAATCGTAAAATTGTCCAACGGGACGGCGGCATTGTTGTCCGGGTTGAGTTGCCAACCGAACACCTGCCCGATGTCCACGGTGGTATCGCTGGCGGCTTTACCGAGGGTCCTGCCGACGGCAGGAAGACTCAGCGAGGTGTTCACGTTCACCGGACCAAGGCTTGTCGGCGAACCACCTATGGGAGTGCCGGTGGCAGTCGCCACGTTCTGGACCACTTGGCCGTCAGCAAATTGAGTGGACGGGTAGCGGATGGTGACGGTTTTGCTAGCTGCGGGCTGGGCGATGATGCTGGAAAGCACGCCCAGATTCCACGTGAGCTTCACTGGATTTCCTGCCAAGCCGGTGCCGGTGATCGCGGCCCCCGCAGCGTTGAGAACGTCGGCCGGTAGCACACCAATCGGCAGCGTATCCACCATCACCGCGCTTTGTAAATTCAATTGCCCCGTGTTCGTTCCGCTGGAAGCCATTGATAACGTGTAAGTCACGCCCGAGGCACCAATCGTGGCGGTGCCGGGACCGGTCTTATTCACGGTCCAAGTGGAAGCGGAGTCAGAAGTCGTCGTAACGGAAGAGGAAGCCGTAGGAGCATCACTCGCTGTGATTGTGGCCGTATTCACTGATACTGTGGCATCAGGGGTGACGCCCGCCTTGTAGCGTGTGATCACAGGTACAATCCCCGCGCTACCCGAGGGCAGCGGGTTCACCATTGTCAGAACGATGGTGCCTGTACTCCCGACCGCCGGAGCGGTGTAGCTCGCAACATGAATCGTCGGAGCCAAGCTGACGAACTCAGTATCCGGCGGCAAAACGTCAGTAATCACCACATTATTGGCGGCCCCAGTCGTGGAGCTGGACGTGTAGCTCAAGAAATAGGTGAAATTCTGTCCTGACGGCACTGGATTGGGCGCATTTGTCGTTTTCGTGATGCCAACCGTGGCTGCCTGAGCGGCTAGGGCAAAACCTAGCACCCCGAAAATGGCCAAACGGCGGAATAACCAGGAACAGGCGGCACCGATGGAGGCGCGGGTGGTGGTGGACGAATTCATGTGGGTGGGGTGGAAATGTCTAGGAATCGATTTTTCGCCAAATCATGAAGACATCTCAGTCATCACAGCGCCATGGTTATAAAGAAATCTTAATCAAATAAAGAAAATTCTCAAAGATTGCTGAATTTTTTTAAAAATCATCAGGCCGCTGCCTGGTTCTCATCTCAGAATGGGCGACCTTTCATTTGTGAAATTTTCCAGAATTTCAAGGGATCCAAGGAGTTGGAGCGGTGTATCTGTTCAGACCGTTTTTCGAACGGAGGAATATACTGGCGTCTCCCTTCAACAGGGTTTCCTTGCCCCGCGGGAGGAGGCTGGAATCCCCCACTTTTACCCACTTGATCACGGAGGGTACCCGCGGGGCGTTGTCGTTGAGGAAATAACTGCTGTAGCCGCTGGATCCGGGCGTGGTGTCACCGTCCCAAATGTAGAATGTATCGGCGGTGGAAATGTCCCGTGAGCCGAAGAAGCCGGCGGCAGTCGTCATTTCACGACCCTCTGCGGCAGTCGGCGATTGATCGACCGGATAGCCGCCCGCGACGAGGTTGGAGCCTAAGGTGATAGGCCGGACGAAGTCGTTTGCACGAACTTCCCCGTAGGCGAGAATAGAGGTCCCCGCAGTGCGCTTATTGAAAAAGAGGCCCTGGCCCGGCGGAATGACGCTCGCGCCCTGACTGGAATAGGTGTTGTCACCGGTCCTCACCCAGCGGGCTGGCAGAACACCATCGTCATAGAGCCAGAAGATGATCCACTGGCCGTTAGCGAAGAGCTGCACCTGATCCGCCGTGTTGCGGTCCGCAGTGGCATCGAA
>JBBRCO010000057.1:0-21639 GCA_038204755.1 Verrucomicrobiales bacterium
GCTAGGCACGACGAATGCGCGTTGCTCGTTCCGGGTCTGGAAATATTGAGATGTCGCGGTGCCGCCGCTGATCCAGTTGGTTCCGTCCACGCTGGTTTCGAAACTCCAGTTTTTCGGATCCCGAGCAGGCAAATCCCCGCCGCTGGTGAGCGTATAAATTCGCGTGGTCCGTGACGTCGGAAAGCTTGCTCCAATGTGGCCGGATGCGGCGGCGGCTACCCACTTGCTGGTGACATCGCCATCGAATGCCATGGCGGCCGTCCCGAGAGGTGGGGTTTCCAGGCTGGAGAAATAGGGGGAGGACGCCGTGCTCCGGCCCAGCACGCCATCGGTGACGATGGTGATATTATCTAGGGAGATTTCCTCATAACCGCTTCCGGTCCGGGCACCAAAGCCGAACCAGTCGCCGACTTGCGGCACGAAGCCGGGGGTTGGAAGCCCGGTGAAAACCGCTTCGCGATCCACGCGCAAGGTCAGGCCGTCGATAAAATTCCAATCCACCTCGAAAAAGTGGCGCTTCGTATTGGCAGTCCCCCACGCACTGCTAGGTTTCGCGACGTAGCCATTGGGCACCAGTTTACCGCCCACCCGCACCTGCGAGATTACGAATGGACAGGATTTTCATGGATCGAGGAACAGTGATGGATTCTACCGGATTTTTACGGAACTAACACAACAGGCACGGCAGTATGCCGGATTTAACTAACGTGGCAACCTAATGTTTCCTACACCTAATATTTCCTCCCGGCGCACAGGTGGAGCCAATTTCATTTCTGGGAAATCTCAGGCATTCGCCTCGGGGGGCGTCGCATTCGACCCCTCAATTACCGGCTTCATCGCCCTCAACGCCCTCCGCCTCAAAGCCACCGCCCGCCAAGGGAAATAACGGCGTGATACAGGCATTCCTGCCGGTTTTTCATCTCCATCAGAATAGCCGCGCCCGGTCCCTCCGGCTGCGGCTTTCTCCTGAAACCGTGCTGAATCCAGCCTCATCAAACCATGCCCCAGTTCCAGATGTGGCTCGCCCGGCGCAGGGTGGAGGGGTGGAACGAGCTGGTAGATCCGGCCGTTCGCGGCGGCGGCCGTGCCTGCGGCGGATCAACGGACTGCTGCCGCAGCTTCGAGCGCTTCCTTGGTGATGCGGGTGATTTCCGCCCACTTGCCATCGTTCACGAGCTGCTTGTCCACCATCCACGAGCCACCGATGGCGGCGACGCCGGGGAGTTTCAGATAGCTTGCTAGATTCGCGGAGGTGATGCCGCCGGTGGGGATGAATTTCACGCCGGTGTGGCCGTAGGGGCCCGCCAGGGATTTCAGCATGTTCGTGCCGCCAGCGGCTTCAGCGGGAAAAAACTTGAGCAGCTTGCAGCCGAGCGAGAGCGCTTGTTCGACATCGCTGGGAGTCATCACGCCGGGCGAAAACCGGAGGCCGGCTTCCTTCGCTTTCGCGATAATGTTAGGATTGAGGCCGGGAGCGAGACCGAAGGTGGCTCCGGCGTCCTTGGCGCGCTGGACCTGGTCGGTATCCAGCAGGGTTCCGGCACCGAGCAGGATTTCCGGAAAACGCGCGGCGATGCGTTTGATCGACTCCTCGGCGGCGGCGGTGCGGAAGGTGATTTCCATGATGTCGAGCCCACCCGCGAGCAGGGCTTCGGCGAGAGGTTCGGCGGATTCGACATGGTCGAGGACGACGACGGGGACGATGCGTTTGGCGAGGATGCGGTCGATCATGGTTTTGTGATGGGAACGGTGCGATTTAGCGAATCCACCCGCCAATGATAAAGCAGATACTGCGTGAACCGTGGAAATTTCCGCGCATCAATCGGGCTGCGCACGGGCGATGTAGGCGCTTTCCCGCAGAATGATCGGCTTTCGCTTCGAGAGCAGCAGCCAGCACTCGCGCGCGGTGCCGATTACGATGAGGGAAACGAAAAACAGGAAGGTGATGGTCACCGCGACATCGACGCGGGCGTTGAAGAGCGAGGTTTCGGCAGTTTTCAGGGCGGCTCCGCTGAGGCCCTTGGCGATGAGCGCCTGCTGTTTTTCGATCTCCGGCAGAAACCCGGCGGCTCCCGCAGAAAAGAGTTTCAGATAGCCAGCCGAGAACGTCACGACGGTGAGGAACAGCATCGGCACGGCAGTGACCCAGCAGTAACGGGCCTTACCCATCTTGATGAGGATCACGGTGCCGAAACAGAAGGCGATGACGGCGAGAAGCTGGTTTGAAATCCCGAAAAGCGGCCACAGGCTCTTGGCGATGCCTGCGGGATCGAGCGCTCCCTGATAGAGGAAGAAGCCCCAGGCAGCGACGAGCAGGCCGGTGGCGGTGACGTTGCCCACCCACGAGCCGGTGTCCTTCAGTTTCGGGGAAATCTGGCCTAATAAATCCTGGAGGATGAAACGTCCGACACGTGTGCCGGCGTCGAGCGTGGTCAGGATGAACAACGCCTCGAACATGATCGCAAAGTGATACCACAGCGAGAGCGCGGTATTCCCCGGGATGACCTTGGCAAAGAGGTGCGCCATGCCGACGGCGAAGGTCGGGGCACCGCCGGTTTTTCCGACCATCGTCGGGTAGTCGTTTACCACGGTGCCGTCGGCGAGCTTGACGGTGGTGGGCTCGCCCATGTCGCGCGTCATTTTCAGCATGTCGGCGTGGGTGACGGTGTAGGTGCCGTGCGCGTCGATGTTGCTGATTTTCGTGAGCTGGCTGGTCAATGCAGCGGTGTCGCCGGGCGGGACGGGGGAATTGATCGCGAAATATTCGCCCGGTGCGAGGGCGCAGGCGGCGATGATGGCCATCAGCGAAACGAGCATTTCCACGATCATCGCGCCGTAGCCGACGAGGCGGATGTCCTTCTCACGGGCTAGCAGTTTCGGCGTGGTGCCGGAGGCGATGAGAGAGTGGAATCCGCTGATAGCCCCGCAGGCGATGGTGATGCAGACGAAGGGAAACACCGGGCCCGGCACCACGAAGCCACCGCCGTGGATGAAAGGCGTGACGGCCGGCATGTGCAGCGGTGGTGCGAGGAAGACGATGAAAATGCCGAGGATCGCCACCGTCCCGAGTTTCATGAAAGTGCTCAGATAATCGCGCGGGGCCAGCAGCATCCAGACCGGCAGCACGCTCGCTGCGAAGCCGTAGATCATGATCGCCCAGGCGAGTTGCGTGGGCTTCAGCGTGAGCGCTTCGACCATCGCAGGCGGCAGGTATTTCCCGGCAACCACAGCCGCTAACAATCCGATGACTCCGAAAACGGAGGCCGCGGTGACGCTGACTTTTCCGCTTTTGATCATCAGGCCCATGATGAAGGCGAGGGGAATGGTGGCGGCGATGGTGAAGAGTCCCCACGGACTTTCTGCCAGAGCTTTCACGACGACCAATCCCAGCACGGCGAGCAGGATGGTCATGATGGCGAGCAGGCTGACCATGGCGATCAGGCCGATCACCGGATTCATCTCCTCCTTGAGCATCTGGCCTAACGATTTCCCGTCACGCCGCATCGAGGCGAAAAGGATCACCGAGTCATGCACACCGCCGCCGAGGGTGGCCCCGACGAGAATCCATAACATGCCCGGCAGATAGCCGAACTGTGCGGCCAGCACCGGCCCGACCAGCGGCCCCGGCCCGGCGATGGCGGCGAAGTGGTGGCCGAAAACGACCCATTTCGGCGTCGGCAGGAAATCCTTGCCGTCTTCGCAGGTCACCGCAGCGGGCGCGCGATTGTCGTCGATGGTTAGTACCTTGGCCATCAGCCAGGCCGAGTAAAATCGATAGGCCACTGCGAAAGTGCAGACACCGGCGACCACCAGCCACAGGGCATTCACCGGCTCGCCCCGTTGGAGAGCGGCGACTGAAACGGCGATCACGCCGAGCAGGGAAACTGCGATCCAGAGGATGATGCGGGCGAACTTGGGCATGCGCCGACTTTCGTGGAATCACGCCGAGGCCGTCGAGAAGGATTTTTGATCCACCGGAAATCTTTTGATGAAAACCAAGGAGGCACGGGGGCTCATTCGCGAGGAAGGCAGGCGGGTGGAGGAAGTGGTCTATCACCTCGGCTATCGCCATCCCAATGATCTCAGCCGGGCCACGTCCGGCGCGCGCGAAGACCGTTAGGAGAGGCGGTCGCGGAAATCGGGATAGCCGAACTCGCGCAGGATTTCGAGGTCGCCGTTTTCATGCTGAAGCGCGATGGCCGGGTGTTTCACACCGTTGAATGTCGTGGTTTTCACCATCGTGTAGTGCGCCATGTCGTCGAAGACGAGCGTGTCTCCCACCTTCAACTCGCGTGGAAACGCGAAGTCTCCGACCACGTCCCCTGCCAGACACGTCGGCCCGCCGAGACGGTAGAGCCACTCGCCGGATTCCCCGGCAGCGTGGTAATTCTCACCGGGAAAAGTCACCGCCGGTCTCGCTTCGGAAGGTGCGGTATCCACCAGAAAAACATCCGGGCGGTAGGGCATTTCCATGACATCCGGCATGTGCGCGGTCGCGGAAATCGATAGAATTGCCAGCCGATGCCCGGCGGTTTCGAAAACATCCATCACCGTCGCACGCAGCACGCCGGTATGGATCGCGATCGCTTCGCCCGGCTCCAGCCAGACGTCCAAACCATATTTTCCCTTGGTCTCCCGAACGAGACGGATCAGACGCTCTCTATCATAAAATGGCTTGGTGATCCAGTGTCCGCCACCCATGTTCAGATACTTGAACTGCGGCGAACGAAGCAGATGGCCGAATTTCTCGTCCACGGCCACGAGCGTCGTTTCCAGATCATCGGAATCCTGCTCGCACAGCGTGTGGAAATGCAGTCCTGAAATCCCGGTCAGGTCAGCACCTTCGAGCTGCTCAGCCGTGATTCCAAGTCGCGAACCTGCGACGCAGGGATCGTAGATCGGCGTATCGCCCGTCGAGCATTGCGGGTTCACGCGCAGCCCGCAGAGCAGCGAGCCGTTCTTGAATCGCGGATGCGCCATGATCATTTCGCGGAAGCGGAACCACTGCGTGAGCGAGTTGAAATCCAAGTGACCGGTGAACTCGCACAGCTCCGCGATGTCATCCTCATCATAGGCCGGCGAATACGTGATGATGTGCTTTTTGAAATAGTCCCGCGCCAGCAGTCCCTCCCACAGACCCGAGGCACAGCAGCCGTCGAGGTCGTCTCGCAGATAGGGAAACGTTTTCCAACAGGAAAATCCCTTGAGCGCGAGCACCAGATGGCAGCCCGCGGCTTCCTTCACCTCGCGCAGGATCGAGGTGTTTCGTTTCAGTGCGGCAATGGAAATGACAAACATGGCGCCTGCCCGAGACCGAGGGGGGAAATCGCTCCAGATCCATGGATTCTGCTGGTACACGCTAGTGGGTTCGAACCACTGACCCCATCCGTGTGAAGGATGTGCTCTACCACTGAGCTAAGCATGCTTTAGCCAGACACGACTGCGAACTTGCGGCCGGGCGCGAGAGTTAAAGTTCCCGGTGGCGCTTGGCAAGCAATTCAGTGCGCGGAATGGATTTTAAACTTTGTCGCCGCCCGGGCACCATTACTCTTCCGCCCACAGCAAGAACCGTGGCCCAGATTCCGAAAGAAAGTGTGGAGAAAGTGCTCGAAGCGACGGACATCGTCGATTTGATCAGTTCTTACATTCAGGTAAAAAAGGCAGGTTCCCAGTTCCGCGCGAACTGTCCTTTCCACAACGAAAAGACTCCGTCGTTCTACATCACGCCGCACAGCCAGCGCTTCCATTGCTTCGGCTGCAATAAAGGGGGGAATGCGATTTCCTTCGTGATGGAGCATGAAAACCTGCCTTTCCCGGAAGCGGTGAAGAAACTCGCCTCACGCGCCGGGATCCACCTCATCGAGGAAAGTACCGATCCGAACGCCGAGAAAAATTTCCGCTCCAGCGGCCGCCTGAAGGACATCCACCGTGAGGTGACCGCCTTCCTGCACGAGCAGCTCATGAAAAATCCTGCTGCGAAACACGCGCGGGATTACATGCAGTCCCGCGGATTCGGCAGTGCGATGGCGGCGAGCTGGGCGATCGGCTGGATGCCCGATAGCCCCAAGGTTTTCCTCGATTGGGCGCGCTCCCGGAAATTTACCGGGCGGGAGTTGGTGGACTCCGGCATCGTCAAACTCCAGGACGATAACAACCCGCGATCCGGGCTCTATGTCCGGTTTCAGGACCGGCTGGTGTTTCCTATCCGAAATGAAATCGGGGATGTCATCGCCTTCACCGCGCGCCAACTGCGGGAGAACAAGAACAGCGGAAAATACATCAACTCGCCCGAGACCGCCATTTTCAAGAAATCGCGGGTGTTCTTCGGTCTGGACCGCGCCAAGAAGCCGATCCTCAAGGAAAAGGCCGCGCTGTTATGCGAGGGGCAGTTGGATACGATCAGTTGTCATGAGCACGGCATCGAGCACGCGATCGCGACATCCGGCACCGCCTGCACCCGCGAGCACGCGAAGATCCTGCGCCGCTACACTGCCAACGTCCTCATTTGCTTCGATGCCGACAGCGCAGGTCTAGCAGCCACGGAGAAGGCCTTTCGCGAGCTTGCTCCGGAAGGTCTGGCCGTGCGGGTGGTGGAAATGCCTACCGGCGATGATCCTGATAGTTTTCTGAAAACCCACGGCGAGGCCGCGTTCCGCGAGCTTCTCTCCAACGCCAAGGAGTTCTTCGATTTCAAACTCGAACGCGGCAAAGCCATCGGCCTTTTCAACTCCGCCGCCGGGCGCGCGGCGGCCTTGAGCGATTGCGCGGAAATGCTCTCGCTCATGACCGATTTCGCCGCGCGGGAAAACCAGCTCAACATCGTCGCCACCCACCTGCAGACGTCCACCGTGGCGCTGCGGGAAGCGATCGCGAAGGCCAAGGCGAATCCGAAAAAAAACTACACGGAAAAGGCCGATCCCGCTTTCGAATCGCAAGGCGTGATCGAGCCCACGCCGCTGCACCGCATCGTCGCGTTTCTCTGTCACCTCGCGCTGACATCCGGTCCGGCGCAGCGGTTGTTAGGCGGGCAGTTCGAGACGCTGCATGAGGCAAACCGCTGGCTCGAAGGCATCCCGCTGTTGGAATCCATCCTCACCGCCGCTCCCGATCCCGCTTCCAACGCGGCGGTGAATGCCTTCATGTCCGGGCTGGTAGAAGCCGACCGCGTGGCACTCGCCCGTCACACCGCCAGCTTGGACGGCGTCACGGTGGATGGGATGCAGGCGGCGGAACAGGCGCTGGCCTTGCTATCAGGGACTGTCTTGCAGAAACGCGATGCTGCGGTGAAGGCGGAGTTGAAACAATCCGGACTTCCTGCCGCACGTCTTCGCGAGTTATTGGAAGAGACTATGGAAATCGGCAGTCTTCTGCGGGCAATCGGTCAACGCTCCGAGTTTGCCGACGAACTCCCGGCTTCGACCTTCAAACCCAAGGCCCCGCCATGGAAAAAGTGGGATGGCACCGGGAAAAAAGCCTGAGTTTCATCGCTATGGCCGGAAACGGGACCACCTGGCCGCTTCTGGGACCTCAATTACCTTCCAAACCCGAAATTTCCGGATCATCTTACATCCAACGAAAGGCGACAGCCCACCACGGTGAACTGAAAACCTTTCCAACATATCCTGTTCCGCGCGACTCTGCTTCAAGCGCCATCGACCTCCGGGGGGAAGACGATGACAAAGCCGGTAGAGCCAGGCGGGATCTTTGGGGGGAAAAATGTGCTATCTCGGGCGCGGATCGTTTCATCGGTCCGCGCCCGCTTTTTTCACCCGTGCGGACCACTTTCAGATAGCGCCCGCAGCCTCAGGCTTGCGGTCCCGGCTGACCGGCGGCGTTTTTCGCGATGCGGTCGAGCACACCGTTCACAAAGCGTTTCGAATCCGTGGTGCCGAAACGTTTCGCCAGCTCGATGGCCTCGTTGATGGCGACTTTCGGTGGGATGGCAGCGTGCAGGATTTCGTAGGTCGCCATGCGCAGGATGGCGCGGTCCACGGGGTCGATCCGCTCGGGCGAGTAATTGTCCACGACGGAGGCGAGCGTCTCATCGACCATCTCTTTTTTCAGGAGGATGGCATCTACCAGCTCGTCGGCCTTGCGGCGGAGTTCGTGGATCTCGGCCTTCGACTCTCGCAACCGGGTGAGATCGGCTTGTTCTGGAAATTTTTCCGGCTCCTCGACCATTCGCAGGCGGTCTGAAATCCGTTGGAGCCGGCGGATGGTGGCGGACACCGCTTCGAGTTGTCCGCGCAGCGCGGGAAAATCCTCGATGCCGTGGAGGAAACGCTGGCGGGTCATCGCCAGATCCCGGTCCAGCGAAAAAAGCGCTTTGAGCGCGGCTCCGAAACTTTCCGCCACCGACGCATCGTCATCGTCCTTCGGCAGGCGTTCCAGTTTCGCGAAGGCGGTGCTCCAGCCGGATTCAAATTCGGCGATCCGCTTGAGATCGGTCTTCAGGCTTTCCGCGTCCGGCCATGCGGAGAGAAATGCGCTTGCCGCCTCCTCGCGCTCGACAAACTCCGCAAGCCGCCCCTCACGCCCTTGGGCCAGGTGGTGCACGGTGCGGAACGTCGCGATCTGAAGGCTGCGGCGATCGGACTCGGTGACAAAATCCCAGAAAGGTCCGCGCAAGGCAGATGGGTCCGCACCGCCTTCGAGATCGGCGCAGTAGAGAAATTGGACAACCGCCTCGCGGATGTGGCGGCGGCTAGGCATTGCGTTGATTCCGGTGGCTGGAGTTGCGGGGCATTGATCGGTCGAGTTCCTGGAAAATATCGATCATGGAGGCGGCGGCGCGCGCGGCTTCCTTGCCGCGGTTGAGCTGCGCTCCGATGCAGCGGGCGTATGCTTGTTTTTCGTCCTCGACCAGCAATACTTCGTGAATGATCGGACGGAGCGATTGAATGGCCAGGCTCTGCAGTGAATCCGTCACCGATCTGCCTACGAGGTCCGCGTGTTCAGTGGAGCCGCGGATGATCAGGCCGAGGGCGATGATGCAGGCCGGAGGATCGCGGTCGAGAATGGAGGCGACCATCACGGGGATTTCAAATGCGCCGGGCACGCGGATCAGATCGACCCGGCCTTGGGGCACCAGTTCTCCAAGTTCCTCAATGGCGTTCTCCACCAGGGCATCGGTGAATTGCTCATTGTATTTCGAGGCAACAATGCAGATCCGGACTTTCGGACCGATGATGCGGGGCTTGGGCGGCAACGATAACGACATACGGCGGGTATGGCGGTCACTGACGGAAAAGTCAACCGGCAGGGACGGAGATTCGGCGATGAAACGATTTTCGCTTGGATGGTCCGGGATTTGCAAGAAGATGCCAGCATGCTACCCTATCGCGAGGCGCTCGATCTGCTCCTTAGGAACACGCCATTGCAGGCCGTGGAGTATTGCCGGCTCGACGAAGCGGCGGGCCGCGTGCTGCGCGGGAAAATCACCGCGGACCGTGCGTTTCCGCCGTTTGACCGCGTGATGATGGATGGATTCGCATTGCGGTCGGCGGACTGGCAGGTGGGGCAGCGGTTTTTCCGGGTGACGGGTGCCGCGCCGGCCGGACGACCGCAGTTGATCCTGGCGGAGGAGCCCGGAAGCTGTGTGGAAGTGATGACAGGAGCGCCCTGTCCGCTCGGGGCCGACCTGATCGTGCCAGTGGAGGACATCATTTCTAACCAAGCAGGTGTGGTTCGATTCTCCGATGGCAACGGGCGGATTTCCGGGAGATTCATCCATCAGGTCGGCAGCGATGCGAAAGCGGGGGAGATCCTGCTTGAGTCCGGCTGTCTGATGGGATCGCGGGAAATCGGCATCGCGGCATCCTGTGGGGCGGCGTGGTTGGAAGTTTCCCGGCGGCCGAAAATCGCGGTCGTCGCCACCGGTGCCGAACTCGTGTCCGTGGACAGGATCCCGGCCATCCATCAGATCCGTCAGTCGAACGGACATTCGCTGGCCGGGGCCCTGAGCCGCGCCGGACACGCACCCGCGCATGTCGGCGGACTGGAGGACGACGTTTCCACCGCTCAGACTCTGCTGAAAAAACTGCTGGCGGCGCACGACTGGCTGGTTCTAACGGGGGCGATGTCGAAAGGGGCGCGGGATTTTGTGCCGATGTTGTTAGGCGAGCTTGGCTGCCATCTGGTTTTCCATGGGGTGGCGCAGCGGCCCGGGAGGCCCGCTGGCTGCTGGATCGGTCCGAAAGGGCAGTTGATCATGGCGCTGCCGGGCAATCCCGTTTCCGCACTTACCGGGCTGCATGCGTTTGTTTTACCGGCGCTGGCGGCCGCATCGGCTCTGCCGCAGCCCGTATTGTGGCAGGTGGTGATGGAGGATCACACGGCGCTCCTGCCGGATTTCACGAGGCATCTCCCGGTCAAACTGCGGACGGATGGCCGGGCCGAGGCCGCTACCACGGGAAATAGCGGAGATTTCATCGGCTTGCTCAAGAGCGATGGATTCGTCACGCTGCCTCCAAGCGGCTCGGAACTGGCGGCGTTTCCCTTCACTCCCTGGCTTTGATTTTGATGGAAATAGCCGGAAATCCGCGTTTCGTCCGCGATCGTCACCCATGAAACCGGACCCGAAACTCCGCGGCCTCTGCCTCGCTGGTGGACGCAGCTCACGGATGGGCTGCGACAAGGCCGCTCTCGTGCATCCCGACGGCCGCCCGCTCGCTCGCCGGACCTGCGATCTTTTGCGCGAAGCGGGCTGCTGGACCATCGTTTTATCGCTCCGCCACGATCAGAAAATCCCCGACGGCTTTGAGGATTTTGAAAATCTAACCATCGCCCGCGATCCTGCTGGCGGGAGCCTGGGGCCGCTCGTCGGATTGGTCGGCGGCATGCGTCTGGATCCTTCCGCCGATTGTCTGGTGTTTGCCTGCGATCTGCCGAATCTGGATTTGGCCACCCTAACGAATCTTGTCTCATCAAGGCGGGAAGGGGAAAAATTCCTCGCCTATCGCAGCGCTTCCGACGGCCTGCCGGAACCACTGTGCGCGCTTTACACCAGCGAATCCTTCGCTCTGATGGACCAAGCGCTGACGGATAATTTCCACTATCTACGCGGGATCCTCATCCGTCACGAATGCCGCCTGCTCGATCTTGTCTCGCCGCGCGCCCTCGACAATGCCAACACGCCTGAAGACTGGGCCTACGCGATCGCTCGATGAAATCCCACACCGTCAGTTATTTCGGACTCCTCGCCGCACGCCGCGGCCTGTCCGAGGAAACGGTCCGCAGCGATGCCGCGACCACCGCCACGCTTTATGCCGAGCTGGATGCCGCCCACCACCTCGGCCTCGTCACGGCGAATTTCCGCGTCGCGGTGAATGACGAGTTCGAGGCGTGGGATCATCCGCTCGCGGACGGCGACCGCGTCGCCCTGCTGCCGCCGATGTCAGGTGGTTAGATCTTCCAATCCATGTCCTCAGATTTCCATTTCTCGCTGACAGACCAGCCCTTCGACATCCCATCGCTCGCCGCAGCGCTGGACGATCCCGCCGCTGGTGCCGTCGTGACCTTCGAGGGTCGTGTTAGGAATCACAACGATGGCCGGGCCGTCAGCCATCTCGAATATCAGGCCTATCCGGCGCTCGCGGTCTCCACCGGGCAAAAAATCCTGGAGGAGGAATGCGCGCGTCACGGCATCCTCCGCGCTTGCGCCGCGCACCGCACCGGGCCGCTGACCATCGGCGAAGCGGCGGTGTGGGTGGGCGTGGCGTCCGCGCACCGGGGGGCGGCCTTCGATGCCGCGCGGGCGATCATGGAGCGGTTGAAATACGAGTTGCCCATTTGGAAAAAGGAAACCTACGCCGACGGCCGCACCGGGTGGGTGGGCCCGGATAACAAATCCGCGGAAACCGGACACGCCAGCGAGGCCTTGCCGGAATGGTGCGCCGAGCTGTTGGAGATCTGGATTTCCGCAGGCAGCGACTACCGCGGGCGCCACGAAAAAGGCCGTCTTGATCACGGAATCGCCGGCATTACCGAAATCGAATGCGTCGCCGGGATGGGCCTGCGCGGCGACCGCTATTTCGGCTACAAGGAAGATTTCAAGGGCCAGGTGACCTTCTTCGACGCAGCGACCGTGGAAGCAATGCGGGCGCGCTTCGGAAAGCCCGATCTATCAAGCTCCGTCTTCCGCCGGAATTTGATCGTCCGGGGCGTGGACCTCGGCGAATGGGTCGGCAAACGCTTCCGTTTTCAGGGCGTCGAGTTCGAAGGATCCGAAGAATGCAAACCCTGTTACTGGATGGAAGAGGCCGCCGCTGCCGGGGCTGAGGAATTCCTCAATCAGAACTTCCGCGGCGGCCTGCGCGCGAGAATTCTAACCAACGGCTTGCTGCGGACCAGCCGACCGTGACACAGGCATTCCTGCCGGTTCTTTCACAAGCCCCCGCACGGACAACAGGCAGCCGGTATCATCTTTTTCAGACCATCGAAAGCAGCGGAGCTTTCGCCAGCTTTTGTCTCATTTCTCCGACGATCATTCCTGAGACCAGCCCGCTGCCGAAGCCGAGGACATGGCCTAGCACATCCGTGTTCGATCCCGGGCTGCCGCTGCCCAGCCACCCTAACAAAATGAAGCCAGCCATCACCGGTGCGGCCACCTTCGCCCAAGATGACCGCGAACGGAGGCGCAGCGAGGTGGAGAATCCGAGGCCGCTGAGAAGGCCCAGCGCGCCGAACACGGCGGTGGAAGCACCGATTGAAATGAACGGCTCGGGATAAGTGAGCAGCGAGCTGAGGATATTGCCCGAGGTGCCGCAGCCGAGAATCAGCGCCCATCCGCGCAGCGGTCCAACCGAGCGGGACACCCATGTGCCGAATAGCGCTCCACTGAGCAAGTTACCCGTGAGGTGCGGGACATCGGCATGCAGGAAAAGCGCGGTGAACGGCCGCCACCATTCGTGGCGCGCGATCAGACCGATGCTTGATGACGCGGCCCGGTCCGTTAAATGCGGGTTCTGGTTTTGGAAATAGAACATCACCAGCAGACAGGTCATCCAGATCACGTAAAATTCCCAGCCAGCGGAAAAATGGAACGGATCGACCGGCTCGGGTTGGCTCTTCAGGCGGAGCTGGTCGTCCAGTTCGCCAGCGTAGATCGCGAGTTCGCGGGTCACCCGTCCGGCGGCGGCGCGCTCGGCGTGGAGATTGAATTTTCCACCCTCAGTCGCGGCGGAAACCCAGCAGGCCTCGCCCATCGCGAGTATCACCAGCCCATGATCGTGGGCTTCTCCCTGTGTTTCAAATTGCCCGACGATGGCAAGATCATCCCAAGGAACCTGATCTTTTGAGTCCGTGTTTTCCATTAACCTTGGTCACGAGCATAGCTGGGAAATCCCGCGCGACACTGAAAAAGAATGAATCCGATGCGCAAAGTTTCATGCGCATGGGTTTTTCAAGGTTTTGTTTTTTACAGAATGATACGGACATCCCGCCGCTGGAGTCGCAGCGGCGCTTCACCGGTCTTTTTGAAAAGAACTACCAGAATCTGGCAAAAACCAGAATCCACCGGCGGGATTTGATGGATCAATGCAGGTGAAGGATCGCGCCCACTGTCGTGAAATAGATCATCATGCCGGAAATATCGACGGTGGAGGCCAGCGACGGCGCGGAAACGACTGCGGGGTCCAGCTTGATCGAACGCGCGGCGATCGGCAGCAGGGCACCCAGGACCGTGGCTGAAAGCACCTGCACGATGAGGGCGGATGAAACGGCGAAGGCGAGATGGAGAAAGTCAAACTGCGCACCGGTGCTGTGCTGTAGATAAGGCAGGATGAAGGTGATGAAGCACGCCATCGTCACGCCCAGCGTGGCACCTAGCAGCAGGCCGGTGCGCGCTTCCTTCCACGCGATCCGCAGGGCATTGCCGGTGCTGATCTCACCCAGCGCCATCGCCCGGATGACCATCGTCGCCGCCTGGCCGCCGGAGTTTCCGCCTGCGGCCACCACCATCGGCAGGAACAGCGCGAGCACGAAGGCCTTTTCCAATACCGCGCTGAAGCGGAACATCACATAACCGGAAACGACTGATAGGAACGCCAGTCCCACCAGCCAGGTGACGCGGCGTTGGTATTGCCGGATGACGGTGGTGTTCAGATAGGAAACCTCCGACTGCTCGCCTCCGATACCGGAGAGTTTTTCGATGTCCTCCGTGGATTCCTCCTGGATGATCTCGAGCGCATCGTCGTAGGTCAGCACTCCTAGCAGATGGTGGAACTCATCCACCACCGGCAGCACGATGAGGTCGTATTTCGAAAGCGTGCGCGCCGCTTCCTCCTGGTCGGCCGAGGCGAGGATCGTTTCGTCGGCAGCTTCCATGATATCGTGGATCTGCGTGTCCCATGTGCTGAATGCCAGATCGCGCAGCCGCACTTTTCCGACGAGGCGGCCTTGGACATCGACGACGAAGATCCGCGCAAGAGTCTCGGCGTCGTCCTTGTCGCGCCGCAGCACGGTGATGGCTTGTTTCACCGTCATGTCCGCGGTAATGCGGCCGACGTGGGTGGTCATCCGTCCGCCGGCTGTGTCTTCGCCGTATTTTAGAAGATTCCGCGTGAGTTCCTTGTCGCGGGGACCTAGCAGGCTGAAGAAACGGACCTGCGCCTCCTCGCTGACGACCTGGAAAACGTCCACGCGGTCGTCGTCGGACAGGTTTCCCAGCAGTACCCGGAGTTGTGCGGGCTTGAAATGGCTCAGCGCCTCCTCGATCAGCGGGTAGGGGAGTTCCGCCACCACGTCGGTGGCCAGTTCCGGGCCGATGGTTTTGAGCAGGAGGTCGCGCTTTTCGTCGTCCAGATTCTCGTAAAGGTGGGCAAGGTCCGCGTAGTGGATGTCCTCGGCGGCTGAAAGCACGGCCGAGCAATCGGACGCATCCAGCGCCCGCAGCAGTTCCGATTTCGGGTTGTCTTCCAGCTCTTCGGCCACGCGCGGACAGTGGGCGGCGGGGCGGGGAGCGGCAAGAAAAACGAGATGTCACCCGGCATCGGGATTCATTCGTGAGGGATCATGGCCAGCAGCGCCGCCTCATCCAGAATGGTCACGCCGAGTTTTTCCGCCTTGTCGCGCTTCGAGCCGCCGCCTTCGCCGGCGAGCACGTAGCTGGTTTTTGCGGAAACCGAGCCGCTGACCTTGCCGCCCTTGCCCTCGATGAGTTCCTTCATCGCATCGCGGTCCATGCTGAGTGTGCCGGTGATGACGAAGGTTTTTCCAGCGAGCGGCAGAGCAGATAGATCGGCCTCGGTGGCGATGGGCAGGTAGTTGTCGGAAACGGGATCAATGCCAAGTTCCGTCATGCGGGCGAGCACATGGTGGCCGGCATCGGACGCGAAAAAGGTGGTGATCGTTTCCGCGACGGCGGGTCCAACGTCTCCGGTGATCGAGAATTTCGTGAGAAACTCGTTCTGCTTTTTCGCCGTGGAGCGGGTGTCCTTCAGCAGTTCGGCGAGTATTCCGGACCCGGCGAGTTCTCCGATGGTCCGGTGCAGGCGCGTGAGTTCTTTCGCGGCGGACTCTCCTAACTGGCGAATGCCCATCGCAAAAAGCCAGCGGTGGAGTGGCTTGCTTTTCGCTGCGTCGAGTGCGGATAGAACTTTGGCGGCATTTTTTTCTCCGAAGCGGCGAGGTGATTCCTCGGTGCCGAGATTGAGATTTGCGAGGGCTTCTTCAGTGAGCTTGAAGAGATCGAGCGGCGTGGTGCAATGGCCGTGACGGACGAGGGCCTCGGCGACGATTTCCCCGAGTCCATCGAGATCGAGCGCCTTGCGGGCGGCGAAGTGCTTGATACTGGTGACCGCTTGCGCAGGGCACTCGAAATTCGTGCAGCGCCATGCGACGAATCCCTCCTCCTGCGAGATCGATCCGCCGCATGAGGGGCATTTGCCGCCGACGCTGTCAAACAGCGAAAAGGGGACCGCGCCCTCGGCATGGCGGATGATTTTTACAATGGCGGGAATGATTTCACCCGCTTTCTCCACCAGCACCGTGGCACCGATGCGGATGTCTTTTTTCGTGATCTCGTCCTGATTGTGCAGCGTCGCGCGGGAAACGGTGGAGCCGGAAATGAGAACGGGCGTGAGCTCGGCGACAGGAGTTAGAACACCGGTTCTTCCAACCTGGACGATGATGCTGTTGAGCGTGGTTTCCTTCTGCTCTGGCAGAAATTTGTAAGCAGCGGCCCAGCGCGGTGCGCGGGAGGTGAAGCCGAGCTGCTCACGCTCCGCACGATTGAGCACCTTGATGACCGCTCCGTCGGTGCCGTAGCCCAGATCGTGGCGGTCCACGTTGATCTGCGCGACGGCTGCTAGAAGTTCGTCGAGATTTCCGGCGTTGAGAACAGGCAGATTCTGAGGGATGCCCAGCGCTCCCAACAGATTGTGGAACTCATGTTCTGTTTCCAGCGGTGGCCCGTCGTAGGCTCCGAGTCCGTGGGCGAGAAACGCGAGTGGACGTTTGGCGACGATTTTCGGATCGAGTTGTTTCAAGGTGCCCGCCGCCGAGTTGCGGGGATTGGCGAAAGTCGGCAGGCCCGCTTCGTCGCGCTCCGCATTCATCGCCGCGAAAGCCTCGTTCGGCATGAAGATCTCACCGCGGATTTCGAGGAGTGAGGGGATGTTAGCTGGCGGTTCGGAGATGCCGGATGGAATTGGAATGTTACCTGCCGAGAGCACTTGGAGATCGATCGGCACAAGTTCACCATCTTTGGTTTTGATTAAATTGCCGACGTGTGCATCGGCGATATCCGCGCCGGATGAGGCGTTTTTCCAACGGTTGTGCCCCGTCGAATGATAGCCATTGCTTTCGAACCAAGCGCCGACTTCCGCAGGAGTCGGGGCATCACCAAAAACAAAGGGCTGGGATGTGACGAGTGCGGGACCACGCTTGGTTTCCAAAACCCCGTGGAGGACAATATCATCTCCGAAAAATTCGTTGGCTGCCTGGAGATTTTCCAAGTAGGCCAGGGCGTCACCTTGTGCTCCGAAGTTAGGAGGAAGGGTGAACTTGATGACGCGGTGGCAGCTTTGGACGTGGAAAACGGTATGCTCCGATTGTCCGCCTAGCTGAGGGAAACAAGCTGCGAGTCGCCCGAATTTTCCTGGGTCGAGGAGTCGGCCTGATTCTCTGGCCCAGGATACCACGGATTCGGCTTCCTGTCGGATCCGTTGCGAAACATTTTTTCCATCGCCTCTTCCGATGTCTGCGAGAAGCCTTCGCGCCAGGCTTTGTCCCGCGCCTTGCGGAGACGTTCCGCTAGCAGATGTGCCTGGTGAATTCCGTCCATCACCGGGAAGGTAGGAAAGGATGCTCTCGAAGTCAACCGCTGGAGTGGATCCCGCTGGCGGCCGAATCTCCAAATTCAGCGGAATGCTGCGGATCGTGCGGACGTTGTGGGTGACATCGTCGCCCGTGGTGCCGTCGCCGCGGGTGGCGGCGTAGGCGAGCTTGCCGTCGCGATAGAGCAGGGAAACGGCGACGCCATCGATCTTCGGTTCGATGGTGACGGCGACGTCCTCGCGCTTGAGGTTTTTCTGGAGTCGCTGATAGAATCCGATCATCTCCTGCTCCGGGCGGGCGGCTCCGGATTTTTCCATCGCTTCTGCACCGAGCTCGAAGACGTCGTCGATGGAGAGCATCGGGACGGCGTGTTGGATCTGTTGGAAGCCGCCGATGGGCGCGCCGCCGACGCGCAGGGTGGGGGAGTCCGGATCGTGGAGCTCGGGGTGCTTTTTCTCCAGCTCCTCCAGTTCGCGGAAGAGCTTGTCGTATTCCGCGTCAGAGATTTCAGGCGTGGCCTGGGTGTAGTAGAGGCGGTTATGGTGATCGAGCGAGGCGCGGAGTTCTCGGATGCGAGACTCGGGAGTCGGCGGAAGGGAAAAGAGATCGGGCTCGGCCATGGGGCGAGTCTCAAACTTCGGCGGAAGTTTTCAAGGGTTGAAGTCGATATCCGGCGGGGTCGGTTTGGTATGGCGGTGCCCGGTGACGGGTTCGATCTTCTCTTCGGTGAAACGCACGACGACCTGATAGCTCTTTTCCTCGCAGCCGACGCCGAGCGTGGCGCTGCCGCCACTTTCGAGTTTCCAAAGGTGTGAGGAAAGCAGGGTGCCGCTCGGAACGGATGCTGGATCGATTTTCGGGACAGCCTGCAGCGGCTTGCCGTGCAGCGTGGTGAGGAGCTCGATGAACTCCTTCCAACAGGGGCTGAGTTGCGCATCGAAGGAAGCGGCGGGGTAGGCGTCGGTGCGGACGGTGATTTCCTTCAGTGCGTCGGTTTCTGTCCAATCGAAATACAAGGTCGCCGTCTGACCGCCGATTTTCTGGCGGATGCGGAAAATACCGTTCAGGCCGGTGCGGCTGATCATGCTTTCCGCCATGGTTAGTTCCACGAATTTCGAGGCTTTGAGCTTGGCGAGCACGGCACCGTGCTTGTCGCCGAATTTCAGGGTGTCGAAAACGGCACTTTCATCGGGGGCAGGAGCACCGGAGGCGGGATGATTCAGGTTGAGCCACTTCTTGTCGTCCACATGGAGTTTTCCGAGGTCGATGCTGAGTTCCTTGCCGTCGGTGAGACGGATTTTCACGCTGGTGGCATCGCGACTCTGGAAATCAGCTTGGATCGATTTCGTTCCGTCCGCACTTTTCCACGGGCGGGATTGGGCGGAAACGGATGGCGCGGAGGCGACTGCGAGAAGCAGGCTGAGAATGAGGCGGGATGACATAGGCGGGGCGGACGGGATGCAATACACGAACTCCGGCGATTGTCTAACGTCGTGAAGGGGGATTTTCGTGAAGCGGCGGGTTTCCCGCCGCGATCCGCCGGGAATATGCCGGAATCATTCTTTCAATGGCCTTGAGGTTTTTGCCTTGGTTCCCATTCTTTTCTCGAACGCGAGCGCACGGAGAGCACGACGGGGATGCCGGGCGCTGGATGGGCGGCGCGGTATTTGTTGACGATGTAGGACTCGTAGCTGTTTGCCATGAGGCGCTTGTCGTTGACGAAAAGGACGATGGTGGGGACCGGGATGACGCTGTATTTTTCCTCCACGGCGGCGGTGGCGTAGTAGAGCTTGAGGCGTTTGCGGAGCTTGTTGTCGATGGGTGGCGGGGTGGCTTCGAAGGCACCTTGCAGGATGCGGTTGAGCTGGCCGGTGCCGGGGATGTTTTGCGCGCCCTTTTTGATTTTCAGGGCTTCCTTGAGCACGTGATCGACGGAGCCGCCGGTCTTGGCAGAGCAGGCGACGAAGGGGGCGTAGTGGAGGAAAAACAGCTCCCTGCGGACGTGTTCGGTGGCTTCTTCAAGGCGCGCGGTGCGGTTGGCGCCGGGGTGGAAAAGATCGAACTTGTTCAGCACGATGAGGCAGGGTTTTTTCTCCTCCATGATGAGCTGGGCGATCTTGCGGTCCATGGAAGTGACGCCGGCGATGAGGTCGATGACGAGCACGCAGAGGTCGGAACGGCGGACGGCCTTCTCGGTGCGCATGGCGGAGAAGACTTCGACGGAGTTGTCGCGTTTGGCCCGCGGGCGGAGGCCGGCGGTGTCGATGAGGGTGAAATTTTCTCCCTCAAAGGTGTATGGCAGATCAACGGCATCGCGGGTGGTGCCGGCGATTTCGGAAACGATGGTGCGCTCGTCTTTGAGGATGGCGTTGACGAGCGAGGATTTTCCGGCGTTCGGCTTGCCGACGATGGCCAGCTTGATGCCGACGGCTTCGGCGACTTCGGCCTCGGCTTCGGTCTCCGAGACGAGCGGGGCGATGACTAAGTCGATTTCATCGCAGAGGTGGCCGAAATTGCGGCCGTGCTCGGCGGAAACGAAAACGCTGTTGCCGAGGCCGAGACGGGTGAAATCCGAGTGGGAGTTCTCGTGTTTGTCGTCGTCCACCTTGTTGATGACGAGGAGCACGGGCGGCTTGGCCTTGCGGAGCTTCTGGGCGAGCGACTGATCGACGGCGGTGAGGCCGGAGTGGGCATCGACTACAAAAAGAATCAGATCCGCCGTCTGCATGGCGATGTCCGCCTCGATGCTGACTTGTTCGTCAAAGCCGTCCTCAATGCCGCCGCCGATGCCGCCGGTGTCGATGAGCGTGCAGGCGACCTGCGTGGCCTTCGATGGCGCGGCGATGCGGTCGCGGGTGACGCCGGGCTGGTCGTGGACGATGGCGATCTTCCTTCCAGCGAGGCGGTTGAAGAGTGCGGACTTCCCGACATTCGGGCGTCCTACGATGGCAACGGTGGGCATGGCGCGGCATCAAATGGCGGAAATTCAAGATGTGCAAGAACGGAGAAAGCCAGATGCAACTCAATCGGACGTGGAATCTCACTGCGACGGCGCAATTTCAGTGGCGCTTGAAACGGGCTTCGTATTGCTTATGAAGTGTCTGGTGCAGGGATTCCAATTCCTCAAGCGATCGGGTTTCAAGTGATTCGCGAGAGGTCTGGGCTTGATCGATAAATTCTTCCAGAGCTTGGATCCTACCAATCCACAGGCCTTGGGAGATGCCTTCGACACGGCCTTCGACACGGCCCTCTGCTTTTAGTTTTCCTGCGACGGACATGGCACGTTTTTCAAGTTCTGGATTCGCTGTGAGACTACGGTAGATTTGTTGTGCGTCAAGCTCGCTGTCGGCATGCAGAGCATAGAGCAAAAGGCGCCCGAGCAGGCTGTCGGGCACTTGTTCGACAAGGGTTTCCGCCAGCCAGCGGAAGTATTCGAGCAACTGCCGCTCACGGGCAAGTTTCATCAAATGCAGTACAATGCGGAGCTGGGTATCACTTTCTTCCGATGCCGGATCGCTGCGGCTGAGATCGAGCAGGGCGTGATGAAACTTCGGTAGAAACGGCAGCAAATCCAAGGCGATCTCATCCGGCAGGTCGAACAAATCCTCGAACGCGGCGGAAACATTCCAGTGCTCCGGTCCTTGGTGGAGGACGAAGGGCAGCACGGGTGGCAGCGGCAGGCCGTTGGATCTGTGCTGTTGTGTAAGGATTTCTCCGACATACCCCAGCAGCCGTAGCGGCATGGTGGGATCGACCGTGCTCTGGTGCTCGAAAAGCAGGTAAAGCAGGATTTCCCGGCCTGTGAGTGTCACTGAGAAAAGCAAATCCGAGTGGACCTGTTGGAGGCTGGATTTGACGAACGAGGTGGGAATGACGGTGAGTGACGGCCAGTCGATGCGGCCGGCGATGGTGGCCGGGAGGTGGCTCTTGAAAAATGCGGTGGCATGCTCCGGTTCCGAGAAGACTGCTTTGAAAAACGCGTCGTTGGGATGAGCTGCGAGTTCGGGATCCGGCGGGTATTCCTCCATGCGGCGTTTCTAGCGGGGGGGGGCGCAGGTTGGCAAGCGGTGGATAGGCGGAGTCTCAGGATTCTGGGGGCAGAAACTTCTTGCTAGGTGATTGGCCACCGGGCCGCATGGATTACTTTGACTACGCCAAGTGGCTGATGAAGCGGAAATCCGCTCGAATATGCTAATTCGCCGCCCCGCAGGCATACCTGCCAAAGAAAAACCCCGCCATTGCTGGCGGGGTTAATTACCGAAACGGGGATGGCGGAGCGGACGGGACTCGAACCCGCGACCTCCAACGTGACAGGCTGGCGCTCTAACCAACTGAGCTACCGCTCCATGTCCCGCTCGGGTG
>JBBRCO010000058.1:0-21598 GCA_038204755.1 Verrucomicrobiales bacterium
ATCCGCGACTTCTTCGAACTCGTACAAGGCCGCGATGATGTGATCTCGCTGGGCGTGGGCGAGCCTGATTTTGTCACTCCATGGCACATCCGCGAGGCCGCCATCTACTCGCTGGAAAAGGGACAAACGACCTACACTTCGAATCTCGGACTGCTCTCGCTGCGGAAATCCATCGCCAAATACGTTGATGGATTTTTCCATGTCAGCTATGATCCGGCGAAGGAAATCCTCGTCACGGTCGGTGTGTCCGAGGCCATCGACATCGCCCTGCGCGCGCTGCTCAATCCCGGCGATGAAGTCATTTTCCACGAGCCCTGTTATGTTTCCTACAGCCCGAGCATCGTCATGGCGCACGGCGTGGCGGTGCCGGTGGTGACCACGAAGGAGGACGAGTTCTCTTTGAAGCCGGAGGCTGTCGCCGCTGCGATCACGCCGAAGACGCGGATCATTTTCATCAATTTCCCGACCAACCCGACCGGTGCCTGCGCCTCGCGTGCGGACCTTGAAGGCATCGCGAAACTGGCCATCGAGCACGACCTGATCGTGCTAACGGATGAAATCTACAGTGAACTCCGCTACGACGAAACCGAGGAGCATCTATCCATCGCCTCGCTGCCGGGGATGAAGGAGCGCACCATTCTGCTGCATGGTTTTTCCAAAGCCTTCGCGATGACCGGTTTCCGCCTCGGCTATGCTTGTGCGCCGCAGCCGATCATCGAGGCGATGATGAAAATCCACCAATACGCGATGCTCTGCGCGCCGATCATGAGCCAGAACGCCGCGATCGAAGCGCTCGAAAACGGCCAGCCCGCGATGATCGAAATGCGTAACAGTTATCACCAGCGCCGCGATTTCCTGGTGAAGCGGCTGAATGAGATCGGCCTCGACTGCCACACGCCGGGCGGTGCTTTTTACGTCTTCCCGGACATCCGCAGCACTGGTTTAAGCAGCAAGGAATTCGCCATGCGTCTGCTGGAAGAGGAGAACGTCGCCTGCGTGCCGGGCAGCGCGTTTGGTCCGTCCGGGGAAGGTTTCCTGCGCTGCTGTTATGCGACGGCGTTCGATGACATCCGCACGGCGACAGATAAGATGGAGTGCTTCGTCGGCCGACTGAAAAAGGCATGAGTGCGAAGCCACAAACCCAGGATCCCGAACGACTCACCCGGGCTCATGTGATCCCGTTAGTGGTGTTCATGAGCTTCATGCTCGTGCTGACGGTGCTGGGCTATCTGATTGAGTGGAAACATCCCGACGCGCCTTGGTGGCGGCAGGATCCGGCGCAGTTTGTCTATCCAGTGCAGACGCTGGTGACGCTGGGCTTTCTGGCTTTTTACTGGAGAACCTATGCGTTCCACTGGTCGGTGAAATGGTCGGTGATCGGTATTATCTTCGGGGCGATCGGCATCGGCGTCTGGCTGCTGCCGACGACGCTCTATGATTATTGGAAACTGCAAGGGCCGACCCACGGGATCCTCGAATCGCTAGGCGTCGCGGCGCGGAAGGAAGGCTTTGATCCGGGGATTTTCGAGAATCCGTTTGCCTACTGGACATCTCTCAGCTTCCGCTTTTTCCGGGCGGTGGTGGTGGTGGCCCTGGTGGAGGAAATCTTCTGGCGCGGGTTTATGATGCGCTTCGCCTGTGATTGGGAGGGTGATTACTGGAAGCAACCGTTCGGGCGCCCCCATTGGATTTCCTATGCGGTGGTGACCGGGCTTTTCATTGTGGCGCACGCGCCGGTCGATTATGCGGGAGCATTTGTGTATGGGAGCCTGACGTATCTGTTATGCGTCTGGAGCAAAAACCTGGGAGCCTGTGTGATCATGCATGCCACTGCGAATCTCCTGATGGGGATTTATGCGATGGCGTATGGGAAGTATGGGCTGTGGTGAGTGGTGCAGGTGGCCAGTGTCATGGGGTCCGCCACTTTTCGAGATACTTTTCGATGAGGAAGGTAACGGCTTCGTCGCAGGCGCCGGGTCCGATTTCGGAGTCGATGTTGCAGGCGGCGACGGCGGCGAAATTTTTGTTTGGGGCGAGCCACATGACGGCATAGTTCATGGTGTTGCTGCCGTTGTGCACGAGGGCGGTGCCGCCCGCCCATGGGCGTTCGGGATTGATCCAGCCGCACCCGTATTCCTTGCCGGGGTGGACGGGTGGCAGTGCGAACAGACAGGAATGTCTGTATTGCGTTAGGCTTTCGCGAGCTTGGCGACGTCCCAGGGCGGTTGGCCGAGTTCGGCGTTGATTTCGTTGAACTCGCCGACTTCCGCTTCGGTGAAAAGGATGCCGCCGGCTTCGTCGGAGCGCTTGCGGGCGGCGGCTTCGAGCTGGCCGGGGAGCATGGAGTTTTCGTTGCCGTGGCCGAGGATATCATCAATAACAGCCTTGAGGTTTTGCATCTGGCTGCGGCCTTTGGCGAAGTTTCCGCCAGAGAGGGCGTCTGGGTGGATCACCTGAAAATAGAAGACCGGTGTGTTTTTTTCGCCATCGGCCGCGAGCTTGCGGCCGCGGAGGGTGGGGAGCGAGCCGCCGATGAGGCCGCCGAAGATTTCATTAAGAAGCGACATTCCGTAACCCTTGTGGCCACCGAAGGGAAGGAGGGCGGCGACTTCGTTAGGATCGATGGTCGGCTGGCCGTTCGCATCGACGGCGGCACCGGGAGGGAGCATTTTTCCTTCGCGTTTCAAGGTCTGGACACGACCCATGGCAACGGTGGAGGTGGCCCAGTCCATGACGATGGGGAAACCGTTAGCCTCCATGCTGGGAATGCCCCACGAGTGTGGGTTGGTGCCGAGGGTGGGAAATTTTCCGCCGAAGGGAACGACTTCGGCGAGGGCGGAAGTGCAGTTGGTGTAGGCGAAATAACCGCGCTCGGCGGCTTCCATGACGTAGCCGCCGCCCCAGAGGTAGTGGAAGGCGTTGTCCACCGCGATCTGGGCGATGCCGTATTGGTCGGCGAGTTCGATGGCGCGGTCGATGGCGCGATAGGCGACGGATTGGCCGAGCTTTTTGTTGGCGTTCCAGCGCTCGGAGGCGGGGAAACGGGACGGCAGGACTTCGATTTCCGCGCCGGGGATGCAGCCGCCGACACCGGAGCCGAAAAGGTGATCGAGATGAAGGGCCTTCAGCGCGTGGTGGGTGCGGATGCCGTGGCGGGCGGCTTCTGCGCAGAGTTTTGCGCCCTCTGCGGCTTCATCAGCGGTGTAGCCTTTTTGCTGATAGGCCAGCGAGACAAGGGCATCGTGGTCTTGGCGTGGAATGACGAGAAATTCGGACATGAATAGGGATAGGTGAATGGGTGCGGCGATCTTGGCGGGATCGGGCGGCATGTCCAGCGATGGGATCACTATTTAATACAAGTGGGTAAAAAAGAGCCGGTCGGGGATCAGGAGGACGCATGGGGGGCTGCATCGCTCCGATCACACCGACCGGCCGTTTGTCGGGGGGATCTATTTCGAAAGGAAATTTAATTACTGCCGGAATTGTTCGCCTGCAGGGCGTTGAGCTGGAGGGGGCGCTTGACCTGGAAAGTCACGGGCGGGCAGAGAAGTTCGGCACCGAAGACCGTGGTGCTCATCAGGGCGACGGTGTAGGTGCCGTCCTTGGTGAGTTTGGAATCCAGCTCGTGGGTGGTGATCACGCTGCTGTTGGTGGTTTCGGACGTGTTAGCATAGGCTTTGAGGAGAGTGCCGGTGATTCCGTAGATGGACGATCCTTCGTAAAGCATGAAGGAGGTGTCGCTGCGCGGATAGAGATCGGCGAGAACGAGAGCGATCTGAGGGGTCCGGGAGTGGATGATGTCACCATTGGCGATGCCGTTGATTTCTCCGGATGCGACGGGCCAGACCTGCAGCTTGCAAGAGGCGATCTGCGTCTGGGTGATGGAACCATCGGACAAGGCGTGCACTACGAAATGTTCCTCTCCGAGCGCTTTTGTTGGATCGGCCGCCTTCAACGAAGAGGCGGGGAATTTGAGGACGGTCCTGCCGTTGGCAGCGAGATAGCCTTTGTGAAGCGGGGTGTTGGAGAGTACTGCCGTCGGATCTAGCGAGCTCCTGTCGGCCGGATAGGATGCGACATGTTGTTCTAGCAGAACATGGGTGGCAGCCATGGGCAAGCCGCTACCGCTGAGAAGACCGTCCACATTGATTTCCACCGTGAAGGGCTGGTCCATACGGGTGCGGGGGACGGTACCATTGGGATCAAGGGTGATGACCCTGATATCGGCGGCGGGCAGATGGGAACCTACGAGTTTCTGATCGAGGAGGTATTCCCTGGTCTGACCCTGTTGGATGCTCCAGAGTTGGAACAATGCGCCTCTGGATACGAGAGCGGGAGCGGAGGCGGCTGCTCCGGTGGCGGCGGGCATATCCCAAACAACCCCTGTTCCTTGCTGCGTCTGACGGATGAAGTTGACGAAGTCGCTGCTTTGGCAAAATGCGCTGGCAGTCGAAAGAGCGAGGAGCAGGCTGGCGGATTTCATCGTTGCGTGAGGGCTTGGGATTCGCTTGCGATGCGAACGGAGATCGGGCCGCTTTGATGGACGGCGATGACGAGCTTGTCCTGCTTCGACCATGAGGTGACGCTTGCGAGTGGAAGGTCTTCGTTTCCGGCGGCCTGATCGAAGGATACCTCGCTGGTGGTGATCCAGTTCCGGTTGGCGGTGATAAAGTCGGCAAAAGTGAGCAGTTTCCCAACAGGCTTTGCGTCGATCCGTGATTTCAGCGTCTCTGGCAGGAAAACGACCGCGCCTTTGGGGACGATGGTCCAGTTTTTTCCATCGTGAAGGATCATCGACTGTTTGAGAATCGATTGATTTTCCGGTGTGGTCACCTTGGCTTCGCCTACGGCGGGTTTCGGTAGCTGAAGCATCGGGTTTTCCTGCTGGAGTTTCGCCAGTGCTTCAGGAGTGATGCGGACAAGAACAGGTGGTCCGGCGAGGGCGCTTGTTGCCAAGGCGCAAAGGATCAATACGGTTTTCATAGGGGATGGGGGGAGGTGTCTGTTTCTGCGAACTGACGACGTCATTTAAAAACGGAAATTGCCGAAATTCAAGAAATCCGGAGTTTTCTACGCGATCACGTGGGGAGATGGCCCTGTGACTCAGGTAGATAACAGGTCCGGCAAGTTGTTCGTTTTGAGTGATTTACGGAACAAAAAGAAAGTCCCCGCCGCGCCCGTTCGGGGCATGGCGAGGACTGATAGCTAATTAAGAATTCCTAATTAATCCGAAAATCGGCTGAAATCAGCGATCCAGAATCGAGTTCCAGTGCTCCAAATTGTCCTTTTGAGATTCGAAAAGCTCGGTCGTGTCGTCGTGGGTGGTGATAGAGGTGATCTTGTCGCCCACACCATTGAATTTGCAGCCACGCTCGCCGGTATTGTTCTTGCCTGTTACCTTTTCAACCACGTCAATGCCGTTGGTGACTTGGCCGAAGACCGAGTGGCGGTTGTCGAGGAAGGGAGTGGCGGTGGTGGTGATGAAAAACTGCGAGCCATTGGTCCCTGCGCCGGCGTTGGCCATCGAGAAAACGCCCGGCGAACGGTGGCGGAGATCGGGGTGGAATTCGTCCGCGAACTTGTAACCGGGGCCGCCGCGGCCGGATTCGGTGGGATCGCCACCTTGCAGCATGAAACCTTCGATCACGCGGTGGAAAGCGACGTTGTTGTAATATCCACGACGGGCGAGGTTGAGGAAATTCGCGCAGGTGAGTGGGGCTTTCGAGGCGTAGAGAGTCGCGTCGATGTCTCCGGCGGTGGTGTGGAGTGTGATTTTGATGTCAGACATGGGTGCGAGAAAACACGGAATTTTTCCGACTGGCAACTCATACCGATTTTACGGATCGCGCGTCACCCGGATAAAGGCGTGGCCCGGCAACAGTGCGACTCTGGCCGCCCCGGAGAATCCGTCCGCGAGGCCGAAACGTGACGTGCGGAGGTCTGATGGGGGGAAATCCAGACTTACCACCGGATCGAGGCCCGATGCCGGCGCGATCCACAGGATTTTTCAGAGCGAGAATGGAAGAGGGCTTTGGGCTTCTAATCCATGGAGGGTGGGTTCCAACGGGTATCAAAGGCGCTGATCAGGTAGGCCGGTGCAAGGCTGTTCCCCGTGTCGGGCGATCACCCAGCCGTATTCGCTGGCGATTTGCTCCTCCACCGGACGCTGCATTCCGGAGGGCAGGACGCCCCAGGTGTAGGTCTCGATCTCGTAATGCTGACAGGCGTCCGGATGGCCGCGCCACCAGTCGATCACCTTGCGGGTTTGCTCGCCAGTCGAGTGCAGCGGCGCGCCCGGCTCGGCATCGAGCGGGATATGGAAATGCACGCGCATTTCCTCGAAGCGGTCGAGCTCGCAGGTCCCGTTTTCCAGAGTTTCGAAAAACTCCGGCAGATCATAAAACCGCATGATCTCTCCATCAGAATCGCGCAGCAGGACCTGATGGAAATACGTCGGCTCTTGGAAAGCGCGAATCGCCGCCAATGCCGCAGGGTCGCGCGGGTCCAGCGAGAGAGCGCTTGATAGATGAATCTTGGAAATCCGGATACCCGCACTGGTGAAGGCCGCAAGCGCGATTTCCGCCTCGTCGTATTGCAGGGCAAAATGGCAGGCGTCGTAGTTCACTCCGATCCGCCGCGTGACCGCATCCGGGTCCGGCGCATGTTCGTGGAGGCGTTGGAAAAACGCCAGGGTTTCTGCGGTGTTCTCAAAATGTCCGAGAGGCTCCGGTTCCAGACCGAGATGGAAATCATGTCCGCTTTCCGCAGCCAGCGCTTCAAGCCATGTGGCGAGTTCGATGAGGTTATGCCGGATCAACGACTCATCCGCAGCGAACTTTTTCAACGACCCAGGCAACGTCGAAACCGATGCCCCCGTTTCCGGCCGCGCCACTGCCGCGAGGATGCGGAAAAGATCCTTCGTGTAATCGAGCCGCGCACGGTCCGTCCAATCCGGCACGAACACCTGTTCCTTCACCCGCGTGCCGTGGAAGCTGCCATAAGGGAAGCCGTTGATCGTGAAAATGTAGGTATTCGTCGCCTCCAGCCATTGCTTGAAATCCTCCAGATGCCCGCCCGCCAACAACTCGCGCGCCGCCACTGCGGACAATCTCAACCCGATCGCGAACGTCCCGTCCCTTTCCAGCGCACCCGACCCCACCAGCCTGTCTCTAACGGACAATACGTGGGTTTCCAACACTTCCTGCGTCTTTTCCCACGTCTCAGCCGGGTGGATGTTCGTACAATAGGAAAGGTGGGATGTCGCGACTTTCATGGGCTGGAGTGGATACGAAACGATGAGGGCAGTTGCTTTCGTGTCATCCGCACGGACTCCTTGCAAATGTTTCCTCCGACCTTTCGCGTCGAAAGCTAACACAAAATCGGCCAGGCCGCCCCCCCATCCCCATTTTTCCGCGAATATCAGGTTGCTCCTCCAAAATCTCCTGCCACGCTCCACCTACCTCAAAAAGCCATGAAAATTCTATCCATTCTTACCTCCGTCATCGCCCTCGGGACCCTACTGGCATCCGGCCAACAAGCCGAGGCCCCGCGCTCCACCGCCCAAGTCACCGTCCGCGCCGAAGCGAAAACCGTCCGTCCCGAAAAGGAGAAAAAAAAGGAAGACAACGAAAATAAGGACAAGAGCAAGGCCAAGAAGGAAACCGTCACCAAGTCCCTCGAAGTCGAGCTTTCCGCCGCCAAGACCATCAACGGTCCTCTGAAAATGGTCACTTTCTGGATCGCCCGCGACCTGACGAGCAAGGACCCGGTTATCGCCAAGAAGGAAAATGGCGAAGTCCCCCTCGACGCCGCCAAGATCGCAAAGGCCACCGTTCCGAGTTATGCCTTCACCTCCACCTCGGCCTTTTCGCAGAAGGACGCCAAGGGCAAACCGGAACGGGTTGATGCTGCCGGCCAGAACTACGCAGGCTGGGTGATCCGCGTTTACGAAGGCGAAATCCTCGTCGGTGAGGCCGCCAGCTCTCCGCCTTTGCTCAAGCTCCACGAGTGATCTGGCCTGCGGACCGCGCCGTCTTCTTTTCATCACCCGGACCTCGGATGTCGGGCGCCCGAGGTTCGATGTTCATCTTCTCCGCATTTCGGAGTTTTCAAACCGCGCGGTCCGCCTAGTTTCCTCCCCCCATGTCCGCCAAGATCCGATTTACCTCCGCCACCGCCACCGGGCTCGTTCTCGCCAAAGTCGGTCATCCGCAACGCGATGAGCCGCTCCAGACCTCAAAAGAAGTTTTCAAAATCGCAGAGGAGGACCAGGAAACACTCTCCGCCATTTTCCTCAAGCCTTTCAAAAACCTCACCGCCCACCGCTTCAGCCATCATTCCTCGCTCGATCAGCATGAAATGAACGCCTACAGCGCCGCCATCTTCGCCGCCGATGATGGCCTGCTAGAAAAAGGCTGCGACATCGCGAAACGCCTCTACGCCAAGTCAAATCACCCGAACATCAAGTCCGGCGACCTCTGCATCTCTCTCATCAAGAACATCGACATCGACGGCGAGCTCACCCAGGGCCTCTGCATCCTCAAGTCCGAGAGCGTCGTCCCTTTCCTCAGTATCTCAACCCGTGATGGCGATCTGGAACTCCACACCGAGCAAGGCATCAACCCCGAGAAAATCGACAAGGGCTGCCTCATCCTGAACCATCTCGCCACCAAGGGCTACTATGTCCTCACCTTCGACCGCACCGGCTCCGACTCCCGCTTCTGGGTGCGCGACTTCCTCGGCGTCGTCCCTATCACTGACAGCCCGTTCCTGACTAACAAATACGCCAACATGGCCGTCGCCTTCCTCGAAAAGGAAAAGAAGGAAGCCCCGAAAAAAGCCGCTGATGACGACAGCCCGCCGTGGGACGCCTCCAGCTCCGCCCGCGATGCCATCACCTACTTCGAGGAAAAGGAAAACTTCAGTCTTCAGGAATTCGAAGAGCAGGTCCTGAAAAGCCCCGAAGCCAAGGCCAAGTTCGCCGAGCACCGCTCAAAAATTGAGGAAGAGCAGGGCCATCGCCTTGATGACTCGTTCGAGATTTCGAAAAAAGACGTCACCAAGGCCAAGAACAGGATCAAGACCACCATGAAGCTCGATACCGGCATCGAGATCCGCCTCAAGCCCGCCGTCGCCACCGAGCCCGACAAATTCCTCGAACACGGCTTCGACGAAGCCCGCAACATGAAGTTCATCAAAGTCTTCTACCGCGAGGATCTAGCAGATTGATTCATCGGACTGCGTCACCCTCCCGCCTCGGCTTGGGAGGCGAGTGGGCGTTATCGGCCCCGTGAGAGAAATTATTCATGGACGGCGGTCAGCACGAGCGCCGCGCTGTCGTTGTTACGGCTGAATCTCACCGGGATGCCATCCTCCATCCAGACTTTGCCGGTGGCAGAGGACTTTGCTTCCTTGCCCAAGCGGGGCTTGTTGTCGCCAGCGGGGAGGTTGATTTCCGCAAGGGTATAGGATTTTTCAGGATCGAGTCCGCTGACGGGCACGGTGGTCTCGACGGAGGATGGGATGGTTCCTGTCTGATAGGCGAGGACCAGAGCGCGGTCGCTATCGGCGGACACGTAGTTGAGAGAGGGCAGGGTGGTCTCGAAGGGCGATGCGTGACGGTATTGTTTTCCTAACTGGACAATCTCCCGCACCTGCTTGTAGGCGGCGATGCCGGTCTTCGCTGCGTCTTTGAACTCGGGCTCGGCGCGGCGGGGATCGATTTCAAGTCCGAGCTGCCCCATCATGGAGACATCAAAGCGGAACTTCGGCTTGAAATCCCCGGAGTGCGTGACGTGGCAGGTGGCGGCGATAGGTGGCAGGATGGTGGAAATGGTCCATTGCGCGCGCAGGCGGAAGAGCGGGTTCGTGTTGTCACTTACCCAGAAGGTGTGGCTGTTGAGCATGGCCCCGTGATCGGCCCGGCCACCGCCCGAAGAGCAGGCTTGGAAATCGACGTGCGGATGCTTTTCCACGAGCTTGCGGGTGATGCCGTAAAAGTTGTCGAAATAGTTCCATAACAACGCGCCCTGATGGTCAGGACCGAGGTGGGGCGAATAGGGATTGTGGATGCTGCTGTTACAATCCCACTTGATGAAGCGCAGCTCCGGATTGGCGGTGAGCGCGTCATCGACGGTCTTGAAAACGAAGTCGCGGACGGCCGGATTCGTCATGTCCAGCACCGCCTGGTTGCGCTCCAGCTTGAGTTCGCGGTCCGGACCACGGAGAACCCACCCAGGGTGCTGTTTGAAAAGTTCGCTGCGCGGGTTGATCATCTCCGGCTCGAACCAGAGGCCGAAGTCGATGTTCGATTCCTTCGCCGCCTGGACAAGGCGCGGAAGACCGTTAGGGAAACGCTGGTGGTTGATCTCCCAATCGCCCAGACCCGATTTATCACCCGTGCGGGCGGTGGGGCCGTTGCCGAACCAGCCGTCGTCCATGACGTAGAGTTCGATGCCGAGATCGGCGCTGCCCTTGATCATGTCGATGATGGTGGCCTCGCTGACATCGAACTGGCAGCCTTCCCACGAGTTGTTATCGACGAGGCGGAGGCGGCCACCATCCCGCATGCCATATTTGCGGGTCCATTCGTGGAAATCCCGGCTGGCAGCGCCCTTGCCGTGCGGGCTGTAAGTGAAGAGGCAGGCGGGCGAGGCGAGGGATTTTCCCGGCTCCAACAGATAGGGGCCGGTCTGCGAGGTCACACCGATGGACGCGGCGAAAACGTCCTTGTTGTCATGATCGAAGAACATCGCCATGCTGCCGGACCAGGCGAGCGACGCGATGAGGCAGGGCGATTTGTCCTCATCAGGAAATCCGCCGAAGGACATCACGAACGCAGGCACCGGTCCCTCGATGTGGCGGTTTCCCGTGCGGTTTTCCATCACCCGGCGGCCCCTGCTGATTTTTTCAAGATTCGGCCGCGGCGCTTCATCGCCCCAGCGGCTGTCATACCACTCGATGTGCGGTGCCGATCTGGCAGGTGCCTGCCAGAAGGCGGAATCGAGGCGGTTGACGCGGATGGGTTCGGCCAGCCCGTTGCGGACCACCGCCCACTGTTGGACCATGTTTTCATGGGGGTAAAGGCGGAGATGCACGTCCACGAAGATTGGCTGAACTTTATCCCGCAGGGTGATGACGGTGTGGCGGATATCCTTGCCTTCCTCGCTGGTGGATTGATCCTGATAGATCAGGTTCAGCGTGGCATCTCCATTGGCGCGGGTGATGGAAACCGGGGCCTCGTGATACTCACAATCGCCCGATCCCGGATAGAGCGGGCCTTTGAAAGGGGATTTCCACGAGCCGTCCGCAGCACCGAAGCGATCAACATCGAGCGTGCCGTCCTTGCGGACTACGAACTTGAGAGAGAGGTCGTCAGTCGCGAGCGTGAACGACTCGCTGCCGGCGGTTGGCGCGCCGCCGTTGTAGCGGATGGCGGCGTCCGCCCAGTTCGCATGATCGTTGGCATTTCCATCGCCCGCATCATTGACGATCAAGAGCAGTTTCTTCACGCCTGCCAGTTTGACAGAAACCGGAACTGGAGCGCTGTCCGGCGTCATTTTCCCCGAATTCCAGAGTTCCTTGCCATCACCCATGACCACGAAGACGATGCTGGAGTCCGTGGCCTTCTGTCTATCAGACGCGCCCACCACAGCGGTGAATTTCTCTGCTTTTCCATCCAGGCCCAGTGCGATCGAGCCAACGGAATGAGTGCCGATGCCTTTTTCGTAAATCCTGCCGCCCATCTGGATCGGTCCGCCATCGACGGATTTGTCGATTCCCGGCTGCCCCCAACCTTGTTCAATGGAGCCGGGATTGATTTCATCCAGCAGGAGGACGCCGGAAGCACCGGCAATGGGCGCGAGGATCGCCGAAAAAGCGCAGAACAAGTTTTTCATCCAGAAAATCTTGGGCGAACTCCCGGGAAATGCAACCCTCGGTTGATCACGACCGTTTTCCTCGGAACAACCTCAAAACCTAACAAGCAGACATCGTCATCAAAGTGCTGGGACTCCGAGAAGGCAAGCACGCTGGACAGGATGCCGTCCAACAGACCCTCCAAGGACGTGCCCTCGCTTGCGCTGACGATCTCGATCAGACGGTTCTCAAAAAATGGCTCGCCATCTTGATTCTCCGCCTCCAGCACGCCATCGGTGAAGAGGATCATGCGGTCGATTTCTTGGAAGCTGATCTCGCACGTCGGATAGGAGGCACCATGGAAGAGTCCGAGGCCCGGACCTTTTTCGTAGCGCTGGGTGGCGATCTGGCGCACGCCGTTTTTCCCGGCGATGATGGGGCCGGGATGGCCGGCGCAGGCATACTTGAAGCTTCCCGCGGATAGATCGACCAGCCCGAAAAATGCGGTGGCGAACATGGTGGTGCCCGCGCGTTCAAGGATGGCGGCCAGGCCGTCGTTCAGGCCTTGTAGGAAAAGGCCGGGATCGTTCACCTGCGCCCGCTGCTTCTCCAGCAGTCCACGCAGCATTGCCACGATGAGCGCCGAGCGGACGCCGTGCCCCATCACATCACAGATCAGCACGCCCACGCAGTCATCGCGCACTTGCATGACCTCGAAGAAGTCACCCGCCAGACCGGAGATCGGGATGTAGCGCGCGCCGAACGCGAGCTGGCTGCTGTCGTTTACCCCGGCTTTCGGAAACTCTCCGCCGGCCAGCGCCTGTTGGATCTCCCGGGCGAGATGCAGTTCCTCTTCGTAGGCCTCGTTTTTCTGTTGGAGAAGCTGGGCGAGGTCCGTGGCCTCGCGCTGCGCCTTCACCAGTGAGGTGACGTCGCTGGAAACGCCGAAAGTGCCCTTGATCGTTCCATGCCGGTCCCGCCAGGGAAACTTCGAGGTCAGCACCCACGACTCGTCGCCCTCGTGCCAGGTTTCTCGTTCGAGCTGGCCGGTGATCGGCTGGCCGGTCTGCATGATGCGCTGCTCGTCGGCCTCGGCGGGCTTGCAGTGGTCCGGATCGAAGAAATCGCGGTCGTGCTTCCCTAGCAGGTCCGCCTCCTTCGTGAATCCCATCCACTCGGCCATGCGCTGGTTCGTCAGAGTGAAGCACGATGCCACGTCCTTGAAATAGATCTGCAGAGGGACGTGGTCGATCAGTTGGCGGAGCAGGAAACGTTCCTCCTCCACCTGTGCTTCCGCCATCTTGCGGCGGCTGATGTCGATCATCGATCCCGCGATGCGCACGGCCCTGCCTGTCCGATCCCTAACCACCGTGCCGCGGATACGCAGCCAGCGCAGGTAGCCGCCGCCGGTCACCACGCGGGCGTCAACGGCCAAGGTTTCCGGGCCGCTTTCCTGTAGCGCCTGGATCAGCGCCCGTTCGAATGCCGCGCGCTCTTCCTGATAGATGCTCTCGTGTGGCGGAATGAAAAGGTTGGGAGCGTGGTCTTTTCCGCATTCGAGAAACTCCAGGATGCGGCGGGAATAGAATATCTCCTTCTGATCGGTCCACCAGTCCCAGATGCCTTCGTTCGAGGCGCGCAAGGCGAGTTCCAACCGCTCAAGCTTGACGCTTTTCCGGTCCTTGGGGAGTTCGCGATCGTCGTTCATCTGGTTCGTAGAATGGCACTCCAGCGCGTGACCGCAACCGGATTCGATGCCTGCCCGCAATTGCAGCGGTGAATCTTTTCCTCCCAGAAACTTGCCGCCAATGCCAGCGGGTGCATGCTTTCCACAGGTGAGGGAGGATCTTGGTAAAAACGTGCTGAAGGGAGTGTCACGCTCTTTTTATATCACCCTGCGCCTCTTGCCATTACCGATGCGGCGCGGAGCGAGTCTCGGCTATCTGCTGGCCCGCTCCAGTGACACGCTGGCGGACACCGCGGCCGCACCCGTCGATGCGCGGGTGGCCTGCCTCGATCAGTTCCGCAGCGCTGTCACGAATCACTCGGCCGCCCCGCGCTGGCCGGTCGCGCTGCTCAACGCAATCCCGGATCCACGGGAAAGGCGGTTGTTGGAAAGCACGGCTGCGATTTTCGAGTGGCTGGAACGGATCCCCGAGCCCGAGGCTGCGCTGGTGCGCGAAGTATTCGCGATCATCACCAGCGGCCAGATGCTTGATCTCGAACGCTTCGCACCGGCCGGCCGGAAACATCCGATCGCACTTCCCGACGATACCGCACTGGAGGATTACGCTTGGAGAGTGGCCGGATGCGTGGGGGAATTCTGGACGAAACTCGGATTTCTCACCCTCGGCGGACGATTTTCAAACGCCACGGAAAGCGAACTCCTTCCCCTCGGGCGCGACTACGGAAAAGGCCTGCAACTGGTGAACATCCTGCGCGATCTGCCTGCGGATCTGGACGCCGGACGCTGTTATCTACCCGTCGCCGATCCCATCGACCGCGGCGCGTTGCTCATCTGTCACCGCCATTGGCTCGGCCGCGCGAGGCAGTGGATCGGTGAGGGGAAAACCTACTCCGCCACTCTGAAATCCCGCCGCCTGCGCGCCGCCACCGTGCTGCCTGCGCTGCTTGCGGAAAAAACTTTCGATTCACTGGCGGCCGCCACCTGGGATGATCTGCGGGAGAAAATCAAGATCCCGCGCATCGCCGTCTATCAATCACTGATAAAGGGTTTTTTCTAATCGGAGTGGCAGGAGCAGAAGGCCCGCCTGGCGTGACACAGGCATTCTTGCCTGTTCTTCCACAAGCCGCAGTCTTCAAAGAACAGGCAAGAATCCCTGTGTCACGGCTATGCGGATCCCCGGCGGCCGGTCAGGATCTTATAGAACGAGCGCGAGCGGATTTCCTCCAGCGTGAGGCCCGTTTCGAGCGCCTCCGCCTCGGTGATGGCTCCGCAGGCGATGCCGCGCAGGAAAAAATTCAGCAGGCCCTGGCCGGTGGCAGCGTCGTCAAACACATCGCCGAACAGCGAGGCGAGCGCGGCCTTTTCCACAAACGCCCGCAGACGTCCCGATGCGGCTTCCAGACCATCGATGAAAAAGCTGTAAACCGCCGCATAGCGCGCGATGAGCTGCGCCGGGTGGAGATCCCATCCCTGATAGATGCCGTTCGCCAGCGAATGAAGATTGTCGTCATAGCCGAGTTTCCAAGCGCCATGCACCGCCGCGAAGTTCCGGGCGATTTGGGTTTCGGTCAGGTCAGCGCCGCGGTTCGGGGCGACGGGCAGGATGTTCGTCGCGCCGTCGGAAATGTGGACGCCGGTTCCTGCGAGGGAAACGATCATGTGGGAGCGGGCGAAGTCACAGGCGGAGTGGCCCATCGATTGATAGGCCGCGGTGATGCCACTGGCAGCGGTGTAGTCGTAAACGCCGAAATGCAGGCTGCGGCAGCGACCTTCCGCCGCTTGGACGATGGCGAGCAGCGGGCAGTTTCCGTGGCGGTCGATGATCGATTGCGGGGTCTCGATCATCGGCTCGATCAGCAGGCTGCCATGGGGCAGGCCGAGCTTTTTCTCCAGCAGGGTGAACAGTGCTGCCGCCGCCTCCACCTGCGCGGCGAGCTGGACCTTGGGCAGCGTCACGACGAAATTCGGCGGCAGTTTCCCTCCGGTTTCCTTCACCAGCGTGGTCATGAAAACATCGAGAGTGCGGATCGCGCGGTCCCGCAGATCCTCGTTGAACGGCTTGATGCGGATGCCGATGAAAGGCGGCAGCGTTCCAGCCGCCAGTCCGGCGGCCACCTCACGCGCGCCTTGCGCCGCATGGCCGTCCTCCTCGCTGTCCACGCGGTTTCCATAGCCGTCCTCGTAGTCGAGACGGAAATCCTCGACCGGCTCGCGGGTGAGTTTTTCCACAATCCGCGCGTAGAGTTTCTCCGAGAAAGCGGGCTGCCAGTCCGCACCTAGCACCTTCGCCAGCGAGGCGGCGTCCGGCGCATATTCCTTGAGCGAGCGCAGCGCCACGCCCCCCAGTTTTCCAGTCGAGGCCGCTTTGAAAAGATGGCCGCCACCGTAAACCGTGTGCACCGCCTGCCGCCGGTCCGATTCCCCCGGATAGGTGGCCATGAAGGCGCGGTTTTCTGCGGCAAGGGCGGCGACGATCGGAGCGAGATCGTCCGGACTCAGTGTGGTTTGACTCATGTGAAAGCTGCGGGATGGACTGGTGAACCGTGATTCCCATGGCTGGGAGCGTCAAGGAATCACTGGGTGTCGCTCCGGCAGCGCTCGCTGCACCCACCTTCACCGCCCGTGCTCGGGGCCGAAGTTCCCGGGCATTTTCGGGGCTTGGACGGCTTGGAAGAAGAGCAGGCGTTCGAGGAGATCGGCCAAAAGAAGGATGGGCAGCGCGAGCCACGGGTGGATAAAACCGAATGGGATGGCGAGCAGGGCAAAGGTGATGCGGGAACGCAGGATCATGCCTAACGGGCCGCGCTGGAGGCGGGCGCTGTGAATGTCCGGCGACCATGGGGCGTCCTCATCCTCGCCGAGTTTCAGCAGGCGCAGCTCGGGAATGAGCTTGAGGAGGACGGCGGCGGCGAAGAAAGAACAGGCAGGAATGCCCGGGTCACGGATGAGATGGCCGAGGGCAGCGAAGGATGCGACGGTGCCGAAAAAACGCACCGCCCCGAGCGGGAAGCGCCAGAGCGAGCGGTGGGTATCGTGATAGATCATGATGCTGGTGAACACGGCGATGAGGCCTAGCGGAAGTGCCGAGAGGTGGGTGACTTTCGAAACAAGCGGCAGCACTTCCGCGATGATGAGGGGGATTGGAAGTTTGGTGAGATGGGGGAGTGCGGCGAAGGCGGATAGAGCCATGGGAATGGGTGCAAACAGAGAGAACGCGAGGATTTCCCGCGAGAGCCAGGAGGTGCGCAGGCCGAGGAAAAAGCGCCACGCCTTGAGCGGCTTACCGAGGTGGAAAACCGACGCGCCCATGCCGGCGAAGAAGAGGGCGGTGCCGGTGAGCGTGCGCGCAAGATCGCCATGGGCGGTGAGCAGCAGGCCTACGCCGGCCTGGGTGAGCATCAGCATCAGCACCAGCGGCCAATGCGCGTGCTGCGGGATGAGCGCCTCGCGGTCCGCAGCGGTGGCGGATGCCGGAATCTCGCGGCCGACGTAGCGGGTGGTGGGGCGGGTGATGGAAGAATCGCCGAGGAGGGAAGGGGGCTGGGAGTTGAGGGTTGGGAGTTGGGAGTGAAGAGTCGGAATTTTAACGATGCGGATGGCCTCGGTGGGGCAAGCCTGGACGCAGGCGGGGGCTTCCCCCTCGGCGAGGCGCTGGTGGCACATGTCGCATTTCCTAACGATGCCGCGCTTTTTGGAATACTTCGGGACATCGTATGGGCACTTGAGGATGCAGTAGGAACAGCCGATGCATTGATCGTCCAGGTGGCGGACGATGCCGGTGTCCTTGTCCTTTTCGTATGCGCCGACCGGGCAGCCGTTCATGCAGCCGGGGTCCTCACAGTGGTGGCAGGCGGTGGTGATGGTCTGCTGCCATTTGGGAGAATCGCCGCCGCCTAGCAGGGTTCCGACATCGCGCCAGGTCTCGTGATCGTCGAGCCCGTTGAGCGAGTGGCAGGCGGAAACGCAGGCCTTGCAGCCGGTGCAGCGGTCGAGCGAAACCTCGAATGCGTATTGCTCGCCCTCGCCGGGTTTCGTCAGCGGGATGAGGCTGCGGTAGTGAGCGGATAGATCGGGCTGGCGCTGGTGATGCACTTCCGAAAACCGGGCGACGGGTGTCTGGAGCTGTTTTTGCTCGGCGAGGAGTCGGTCGATGAGATTGCCCTGCCCGGTGTCCGGCTTTGAAGATGGCTTCAGGGCAGGGAGACGTTGGAGGGTGGAGGGCACGCGGGTTGGATTTGAAATTTTAGATTTCAGATTTGAAATCCCTACGCGGCGCTCAGGGCTTGTTCGATTTGGGAAATCCAACTGGCGAACGGCTTGTCGTAATCGACATCGCACTCGACAATGGGTGCGATGCGCCGGCCACCGAGACTGGACAGGCGTTGGTCGAAGTCGCGGCCGCATTTGCAGAAATCCGGGTAGCTGGAATCTCCGAGGGCGAGCACGGAGTAGCTGAGGTCTGCTAGGGCTGGCGCGTCCCCGGCATGGAGGGCGGTGTGGAGTGCGGCGGCGTTGTCCGGTGGTGCGCCATCGCCGTAGGTGGAGGTGATGATGAGGACGTGTGCGCTGGTGGATAGATCGGAGGGTGAGACGTCTGCCATATCGCGGAGCGTGGGGGAGTGGCCTTTTGCGGCCAGGGCCTTGCTGAGTTTTTTCCCGAGGCTTTCGGAGTTTCCTGTTTGGGAGCCCCAGAGAATGGTGATAGGAACACCTGCGGGTGGGGAAACAGCAGGTGCCGCGGAAGCCGGAGTGAATGCGGAGTTGATGGCGTCCAGATAGCCTTTGAGCCACATTTTCTGAGGCCCGGAAAACGGCGCGGTGTTGGGAATGGAGAGTGGCATGGCGGTCTGTGTCAGCATCTCACGCAGCGGCTATATTGGCGGGTTTGCAAAGCTCGTTGAGCTGCTCCGGCGTGTGACGGTTGGCGAATTGTGCAAAACTTTCCCCCTCGATCCGGTCGCGCAGATAGACGACGAGGAGTTGCTCGATGAGTGCGGGCATTTCAGCGGCGCGGACGGATTTCCAAATCTCGCGGGCGATGGCCTGGGCATCGTCCACTCCGCCGCCGAGCACGATGTGGTAGCCGTCCACGGTGGAGCCGTCCTCGTTTTTCACGCGGGTGCCCATCATTCCGATATCGCCAATGTAGTGCTGGGCGCAGGAATTCTGGCAGCCGGTGAGGTGGATGTTCACCGGCTGGTCGAGGATCATCCTGCTGGAGAGGTGCGCGCCGAGTGCGATGGCCTGGGCCTTGGTGTCTGCGGCGGCGAACTTGCATCCTTGGCTGCCGGTGCAGGCGATGAGGCCGCCGGTGAGGGTGTTGTTCCGATGATCGAGCCCGGTGGCCTGGATGGCGGTGATGGCGGCCTGGAGTTTTTCCTCGGGAATGCCGGGGATGATTAGGTTCTGCCAGACGGTGAGGCGGATCTCGCTGCGGCCGAACTGATCCGCGATGTCGGCAAGCGCTAACATTTGAGGGACCGACATGCGGCCCACGGGGGTGAGCACGCCGATGTAGTGTTTTCCATCCGATTGCCGGTGGATGCCGAGGTGGCCGTGTTTCGACTTCGGAGCGGAAGGCTCGCAGGCACCGAGTGGCAGATGGCGCAGCGGGAAGGTGAGTTTCTGCTGGGTTTCCTCCAAGGTCTTCGGGATGCCCCAGTCATCGACGAGATACTTGAGGCGCGCCTTCTTGCGGTTGGTGCGATCGCCGTTTTCGATGAACACCCGGATGAGCGCGGCGGCGACGGGGACGGTTTCTGCGGGAGTGAGCAGCACGCCGCAGTCGGTGGCGAACTGCTGGTGGCCGGTGATGCCGCAGAGCTGCATGCGGAAATAGACGCCGGGGGCGGGGGGATTTGGAATCTGGGATTTGAGATTTGAGATTTGAGATTCGGAGACATGGACGGCGTAGAATCCGATGTCGTTCGTATTCGCGCAGACAGAGACGCGGCCGCCGGAATCGTAGGAAATGTTGAACTTGCGCGGCAGGCCGTAGAGGTCGCGGTTTTTCAGGATGTAGTGGTGCATGGCCCGGGCGTAGGGCATGACATCGATGAGCTCCGTGGGATCGAATCCGGTGGTGGGCGTGGCGGTGATGTTGCGGATATTGTCGGCGCCGGCACCTTGGGAAGTGAGGCCGATGTCGGTGAGTTTCATCAGGATCTTCGCGCAGTTTTCCGGCATGATCTCGCGGACCTGGAGATTGGCGCGGGTGGTGAGATCGGCGTGGCCCGGACCCCAATCGGCGGCGATTTCCGCGAGTCCACGGAATTGATAGGTGCTGAGCGCTCCCCCGGCGATGCGGCAGCGGAGCATGAAACTTTCCTGCGCGGGCGTGACGAAAAACAGGCCATGGAACTTGTAGCGGAAAATATCTCCATCGGTGGGAAAGCTGTTTGTTTCCGCGTTGGCGAGGATGGTATCGTAGCAATCGAGGCCGTTTTGCTCGTATTTGACGACTTCCTCGCGGCAAAGTTCATCGATGGGCGTGCCGCAGACACTCTCCACCGCGTCCGATGGCTGGTGGGTGAAACGGCGCTGCGCGTCCTGCCCGAGGAATGGGAGATCGCGCGCTTGCAGGATGCCGGAGACGAAGCCGGATAGGTAGGAGGTTTGATCCTCGGTGAAGCCTGAGGTGTTGAAATCGACCATGGGAGAACTGTTTGGTATGCTTCATTTCAGCACCCCCCATGCCAGCGGCTTTCAACGCTCTAGAACCTCAAGGAAAGCAATCCATCCCGAGCATGAGTCGGACTAATGACGCCGGATCATCCCCTGAGGCGCAGCGTCTGCCGGAAAATTTTCGCATAGAATGCTCGATCTTTTCTATCGCCCTGCCAGCATCCAGCCGTTTTCCATTGGAAACTAACCTAACCATCAAAATGCAATCCCTATTCACCACACTCCTCAACACCGAGGAACTCACCACCGCCGCCGCCCGTCTCGCACCGCTGTGGGAGCCCTTGCTCGCCACCCAGCCGCTGCTGGAAATCATCGCCAATGCTGCCGGGGCGGACCGCACCGCCATCATCCAGGCCACCTCCCGCCAGGCCACCAGCGATTTCACCGATCCCTTGAAAGCCGCCGATGCCACCCGTGATGCCGCCTTCGCCACCCTCCGCGATTTCTCCGGGAACTGGGCGAAAAACCCCGCCGCCACCCCCGCCGAACGCGCCGCCGGAGATCGCCTCCAGGCCATCTTCGCCACCCATGGGAATACCCTCCACACCCTCGGCTACACCCGCCAGACCGGCCACATGACCGCCCTCATCGCCGATCTCAAAAAGCCCCAATCCACCGCCGATCTCGCAGCCATCACCCAGACCGCCCTGTTTGCAAACATGGTGCAAGCCCAGACCGCCCTCGAGACCCTCGCCGCCGATAAAGCCGCCACCGAGGGCGGCCAAACCCTGCCCACCCTCTCCGAACACCGCCCACAGTTGGAGCGCCGCATCAATCTCATTTTGAACAACCTCGCCGAGTGGCAAGCCCTTGCCCCCACCCCCGCCCTGAATGAAGCGATTGCGAAGATGGACGAGGTCATCACCACCCTCATGGCCCCCGCGCTGGCCCGCCGCACCAAGGCAGGAGCCACCCCCGCCCCCGTTCCGGCCCCGCAGTAAGCAAAAATCCGCCGAAACCACCGGGTTTTGCCCCATCAAGCATTTCAGATCGCAAAACCCGGCGGGTTTCCCTGCCTGAAACGTTTCAGATCGTAAAACCCGGCGGGTTTCTCCCCCTGAAACGTTTTAGATCCCAAAACCCGCCGGGTTTCTGCTCCTCAAGCGTTTCAGAGCGCAAAACCCGGCGGGTTTGTCTTCTCAGGGGAGCACACGCGCCCTCGCGTGTAGTCCCCGGCGCCCCCGCCGGGGACGGCTCGGCTACAGGACAGGCGTCGTTTCACCCGAAATCAAAGTCCCATGGCCGCCCCAGCCCATTTCCGCCGAGGGCGCCGGAAATCCCACGCGAGGGCGCGTGCGCTCCCCAGCCCCCGGAAAATTCACTCGCCCGCCCGCCGCCCCGCTCGCTAGCCTTCCCGCAATCAAAGCTCCC
>JBBRCO010000059.1:0-21171 GCA_038204755.1 Verrucomicrobiales bacterium
CGAGTTCGGTCAGCAATTCCTGCCGACGGGCACTGATGGTGGGTGAAGGATCCATGGGGGATGATGTCTAGTAATCTAGACAGGTTCAAGGCCAAATAAACCAAGGCTCACAGACGATGATGATTTTTTTGACTCACACCCCCCGTATCCTGGTTGAGAAATAAATAATGTCCGCCATCGCAGAAACCATCTACCAAATGGGCAAGCAGGCCCGCGCCGCTGCCTACAAGCTCGCCCAGCTTTCCTCAGAAGAGAAAAACGCCATTCTCCGCGCCATGGCCGCTTCCATCCTCAAAGCGACACCGGAGCTGCTGGCGGCAAACGCCTTGGACCTCGCCGCCGGTCGGGAAAAGGGGCTTTCCAATGCCATGCTCGACCGTCTGAAGCTCGATGAAAAACGCATCGAAGCCATGGCCGCCGGTATCGAACAAGTCGCCACGCTCCCCGATCCTGTCGGCGAGATCATGGATGCGTGGGAACGTCCTAACGGCATTCGGATTTCCCAGACCCGCGTGCCCATCGGTACCATCGGCATCATTTACGAAAGCCGCCCGAACGTCACCGCCGACGCCGCCGTGCTGTGTTTTAAAACCGGCAACGCCACCATCCTCCGCGGCGGCAGCGAGGCCATCCACTCGAACGTCGCCATCGCCACCGCCCTTGCGCAAGCCGGAGCACCCGAGCACGCCATCCAGCTCATCCCTTTTACCGACCGCGAAAGCGTCGCGGTTCTAGCAGGCATGGACAAATACCTCGATCTCATCATCCCGCGCGGCGGCAAGGGCCTGATCGAAACGGTCGTGTCGCTCGCCCGCATGCCTGTCATCAAGCATTACGACGGCATCTGCCACCTCTTCGCCGATAAGGACGCCGATCTCGAAATGGCCACCGCCCTAACGGTCAACTCCAAGACCCAGAAACCCGGCGTCTGCAATGCCCTGGAAATCCTCCTCGTCCATTGCGACATCGCCGCCGAATTCCTGCCGAAAGTCGCCGCCACGCTGCGCGAAAAGCACGTGGAAATCCGCGGCTGTGGAAAGGTGTTGGAAACTATCGCCGATGCCACCGCCGCCACCGACGAGGACTGGAACACGGAGTTTCTTGACCTCATCATCGCGGTAAAAATCGTTGGTTCGTTAGAAGAAGCCGTTTCCCACATCAACGAACACGGCTCACACCACACGGATGTGATCGTCACGCAGAACGAAGCCACCGCAGAGCAATTTCTCCACTCGGTTGATTCCGCCTGCGTCTTCCACAATTGCTCCACCCGCTTCGCCGACGGCGGCGAGTTCGGCTTCGGCGCGGAAATCGGCATCTCCACCGACAAGCTCCACGCCCGTGGACCGATGGGGCTTCGCGAGCTAACAAGCTACCAATACCGTGTGCGCGGGAACGGACAGGTGAAGGCATGACTCCGCTGACGAATGGAATGCGCTGTCTTCATTTCCTCAAGCCTAACCCAGGCGTCCTGCCCGAGTGTGGAGAAAACCCTGAGGAAACCGCACGGTGGGTGAATCAGCGTTTCGCCCTGGACAACGCGCCCAGTCCGTAGCGCTGGATCTTGTATTGCAAGGCGCGCCGGCTGATGCCGAGTGTTCTGGCGGCCTCCTCGCGGTTCGAGGTGACCTGTAGCAGTGTCTGGCGGATGAGTTCGGATTCGACCTGGGCGAGCGTCATGCCGGGCACGATCCCGAGCGATGCCGGACCGCCGGCGTTCTGCCTGAAGGTCGCCGGCAAGTCCTCCGGCGTGAGGGTCGTGTGGGGGATGGTGACCACCAGGCGCTCGACGAGATTGCGCAACTGGCGGACGTTTCCCGGCCAGCGGAAGGTTTGGAAAAGCCCGATCACCGCCGCGGGAAACTTTTTCGGACTCCTCCGGTGCTTGGCGCAGAAATGGGCGGTGAAGGATTTGACGAGCGGCTCGATGTCCTCAGCCCGCTCACGCAAGGGCGGGATGTGGATGGAAACAATGTTGAGCCGATAGAAGAGATCCTCGCGGAACCGCCCGTCCATGCTCTCGGTTTCGAGCTCCTTGTTAGTCGCGGCGATCAGGCGCACATCCGCCCGCTCCATCACCGGGCTGCCGACGGGGCGGTACATGCCGTCCTCCAGCACGCGCAACAGGTCGCCCTGGCCTTTTTTTGATAGATCGCCGATTTCATCAAGGAAAAGCGTGCCGCCGCGCGCGAGTCCGAAGCGGCCCTTGCGGTCCTTGATCGCACCCGTGAAGGCACCGCGGGTGTGGCCGAAAAACTCCGCTTCGATCAGGCTGTCCGGCAGGGCCGCGCAGTTGACCGGGATGAACGGTTGCGTCCGCCGGCGGCTTTGTTCGTGGATCGCCCGCGCGACGACTTCCTTTCCCGTCCCGCTCTCGCCTTCGATGAGCACGGTCACATCGGTGTTCGCGATCTGCCGGATGAGGGCGCTGATTTCCCCCACGGCGGTACTTTTCCCAGCGAAAATGTCTGGCTCCGAGCGGCGGCGCAGGCGTTGTTTGATCTGCTGGTCCTCCGCGACGAGTGCCTGATAGTCCAGTGCCTTGGCCACGGACTCGACCAGTTGCGCGGTGTCCAGCGGCTTCGCGAGGTAGTCGAAGGCACCTTTGCGCATGGCGTCCACGGCGGTGTGGATCGTGCCTTTATCGCTGATGAAAATGAACTGGGTGTCGGGCGCGATGCCGCGGACTTTTTCCATCAGAGCGACCGCATTGATCCGCTGCGCGTCGAACGATTTCACCACCACGTTGAAAAGCTCGCCCGCCGCGAGATTCAGGGCTTCGGATTCATGTGAAACGTCGGCCACCATATAACCCACCCCCACAAGCGCCTGGCGAATCTGGCGGGCGGAGGCGGCGTCGCGGTCGATCACCAGGATGCTGATTTTGGAAGGATCCATGGCATCAACTTACGATGCACTCGATGGCCTCCACAAGTGCAGCATTTGCGCGTTAGGAAAAATCACCCACCGAGGAGGTCGTCCGGTAAAACATTCAGGGTTTGATTGTCAGTGAGTTGCATGTTCGCTGGCGAGGTTGGCACACCCGCTGCGTTCCTACGTGGGATGCCCACCCATTCCCTCCACCGCACCGCCCCGGATCCGGTTTGGTTCGACTGCGAATTTCCACGCCTGCCAGACGACCGCGGTTTTGACAAATTCTCCCGCGACGGTTGCGCGAGTTCTCCGCGTTTCACAGGACCACGGTGGAAGTCCGCCGCCCGAAGTTCGTTTGCCGATGTTCTGAAGGGCGATGTTGCCATTTTCTCAATCATCTGAAAACCTCCCGATCCTATGCACACTGATTCCGCTCCTCTCGATGCACCCACGCCCCATTGGTCTGGTGACAAGGTCTCCCGGCTTCCCGATGATGCGGAGTTTGATCGCGCTTTTCCTGAAAATGTCAGAGAATCCTCGGCACTTCATTGGACATCCGTTGACGTATGCCGGCAGGCGGCCGCCTGGCTGGTCACCGGACCGGAAACGCGGGTGCTCGATGTGGGCTGCGGACCCGGGAAGTTCTGTGCCATCGGAGCCCTCACCACGCCGGGTCATTTTACCGGAGTCGAACAACGGCGGCTCCTCTGCCGGAACGCCAGGGAAATGCTCGGCCGCTACGGCATCCGGCGCGTGCAGATCCTGCATGCCAATATCACGGAGGTGTCTTTCAATTGTTTTGACGCCTTCTACCTCTTCAATCCCTTCGAGGAAAACCTCAGCCCGTCTCTCAAAATCGATGACGAGGTAAAGGTGCGGTTCGAATTGTATGACCGCTATATCAATTACGTGCGCCGCGAGTTGTCGAAGCTCCGGCTGGACACCCGGGTGGTCACATTCTGGGGTGACTGTGCTGAGATCCCGTCCTGTTATGACTGCGTGGATGACTCTTACGACGGCGAGCTGCGCTTTTGGATCAAGCGCCGGGCTGGCACCACCGTGGAAATCGCAAGGGAGGCGATTTCCATAACAGGCAATGAATGCGATTTTCCCATCATCTGAATTTTCCCTATCAAACCGAACCAAACATCACCATCCCATGACCATTCGCCCCGATCTCATGCAGCGTCTGCGCCAGCTCTCCGAGCTGGATGAAGCACGCTCCGCCCTGAAACCCGGATCCAGCCCGCATCCACCATCGCCCTGCTGGTCGCGATGCAGGCATTGTTAGGGGCGGTGGTGACGGATGGCTTGTTGGATGACCGGCACGATTCGAATCAGGAACTTCTCGGCCAGGGACTCGCCAATCTGGTGGGACCACTGTTCGGCTGCATCCCGGTAACCGGTGCCGTCGCCCGCTCGGTGCTGAACGTGCGTTCCGGCGCACGCACCCCGGTGGCAGGGCTGGTGCATTCGTCGCTGCTGCTGATCATTTTGTTAGCAGCGGCCCCTTTGATCAGCTATATCCCGCTGGCCACGTTGAGCGCGGTGCTGGTGGTCGCGGCTTATCGCATGGTTTCTTGGAAACAATTCGCCCGATTGTCGAAATGGCCGTTCAGTGATTCATCAGTGTTTCTAGCGACATTCGGACTCACCGTCCTAACGAACCTTTCGCTGGCGGTCGAGGTGGGCGTGGTGCTGGCCGCCTTGTTGATGGTGAAGCGGGTTTCTGAAACCTCCAAGATCACTGCCGTGGACGAAACGACGGAAACGGAGGGCTCGCACCATTCGCTCGTCGGCAAGGAGGTGCCGCCGGGGGTGCTGATTTTCCGGGTGTTCGGAGCGTTCTTCTTCGGCGTGGTGGACAAGCTCGACGACGAATTGAAACGAGCCAGGAAAGAGCCGGAAATCCTGATCCTGCGGGTGCGAAAAGTGCTGGCAATGGATGCCACCGGCTTGCAGGCGCTGGAGGATCTGCGGCTGAAACTCCGTGCCAAGGGCAAGCATCTAATCCTCAGCGCGCCGCACACCCAGCCGCTGCTGGTGATGACGAATTCGGGTTTCATCGAGCGGCTCGGTGACGAAAATGTCTGTCCGGACATCAGCTCCGCTTTGGCGCGGGCGCGTATAATCCTTGGCCTTCCGCCGGTTGCGGAGTTACCTGAAGCGCATGAAGTGCTATATTCCGAACGTCAGACGGTCGAAACCGCGCGCAAGGATCTGGCAGAGGCGCTCGATCGCGCCCAGAGCATCCTGAAGACGCTCGATCACGCGGTCGCCGAGAATCCGGGAAAAAAACGATGTATTTGAATCTCATCCAGCTTGCCGAGTCGTTTGGCGTCCCGGAGCGGGTCGTGGAAGGGTGGATCCGCCACGAAGGTCTGCCGCACACCCCGGATCACGGGGTGCTGTTATTTGATCGGGCGCGGGTGGCGCAATGGGCCGCGACCCGCGGACTCGCGGCGCAGGCGGGATTTCTGGCTCAGAAATCTCCGGCGCTGGCGTCCGTGGTCATGCTCGGTCCCTTGCTGAGGGTCGGCGGCATCTGGCGCGAGGTGGCGGCGGCGGATTTGCCGGATGTTTTCGCCCGCATCGCGGAGGCGTTACCGGGAGCGGCCCCGGCGGTGCACGAATTGTTAGGAAAGCGCTTCCGCGCGAAGGACGGGGTGACGATCGCCCCGATCGGCGGCGGCTACGCGCTGCCGCATCCCGCGTCACGGGTCACGCTGGGCCGCGAGTCCGGGGCGCTGGCGGTTATTCTTCTGCGCGACTCGCTGGCCCCGCCCAAGGAACTGCGCATGGACGATGCGCCGGTGACACGTTTGTTGTTTTTCATCGCGCCTTCGCCGCGTGCGCATCTCGATCTGGTAGGGCGGCTGAGCCGGCTTTTGTCAAAGGGGACCCTGCGCGAGGTGTTGGAAAGCGGCGGGACTGACGAGGAAATCCTGGGATCGGTGGACGCGGCGGATCGACGAAATCCGGAGGGGCCGGGGGGATGACGGCGGCGCTGTTGCTGCTGGCATTCGTGGCGATGGCGGCGGCCGTGGTCATCGGTGCGAAATGGCCGCGGATATGGCTCGCGCTGATAGCGGCCGGTTGCACCGCAGCTTTGTTAGCCGCAGTGGCCGCCCCGGATTGGGAATGGCGGAGCCGCTTTCTGATGGGCGGCGAACCGCTGCATCTGCGGCTCGATGGGCTCAGTGCGCTGTTTCTCGCGCTGCTTGCCGTGGTCGGCGCAGCGGGGGCGATCTATTCGCGGGAATACTGGCCGGACCACCATCATCCGGCATCGGCTCCCTGCGGCCGGGCATGGTGGAGCGCGCTGGTGCTGAGCATGGGAATGGTGCTAACGGTTTCCAACGGCCTCCACTTCCTCATCGGCTGGGAGCTTTTCACGGTCAGCGCGTATTTCCTGATCACACTGGACCGCCAGCGACGCGAGGTGCGCGCGGCGGGCTGGCTCTATCTGGCAGCCTCCCACGCGGGGACGGTTTGTTTGTTCGCCTTTTTCGCCCTGCTGGCAGCGCGCACCGGGAGCTGGGACCTCGGGCCGATGCGCGGAGACGCCGGATTGCAATCATTGTTCTGGCTGGCCCTGATCGGCTTCGGAGTGAAAAGCGGGGTGTTTCCGCTGCACATCTGGCTGCCATCGGCGCATGCGAACGCGCCGAGCCATGTCTCGGCAATCATGTCGGGCGTGGCGATCAAGATGGGAGTTTACGGGATCATCCGCTTCAGCGGCTGGCTGCCGGTTCCGGCGGCGGCGGGCTGGGTGGTAATCGGGCTGGGATCCATCAGCGCGGTGTTGGGGATCGCTTTTGCGCTCGCGCAGAACGACTTCAAGCGCTTGCTGGCGTATTGCTCGGTGGAGAACATTGGGGTGATTTTCGTAGGACTCGGCGCCGCCATGATTGCCGGCGATGCGCCATGGGGGCGGCTGGCGCTGGCGGGGGCCTTGTTTCACGTTTGGAATCACGGGGCATTCAAGGCACTGTTGTTTTTCGCGGCGGGATCGGTGCTGCATACCACGGGCACGCGGGAAATGAGCCGGTTAGGCGGATTGTGGCAGGCCATGCCGTGGACCGCCGGGTTGTTCGCGCTGGGTGCCGCCGCGGTGTCCGGACTGCCGCCGTTGAATGGATTTGTGAGCGAGTGGCTGGTCTATCTCGGACTGTTTGACGCCGTCACGAGCAAGACACCATCGGCGTGGGCGGCGATCCCTGCGGCAATTTTGTTAGCGCTGGCGGGAGCGCTGGCGCTGGCGAGTTTCGTGAAGGCGGGCTCGATGATCTTTCTCGGCGCGCCCCGCACGCAGATCGCGGCGCAGGCGCATGAGTGCGGCGGCTGGATGCGCGGGCCGATGTTAGGTCTGGCAGGCGTGTGTCTTGCCATCGGACTGGCACCGGTTTTCTTCTGGCCGGCGGTGGCGCGTGCCATTGGCGCATGGCGTCCCGCCCGGGCGACTGCGGAGCTTCCCGCGCCGTTGTTCACGCTGGGGATCGCTCATCTGGGATTATTCATCCTGCTGGCGGCCGCGGGCATTTTCCTCTGGCGGAAAGTAAAATCCAACGGCCTGCGCCGCGGTCCGACTTGGGATTGCGGTTATGCCGCGCCGTCTGCGAGGATGCAATATTCCAGCGGTTCATTCGGCGGTCTAGCCGGAGAATGGTTTGCATGGATCCTGCGGCCGGTGCTCAAGCTGAAGCGCCCGAGCGGTCTGTTTCCCGTGGAGGCAATCCATGTCGGGCGGGTTCTTGATACCGTCCTTGAGCGGGTGGTCACGCCGTTAGGTGGATGGCTGATCCTGCTGTCCACGGCAGTGCGCCGTTTGCAGCATGGGCGTTTGCAGGCCTACATTCTCTATGTGGTGGTGGGGTTGGTGGCGCTTGGCGTGTTCGTTTTCCTGGGAGGTGAGCCATGATCGCGGCGCTCGAATGCCTATTGCGCCTTGGCTGCTGGCTGCTAGTGGCACCACTGCTGCCGGGCATCATCAACAAGGTGAAAGCATGGGTCGCGGGTCGCCGCGGGCCGCCGGTGTTGCAGCTTTATTCGGACCTCGCCCGTCTGTGGAAAAAGGAGGTCGTCATGAGCGCGCTGGCCTCGCCGGCGTTTCTGATTCTTCCCGCCGTCGGCTGGGCGGCCTTGCTGGCGGCCGCCATGTTAGTGCCGCTGGGACCGGCGGGGGCGAGCCTCGGATTTCGCGGGGATGTGCTGCTGATGCTCTATTTGCTGGCGATGGGGCGGTTCTGCACCGCGTGGGCGGCGATGGAAACCGGCTGCGCTTTCGAGGGCATGGGCGCGGTGCGCGAGGTGAGCTACGCCGTGCTCGCAGAGGCGACGATGGTGGCGGCCATGCTTTCGCTCTGCGTGCAAACCGGCAGGGTCTCGCTGGTCACGATGCTCGCACCATCGGCCGGCGCGGGCGCGGTTCTGCTGGGCGTGGGATTGTTCATCATCCTGCTGGCGGAAAACTGCCGCGTGCCATTCGATGATCCTAACACCCACCTCGAACTGACGATGATCCACGAAGCGATGGTGCTCGACCACAGCGGACCGCCACTCGCCGCCATCCTGCATGGGGCCTCGATGAAATTGTTATTGTTCACAGTTTTGCTGACTCAGGCGGTGCTGCCGATGGGAGACCTTCTACCACTCGCTGCAGCACTCGTTCTAACGATCAGCGTGCTGGCCGTGACCGTCGCCGTGGGGCTGGTGGAATCGTTGATGGCGCGGTTGGCTTTCCGCCGCGTACCCCTGCTGCTCACTTCGGCATTTCTGCTCTGTTTGTTTTCCCTGTTAGCTGCGTGGAAAGGGGGGCAATCGTGAATCTCGATCTCCTCATCGGTCTCGCGATGGGCCTGAATCTTCTGGCTCTAGGCACCAGCCGGCTGCCGGCGCTCATCCGCGTGATGTCGGCGCAGGGCGTCATCCTCGGCGTGATGCCGGTGATCCTCGAATTTCATCATCTCGACTGGCGGCTGCTGCTCGTCGCGCTGGCGACGGTGGCCGGCAAGGGATTGCTGATTCCCGCGCTGTTGCGGCACGCGATGCGGACCGCGCAGATCGACCGCGAGCTCGACCCGCTGATCGGCTTCGCGCCCTCGCTACTGCTAGGAGCCGCTGCGGCCATCGCGGCGCTGGCGCTGGTCGGGATGTTGCCGCTGCTGCCGGAACACCGGGATTCTCTGCTGGTGCCCGGGGCGCTGGCCACGGTGTTCACCGGCTTCATCCTGATGGTGGGCCGCAACAAGGCGATCTCGCAGGTCTGCGGCTATCTGATTTTGGAAAACGGAATCTATCTGTTCGGACTGCTGCTCATCAAGACCATGCCGCTGCTGGTGGAGGGCGGCGTGCTGCTCGACCTCACAGTAGGCGTTTTCATCATCGGCATCATCGTGGATCGTATCCAGCGGGCGTTTGATTCGCTCGACACCCGCAAACTCACCGCGCTGCACGAATGAAATCCCACCTGCTCATCATCGTGCCGCTGGTGGCTGCCGTGCTCGCCGCTTTTTGGCCGGACAACCGTGCGCGACCTTGGTTCCTGCCATCTGTTGGAATCATTCATGCGCTGCTGGCGCTCTGGTTGTTTGTCGATCCGCCGCCGGTCGCGGCTCAGGCGTGGGTGGGCTTTGATCCACTGGCCCGGGCGGTGCTGCCTGCGGTGTCGCTGTTATTTCTCGTCTGCTCTGGTTACGGTGTGAGCTATCTGAAGCTGTGGGTGGATCGGCCCAACCGCATCTTCATCGCGGCGCTGCTGGCGGTTCTGGGATTGTTGAGCGGGGCGCTTCAGGCCCGGCATCTGGGGCTGTTGTGGATTTTCACCGAAGCCGTCACGCTGGCCGCGGTGCCGCTGTTGCATTTCAACGGCACGCCACATGCCTTCGAGGCGACCTGGAAATACCTGCTCGTCGGCGGAACCGGGATCGCGCTTTCTTTGTTAGGGTCGCTGGGTCTCGGTTACGCCTCGATTTATGGCGGCGGCACGGGCGACCTGACTTTCGTGGCGTTGGTCTCGCAGGGAGAAGGGCTGTCGCGTCCGTGGGTGCTCATCGCGTGGGTTCTGTTACTCGTCGGATATGGCACAAAAATGGGCCTCGCTCCGATGCACACCTGGAAGCCGGAGGCCTATGGCCAGGCACCTTCGCTGGTGGGAGCGATTCTGGCGGGTGGTGTCACCTCCGTGGCGTTCGCCGCCATCCTGCGAGTCCGCGCCGTGGTCGGTGCCGCGGGCGAAGCGGTGATCGCCGACCAAACTTTATTGGCAATCGGATTGTTCTCGATGCTGATAGCGGCGTTGTTCCTGCTAGGCACACGCGATTTCAAACGCATGCTCGCGTATTCCAGCGTCGAGCACATGGGCATCCTCACCATCGGTGCGTCGCTGGGGCGGGCGGGCGTCGCGGCAGCGTTGTTTCACGTATGGAGCAACAGCCTAACCAAGGGTGCGTTGTTCCTGAGCGCGGGCAACCTCCGCCGCGCGGCGGGATCCGCGTCGATGGATGACGTCCGCGGGATGGGCGCGCTCACACCGCGGTCGGCGGCGATTTTTGTGATCGGACTGTTTGCCGTAACGGCCTGCCCGCCGTTCGGGCCGTTTTTCAGCGAGCTGAAAGTCATACGCGCCGCGCTCGAAGCCGGCCATGGAACGGCGACCGCGCTTTTCCTCGGTTGCCTGCTTTTGGCGTTTGTCGGACTTACCCGCGTGGTTTTCGGCATTGTGGACGGACGGCCGGATCCGCAGGCAAAACCGCAGGTGATCGAATCCGCCGGCGTGGTTCTTCCGCCGCTTGTGTTGCTAGGATTATCGTTGTGGCTCGGCCTGGCTCCCCCGCCGATGCTTCAGGAGGCGTGGGCCGCGGCTGTCGCGCAACTCTCACCACCGCCATGAGCGCCTCGACTCCATTCGCCCTGTTAGCCAACGCCGCCAGCATGCCGTGGAGGGAGGTGCCCGCGTGGCCGGTTGCCGATTTCGTGCGCGCCACCGGCACGGAAATCGCCCGCGGCGCGCGGCTGTGTTCGTGGTTCGGCGTGCCGGAAGGCGATGCCGTGCAACTGGTGGCTGTGCTCGCGTTCGATGCGGATAGCACGCTCGCCGTCGGCCGCAGCACGTCGTTTTCCGGAGCGTTTCCATCACTCACTGCGGCTCATCCGCAGGCGCATTTGTTCGAACGGGAAATTTGGGAACAACACGGCGTCATCCCGGAAGGTCACCCGTGGCTCAAGCCGGTGCGCCGGACAGAGGGCAACGCGCCCGCGAACGGCCGGTTTTTCCGTGTCAAGGGTGGCGAAGTCCACGAAGTCGCCGTCGGCCCCGTGCATGCGGGGATCATCGAGCCGGGGCATTTCCGCTTCCAATGCGCGGGTGAGGAAGTCCTGCATTTGGAAATCGCGCTGGGCTATCAGCATCGCGGAATCGAGCGGGCGCTGATAGGCGGCCCGCACCGGGCGACGATGATTCAGATGGAAACCATCGCCGGGGACTCGACCATCGCCCACGCCACCGCACATGCCTCACTGATAGAAGCACTTGCCGGGACCGAGGCGCCGCTGCGCTCCCAATGGCTGCGCGCCCTCGCGCTCGAACTCGAACGCCTCGCGAATCACACCGGCGACCTCGGCGCGCTCGCCGGCGATGTCGCATTCCTGCCCACCGCCTCCGCCTGCGGCAAAATCCGCGGCGATTTCCTGAACCTAACCGCTATTCTCTGTGGCAACCGCTTCGGCCGCGGCCTCGTGCGGCCCGGCGGCTGCCGCCACGACATCGAACCCGCCCGCGCCACCGAATTGCTCGCGCGCTTGATCGCCGCGCTGGCCGATACCGAGCAAGCACTCGGATGGCTGTGGGGTGCCGCTTCCGTCCGCGCACGCTATGAATCCATCGGCATCGTCACAGCGGCACAAGCCAGTGAAATCGGCATGGTCGGTCCGGCGGCGCGGGCCTGCGGATTGGTGCGCGACGTGCGATACGATCATCCGGCCGGTTGGCATCGCTTTGCGCAAGCTCCCGTGACCGTTTGGCCGGGCGGCGATGTCTTCGCCCGTGCCCGTGTCAGGTCCTTGGAAATCCAGCGTTCGGGCGAGTTCCTCCGCGAGCAGCTAGCCTCGCCGCCGGATGGCGAGCCTCGCGGCGAGCTCCCGCCCGTCGCTTCTGATAGGCTCGCCGTGTCTCTCGTCGAAGGCTGGCGTGGCGAGGTCTGCCATGTCGCGCTAACTGATTTTAGGGGGAAAATCCGCTGCTACAAGATCACCGATCCGTCATTTCATAACTGGAGCGGTCTCGCGCTCGCGCTGCGCGGCACCGCCATTTCGGATTTCCCCATCTGCAACAAGAGCTTCAACCTCTCCTATTGCGGCCACGACCTCTAACTACGATCATGTTTGCCTTCGACACACTCACCCACCGCCTGAAGCGCGGCTGCGAAACGATGGCCTATCCGAATGGTCCGGCACCCGCATTGCCGGATCGCCACGGCGGCGCGCTCAAGGTGGACGCTACAAAATGTGCTGACGGCTGCGTCGCCTGCGTCCCGTTCTGTCCCACTGAAGCGATCACCCGCGCTCCGGGAAAACTGGTCGCCCTCGATCTCGGCCGCTGCGTTTTCTGCGCCGCTTGCGTCGAAGTTTGTCCGGAGAAGGCCATCACGCAAACCGGCGATCACCGGATGGCAGTGCGCCATCGCGAGGACCTTCTGCTAGGAAATCCCGGTCACGAGCAAGTCCGTCTCGCCGCCGCACTTGATGAAAAGCTGCGCAAACTCTTCGGCCGCTCGCTGCGTCTCCGTCAGGTCAGTGCCGGCGGTTGCAGTGCCTGTGAGGCGGATACCAACGTGCTCGGAACCATCGGTTGGGACCTCGGGCGCTTCGGCATCCAATTCGTCGCATCCCCGCGTCATGCGGACGGATTGCTCATCACCGGACCGGTGACGAAAGCAATGGAACTCGCCCTGAAAAAAACCTATGACGCCGTGCCGGATCCGAAGATCGTCATCGCCGTGGGTGCCTGCGCCATCGCGGGCGGCCCTTTTGCCGGCCATTCCGAGGTGAACAACGGCGCTGCTTCCATCGTCCCGGTCGATCTCTTCATCCCCGGCTGCCCCCCGCATCCGCTGACGATTCTCGACGGACTGTTACGAATGTTAGATCGGCTTGAAAAAGCAGACTGAGAGGGAAAAACCATTGGGCGGCTCTCAGTGCCGCCGCTTGCGTTCCTTTTTCACCTCGAAACTAACTGCCTTCGCATCGAACGCCTCCGGATCGTAGCCGGGGTGTGCCCACTCGATTTCCCCGTGGAGCGCCTGCATGTATTGGAAGGTGCCGCCGAAGTCTTCCGGCGGACAGGCGCGCGCGCCGTCGAGCACTTCCGGGCCACCTTCACCCGCCGCCCATTTTTCGAAAACGATCTCATGGATCCATTCGTCGGCGAAATCGTAGCGGTAGAGGATGCGGATGGGCAGGCGGCGTTTTCCGAGAAACCCTTTAACCGTTAGGACCGCCTCGTCCTGAAACTCGCCCGCTGTCTGGTCTTCCAGGCCTATCGGGCCTATCACGTCGGTGAGTCGCTTGCCTTTTCCATGGCGGAATTCATGCGGGCTCTTGTTGTCCCAGCCCATCACCGCCTGCACGGCATCGCTGAACTGGATGAAAGTCACCTCGGAAGAAATCGAAAACCGCCGCCAGATCTGGGGTTGGATTCCGTAGAGAAACAGCTTCACCATCACCCGGTTTTCGTCCTTCGTTTTCGCCATGCCCGGAGCTTGTGAACGATGCGCGGAAAAAATCAAATGGGAATTGCAGTCTGCGGCAATGACTCACAATCGTCACCGACGCTCTGGCGCGCCTGAACTCATCTTCGCCCCGAGGTCCTTCCGCAATGACCGTTTGCTATATCACCTGATGGACTTATTTTCCACAGGCGGCGGATCCAAATCCGGCGTGGCGGGTAAATAAACCGAATCAATGCCGCGTGAGTCCGTCTGTCTGTTGTTGAAAGAAACCTAAAAATGAAAACCATGAACTTAAGAAAATTTACGATGATCGGCTCGCTCACCGCCTTCGCGGCCGGTGGGGCGATGCTGGCCCCACCGCTGGCACGCGCTGCGGAACAAGGAGTGGAGGAACTGACGCGGGGACCGGTGCATGAGGCGTTTGCGGCGTCCGTGAGCTTCGATCCGGAGCCTGGGATGTTTGTGAAGACCGCGCCGCCGGGGTTGATCGAGGAAGTGCCGCCGGACCAGCGTCCGGAGGGGGACAATGTGGCCTGGATCCCCGGATACTGGGGCTGGGACGACGAACAGAGCGACTTCATCTGGATCAGCGGCGTGTGGCGGAATCTGCCGCCAGGCCGCCAGTGGGTGCCGGGCTACTGGGGTGAGGAGGGCAGCCAGTGGCAGTGGACGTCCGGCTATTGGGCGGACGAGGAAGCCGAAGAGGTGACCTATGTTTCCAAACCCCCGAGGTCGATTGAAAGCGGACCTAACATCGATGCGCCTTCGAACAACCACATCTGGGTTTCCGGAACGTGGATCAACCGCGAGGACCGCTATGCGTGGAGACCGGGATATTGGGAGCCCGGCCAGGAAAACTGGACGTTGAGTCCCGCGCACTACCAATGGACGCCGCGAGGGTATGTCTTCGTGGATAGTTACTGGGACTACAATGTCGCTAGACGCGGGGTGGTGTTTGCTCCGGTGCGTTTTCAACATGAGTACTACAACCGCCCGAATTACTCCTATACGCCGCTGGTCGTGATCGCCTTGGGTGTTTTCACGGACCACCTGTTCGTGCGGCCGAGCTACGGCCATTACTACTACGGCGACTACTACGCCCCCCGCTATCAGAACGAGGGGTTTCATGCATCGTTTTCCTACAGCTCCGGCCATCGGGGATACGATCCGATTTTCGCGCATAGCCGTTGGGCGCATCGGGATGACCGCGGTTGGGAACGTGGACGGCGTGACAATTTCGACTTCTATCGAAATAACGAGGACGCCCGTCCGCCGCGGACTTGGGCTGCGCTGCAATCAAGGCCTGAGGGTGCCCGCCGTGGGAAGCGCGACAGTTATCAGTTCGCCGAGCCGCTTCCACAATATGCCAACCGCTCGAAGGACCGGCGTTTCCAAGCCGTGAGTGCCGAGAACCGCAAGGAGATCGTGGCACGCAACCAGCAGGTGCGGAAGTTCAGCCAGGAGCGCAGGCAGATGGAAAATCGCCCGAACGACCGGCCGACGGAGGGTGCCGACAAGCGCATCCAGATGAAGCGTGAGAAGTTGGAAAAATCTCCGTTGGCGGGTAAACGCGCCGATCAGTTGTCCGGCAAAGAGGCTCCGCCGAAGCGCCGCGAGCCGAAAAACGCCGAGGTGCGTGATCCGAAAAACGCCGGCCCCGATGGCAAAGGCGGCAAAAACAGGGATGAGCCGAAAAACGCCGACCGCCCTAACAAAGAAAACCGCGATGGCAACGGCCCCGCCGAAAACGGCAAGGCCAAGGAGAAGGAGTCCGACCAGCCGCGTGGTAAAAACGCCCGGCAGGCCAACAAGCCGGATGGCAATAACGACCGCAGTCCGGAGCAAAAGGGCGGGCAGAAAACGAAAGAGAAGAATCAGGACAGCCCCCGCCCCGAGCGGAATCCTGATGGAGACAAGCCGAACAAGGCGGACTCCACTCCGAATCGCGCGGACAAAGGGCCGGACCAGCCGAAAAAACAATCCGCGCAACCGGACAGCACCCCGAAGAAGGAGCGCGTGCCGCAGGCCGAACAGCCGAAGCGCCAAAAGGCCGCGCCGGAACCACAGCAAAAGCAGAAGGCCGCGCCCGAGCCGAAACGTCAGGCCCAGCCGCAGCAGGATCAGCCGAAACGCCAGAAGGCACAGGAACCTCGGCGCCAGCCGGAGCAGACGCAGAAGGCCACTTCTGAGCCGAAACGGCAGGCAGGGCCACAGCAGCAGCGCCAAGCCAAGCCTGCTGGTGAACCGGCTGCGGGCAGGGAGCCTGCCCCTAACAAGAAGAAGAATAGGGAAGAGGATCCAAACGCGAAGAAACAGAACTGATCACGCGTTCAGTTGAAGATTCAATAAAAGCCCGGGGCCTGCAAGGGTTCCCGGCTTTTTGTTTGGTTAGGCGCGGCGGTTTGGAGGGTCGATCTCCGGTCAACCAGCCGTTGGAAGGACGGTGCAAGGCGGTTCATCCCACCTCATCTGCGGTTCATTGACTGGCGAAATGAATTTTGCGATCCAGAGGCACGGCACTCTTGTCGTGGGCCCATGCTTGAAGCAAGCGGTGAACAAAAGGCGCATTTTTTTCTCGTGCCATTGACGGGTTGGCCGGAGATCCGCCATGGCTAGATGGATGCTATCAGGCGGATGCCATTCGGCTCGATGGTGATTCTCCGTTTTTTCAGGAGCGCGCCGGTGGCTTGTTTGAAGGTGCGTTTGCTGACGCCGAGTTCGCTGTTGATTTCATCGGCAGGGCTGTGATCGCCGAGGGACCAGAAGCCGCCGCGGGCCGCGAGCTCGGCGAGGATCTGGGCTTCGAGCCCGTCCACCTTGGCGCGGCCGGGAGCGTGGAGGGTGAGATCGATTTTTCCATCAGGCCGGACGTCGGCGATGTAGCCCATGAGGGTCTCGCCGGGACGGAGCGGTTGGAAGACATCGTTGGCAAAAATGAGGCCGCTGTGGGTGCTGTTGATGATGGCCTTGTAGCCGAGATCGGTTTTCCCAAAAACGATGAGGTCCACTTCTTGCCCGGCGCGGAAGTCAGGCGGCGTCCGGTCCATGTGCCGGGCGATGCGCGTGCTGGCGATGATGCGGGCGGTCTGCTCGTCAACATGGACGTGGACAACGTATTGTTTGCCAACGTCCATGCGCACTTTCTGCTCTCGAAAGGGGACGAGGAGGTCCTTCGGCAGGCCCCAGTCGAGGAAGGCACCGACGCCGGTGACGGCCACGCACTTCAGCCGGGCGAACTGGCCGGGCATGACTTTCGGCGTCTTGAGCGTGGCGACCGGGCGGTCCTCGGAATCGTTATAAAGGAAAACGTCCACGAAATCGCCGAGCGCCCATTTGATCGGCATTTCGCGGCGCGGGAGGAGGATTTCGCCCAGTTCACCGCCATCGAGGAAAAGCCCGTGGGGTTTTTCCCGGAGGATCGGAAGGGTCGCGCGTTCGCCGATGTTAGCCATTGGTGGAGTCTGGACTTCCGGGCATCGGGAGTCGATGGCGATTTGGCGTGGGCGCGATACAGAGATTTCTGTCTTTTCTTCATCTATTCCTGTGGGTGGTGGCGGGTATCGGGGAAAGAACAGACAGGAATGTCCGTGTCACGCCTTGGAGGAAGAACAGACAGGAATGTCCGTGCCACGCCTTGGAGGAAGAACAGACAGGAATGTCTGTGTCACGCCTCGGAGAAAGAACAGACAGGAGTGTCCGTGTCACGCTTTCCCGCAGGAGCGCTTGTGTCACAATCGCCGCTTGTCTCCCGTTTCGCGAAGCGGCATTCTTCAGGAATGGAAAGTCACGAGTGGTTCGAGAATACCGACGAGGGCAAGGTTTACTACCGGGCGAATCATTACCTCGGCGGCAAGTGGACCATCATGACCACGACGCAAAAGCGCAACCCGACGTGGACGGATCTCACCCCTCCGCCAGAGGCGGTTTTGCGCGAGCTGCGGGACCTGGTGTGGAAAAAATACCAACGCAAGCGGCTGCCGTGGGAGCGGGTGGCGGAGCTGGACCGGCTGCTCGGTGACGAGCCGCTGCCGAGGCCGCAGTAATCATGGCAGGACCTGCTCGACAGATACCTGCTCCGCGCCCAGAAGGTCGCGCAGGCGGGTACGGAGGCTGCCTTCCACGGTATCGAGCATGCCGCTTTTCTCCGCTTCGGCGCGCATTTGTTCGCGCAGCTCGCGAAGGATCTGGGCGCGGTCGGCGGGCTGGATCTTATTGAGCCAGCCGCTGTCCTCGCTGAGCACATCGAAGTCGATGAGCTCTACGGAGAGGATTTCCGGCCGGGGAAAACGGGCGACGGGCTTGCCGTTCTGCATGCGGAGCGAGACGCCGTCCTTGAGCCGGTAGCCGCCCTTTACCTGATAGTGGCCGCGGACGATGAGTTTTTTCGTGCCGAGCGGAAGGCCGGAGAAGCTCTCGGATTTTTCGATCGTGCGGGTGGCGCTCATCCGCATTTCTAATAGCGAGAGCTCGGAAATTTCCGCAGTTTCGATGATTTCCGCGCGACCCTCAACGACGCGGGTGTCTTGGTTGGTGATCGCGCCGAGCACTTCCTTGAGGCCGCGCTCGATGCTGGTTTTAGTGCCGACGAGCGCGCGTTCGATGGGCATGACGACGAGAAAATAGGCACCGCCGATGATGGCGGCGGCTGTTACGATCCGGCGCAGCGTGCGCCACATTTCCACCCGGTGTTCCATGGCGCGACCCTATCGCAGGTGATTTGCCGCGTCCATGACGGAAGATCGCCGCCAGTTCCCAAGCGATCCGTCCGAGATGGCCGCCCCGCACCCTGGTCCCCCACGAAACCAATCACGACCCTGCGGATGCAAGCCCATGTTAGTTCCAAACAGCCCGCAAGGCTGTCTTTTCTCTATAATTTTCTTCCGAAAACCTTGACACCGACGTGAAAAGTCGGCTTCTTTCCGCCCCGCGCAAGTCGCAAGGCACCCGTAGCTCAGCTGGATAGAGCGTCTGACTACGAATCAGAAGGCCAGGGGTTCGAATCCCTTCGGGTGTACCACTCTCAAAACCCTGTAACTCAAAAGATTACAGGGTTTTTTGTGACCGGATTTCAGGTTTCCGAAATCGCCTGAAATTCACCAAAATGCGGGGTTTAACACGTTCTATTGCAGAGTTGTTGCACGGCGATTTCTCTCGCGCGGGCGACGAATGGAATCAAGTGGTCGAGGCCTCAAATTTCACCGCGCCACAACCCGTTGCACGGCCGGCGTGTCTCTTGCCGGTTGGCCCCTTGAGGCACTAAGGTTTTTAACGCTCTCCGCCAGCCTGGCGGCGTGCCTGAGTTCCAGTGGGGACACCGGAGCATCACACAAAAACAACGGTGCATCCTCGGGCAAGCGTCCAGCCTGATTCAGCGCCCCGATGCGATTGCGCACGCCGAAAGCGCCTTCGAGGGCGACATAGACCACCGAGCCCCGGTCCACTTCCAGTTCATCCCGGAAGTATGCGCCAGTGGCTACGCACGCGGTGAGGTCGAGGATCCAGAATGATTTCCCGCAGTTGCTCGGTCCGTAGATCACGCTCGCACCGTCTTCGGTGAGTAGCGATTCCACGAAGTCCCGTGCCTCGGCAATGCCCGTGCTCAATCCGGCTCGGGTGATGGGAAACGGCTCGGGCGTGGCTTTAGGAAAATCCGCAGGGGTGGTGATGGGTTCCAAGTCCATCACGGCGGCTTTCACTGCGGCGGCTCCGCCATTCTGAAAAATGGCGCGGGCGTCTTTGGTGGTGTTGGTTTCAGACATGGCGGGCGGTTCCTTTCCAAGTAAGGATTTCGGCGGCGTGCCCTTTGAGCGTGGCGGCGACGGTGGCGGTGCGCCCTGGTGGATCGGTGTCGAAACAGAGCACGGTGCGCTTCCCTTGGAATAGCGGTGCCCATTCACGCGGAAACGACGTGCCCGGTGATGCCACGCAAACGGCGGTGCCATCGGCCTCGATGCCGGCGGCAATGAATGCCATGGTGTCAGATTCTCCCTCGGTGACATAGACGGTTCGGGTGTCGGGTTTCACCCACTCCATCCGCCACGGTGCCGTGGCCTTGCCGACGATCCACACGAAACGCGGCTTCGCCTTGGCGTCCGGGTTTCTCCATTTAAGCCTGTTGGGATAGGCGTAGCAAAGCCAGCCCTTCGCCAAGCCAAGCCCTGAGCTTCCCCATGATGCCAAGCGGAGAGTCTCACGGTCGAAGCCAAGGCTAGCGGCGATTTCGTCAATGATCGTTTCGCCGGCGTGCCATGCATTGGAGAATGCCAAGCGGGCCGCGTGGATCTTTTCGCGCTCGGAAATGGATGTATTTTCCCATTGCATCGCGCGCGTGCGCCAGGTGGCGGCGATTTCTTCAGAGTCGAGATGAGGTCGGACGAATGGAGGCGCGGGAGTGTTTGCGGTGCGAGGTGGAACGGTGACTCGCCGCGTGGCGCTGCCGGGGAGTTCCTGCGGTACGTGAAAGCCAAGCACGGCGGCAACGTCCCGCAGTGCCTCGGGAAATGACGAGGCTCTCGGCCAAGCCTTTCTGAGAGGGCGAACACGTCGCCCGTGAATCCGCACGGATGACAACCGCAGGCTTCGTGATGAATGCCGAAAACCGCAAAGCTCGGCGTGCGGTCGTCATGCATGGGACAGCGCCCGACAAGGCGGATGCCGTTCCTGCGGAGTTCCACACCGACGGCTTGGAGATACTCTGGCAAGCGGTTGCGGATCTCGGCGAGGGTGCCTTCGTCGATGCGGGGTTGCCCGGTGCGGCTAGCGAGTGACCCGTTCATTGAAGTCCCTCCCGGATAGATTGAAACATCGCCTTTCACTCGACGGCGGCGCGTCGCTGGGATGGCGTGCCGGCGGCAAGGGTGAAATAGAGTACGGCGGCTGCCGGGCCGATTCCGGCGGATGCGTGAATGAGTCCCCGCCGGCGGGAGTTCGCGCAAACCGGCGAGGGTGGAAATGATGTGAGGACATGATGATGCGGAGTGGTTTGGGTGTTGCCCATTTCCGCGTCTGAGATAAATTCATCGCACATGTCAAAGGCGCGGCTCGTTTTCCCATCAGCAGAGGCGGGCCGCTTTGGTTTAGATCTCGCGAGCTTGGATTTTGAAGCACCTTTTAGAGATGTAGAGATGGCTTCGGGTCCGGTGCCGAAGATAGCGATGCGGCCTTCTTCAAGGCCAAGTAATGCGGGTGGTGTCGTGTTGATGCTCATGGAGGCGACATGATGGCAACAGCCGCACACACCCGCCATTTCGCACGGCGGAAACATAACAGAATGCAGCCTTACAAAGTATTGAGCATCATCGCATTCCCGCTCGAAGATGCCGCCAGAAAATCGCAATTAAAGGATTCAGGGCTCAGGTCTGTTCAAGATGCTGCCAATTTTCCGAGCTGCCAAAACCGGGATTTTGGAATGAAGTGGGGCGGCCTAGCGCCAATGCCTTTAGGGAAAGGCAATTATTTCGAAAGTATAGGGTCCTTCATTTGATTCTATATTAATTAATCGTGCCCAACCCGAAACCGGCTGGCGAACCTTACGGGCGCAATTTCGCTTTCGTCGCGGCGGTGTTATTTG
>JBBRCO010000060.1:0-21063 GCA_038204755.1 Verrucomicrobiales bacterium
GCGCCACGTCCAGAGCCTTGGATGGCAAAGCGCGCGGAATTGCTGGCCCTAGCAGGCCGTATTGAGGAATCCCGCGCCGCATGGAAGGCGTTGATCGCTCACTTGGAAAACCTGCCGAATCTCGAACGCGGCTCGAACTCAATGAGCCTGCTGGCAGAACAGGCGCGGAAATCACTGGCAAGTCCTGACAAGACCGACCGTCGCAACATTCCAATCAAGCCGGATGCCCTCCACGAGGAGGAAATCCAACTCATGAATCAACATCTCACCACCACGCCGGATGACGCGTCGATCTGGCATCAACGGAGTCTGCTCCTGCTGGCAGATGGTGAGTTCCAACAGGCGCTGCTGGATTGCGATGAGGCGGACCGGCTGGCTCCGGGAAAATTTCCGACCGGCTATGTGCGAAGTGCGATTTTGCTGAGGAGCGGTGAGACGGAAAAAGGAAAGGCTGCGCTTGATGAGTTTCTCGGATCTTCTCCGGAGCATGTGGCTGGCATCGTGATGAGGGCACGGCTCGCCCTGCAAGCGCGGCAGCCTGATGCGGCGCTGCCGGATTTTCGCAAAGCACTAACGGCAAACAAGGGGGCCGCAGAAATCGATCTGGTTCTAGAAGTAGCGAACGTTATGGCTGCAAACGGGCATAGCAGCGAGGCATTGGCCATTCTCGATTCGCAGATCGTAACGCAAGGAGAAGTGCCAAGTTTGATCCATCGCGCCATCGAGCTGGAAACCGCAGCAGGAAGTTATGATGTAGCGATTTCCCGCGTGGATGCCCTCGCGAAATCGTCGCCCCAGCCAGAGCCATGGCTAGCGAAACAGGCGGAGATCCTGACTCTGGCCGGACGCCCTGCCGATGCTCGCGAAGCTTGGCTGGCCCTTCAAAATCACCTCGCTTCCCTGCCCAATCTCCAGCGTGGCCGCCCCACGATCATGGCCCTTGCCCAACAGGCGAACGCCGCACTTTCAAGAACCGATTCCAACATCCCACCGTCTCCTCCTCTTCAATGAAAAGTCTCATTCTTCCTATCCTCGCTCTATCAGCCGGGTTCTTGTCGCCCGCCATGGCGGTGAACTTCACCGGTCTCTATTCACAGAATTTCGACTCCATGGGCACTGCCGGGACGGCACCGCCTACGGATTGGAATGTTTACGGCGCGTTCACTGGAAATAGCACCACTTGGCCGGTTTCATCGGCCATACCCGCAAGCGGGATCATAGGTGGAACGGCCACCACCACGCTGACCGCCGCGACAACCTATACCACGTCTAGCAATACCAACGGTTTCAACTACGCCACCACGACCGCTACCGGAGATAGAGCTATGGGAACGTCCCCCACGTCTGGCCCAGGAGTGGCGATTCAGTTCTCCCTGACGAATACCTCTGGCTCGTCCATCAGCGCACTCCAAGTCAGGTATGATACCCGGCGCTTTACCGCATCTGCCGCTGCCAATGAATTGCCAGGATACTGGTTATTTTACTCAATCGATAACGGTGGAAGCTGGATCAACGTTTCTGCCACGAATCCTACGATCACTGCGGTGCCAAACTCCATCGGCGTGACGACCCAAGCCCCAGCGACAATCACGCTCGGCAGCCCACTTGCGAACAACGGCACCATTCTCTTCCGTTGGGTGGATGACAACGCAATCACGTATTCCCCGGACCAAGTCATCGGTCTCGACAATGTAAGCATCGCCGCCGCCCCTACGGATGCCACCAAAACCGCGCTTTTCTTCAACGGCACAAACCAATACGCTACGATGGGCGCGGCTACAGCGGCACTCGGTGCTAGCAATTTCACGCTGGAGTGTTGGTTCCAACGCACTGGTACGGGCACGATCACCAGCACCGGCAATGGCGGCGTGACCAGTGCAATTCCTCTCGTGACTAAAGGCCGTGGCGAAGCGGAAGGCAGTAACGTGGATTGCAACTATTTCCTCGGTATCGATTCCGTGAGCAATAAACTCTGCGCGGACTTCGAAGCACAGTCGGGCGTCACCGGAATCACCGCAGGGCAGAATTACCCGATTATCGGAAACACAGTCATTGCCAACAATGTCTGGTATCACGCCGCCGCAACTTACAACGCGACGACTTTTCAATGGAACCTTTACCTCAATGGCGTGCTGGACGGGACAATCACCAATACTGCCGGTGCCGCACCGCGCAATGATAGTATCCAGCACTTCGGAATCGGCTCGGCGTTCACTTCCACTGGAGTGGCCGCTGGATTTTTCCAAGGAACCATCGACGAAGCGCGCGTCTGGAATATCGCCCGCACGGGTTCGCAAATTTTGGGGTCCAAGGATGCGGAAATCACTACCGCCACCACCGGGCTACTCGCTCGTTATGGACTGAACGAAAATACCGGAGCTTCCGCAAATAACAGCGTCGGCGTGGCGGGCGCACCTGTGGGCACCATCGTTGCCAGCCCAGTGTGGGTGAGCGGCGCTCCCTTCGTGGCCAACCTGTTGCCGACTATCAGCCTCACTGCTCCAGCGAATAACTCCTCCGTGCTCTCCGGCACCACAGTCAGCCTCGCGGCAACGGCAGGAGACAGCGATGGCACGATTTCCAAAGTCGAGTTCTACCAAGGTGCTACCAAGCTGGGCGAAGATGCCACCAGTCCTTACACGCTTGATTCGGTCTTCGCCTCCGTCGGCACATTCTCGCTCACCGCACGGGCCATCGATAACAATAGCGGCACCACCAATTCTGCCGCCATCACGCTCAATGTAACTCAAAACGCAGCGCCCGTCGTCTCACTCACCGCGCCTGCCAACAATTCCAGCCTCGTCGCTCCTGCCAGCACCACGCTCACGGCATCCGCTTCTGATAGTGATGGAATCATTTCGAAAGTGGAGTTCTTCAATGGTGCTGTAAAACTCGGAGAAGATCTTGCCGCGCCCTACAGCTACGATTGGAGCACGATTCCCACCGGAACTTATACCCTCACGGCCAAGGCCACGGATAACCTCGGGCTCGTCACCACCTCTACAGCAGTGACATTGAATGTTACCATCCCAGCTACCGATCCCCCGACAGTGGCTCTGACTTCTCCGGCGAACAACGCTAACTTCGTTTTCCCCGCCACCGTTACGGTCACTGCAAGCGCTGCCGATTCTGATGGAAACGTCACCAAGGTTGAGTTCTTTAACGGAGCCACCAAACTTGGCGAGGATACCTCGGCACCATATTCCTTCAATTGGTCCGGCGCTGCGATTGGCGACTATACCCTAACTGCCAAGGCCACCGATGACCAAACGGCCACTGCCACCTCCGCAGCCATCACTATTCACATCCTCGCGAATCAAGCCCCAGTGGTCGCGCCCACCTCCCCGGCGAACAATGCCACCGGCATTGGCAGCTCCATCAGTCTTGATCTGACATCCACTGATCCGGAAGGCGCGGCGCAGACGATCACTTACTATGGCCGCCGCACCACACCTGTCACACCGGGCGCTGATTTCACCATAGCCACCCTGCCAGACACTCAGTATTACTCGGAAAACTTGTCGAACAACGGTCGCTCAGCCACCTATTTCGCCCAAACTCAGTGGTTAGTTGATAATCGAAATGCTCTCAATCTTGCTTTCGTCAGCCACATGGGTGACATCGTGCAAAACGGGGACGCAGTGCCAGCCGAGTGGACTGTCGCGGATACGGCGATGAAAAAGATCGAGGATCCCGTTTCCACCCTTCGCGCTTATGGCATCCCTTGGGGTGCGGCTCCGGGCAACCACGACCAAACCGTCATCGGCAGCGCCGGTGGTGCGAATTCTTATTATAATCAATATTTCGGTGCCAGCCGCTACGCAGGAAGAAACTACTGGGGCGGCAGCCAATCCCCGGCGAACAATCACAACAACTATCAGCTCTTCAGCGCCAGTGGTATGGATTTCATCATCATCCATATGGAATACGATACGCGCTCCAAGACCAGCTATCAGACAGTGCTCGATTGGGCGGACGCGCTGATGAAGGCCTATCCGGACCGCCGTGCCATCGTCACCAGCCACTGGATCGTCAACACGGGAAATCCAGCGTCCTTCAGCACCCAAGGCCAGGACATTTACAACGACCTCAAGGACAATCCGAATTTCTTCCTCATGCTCTGCGGCCATGTCGCAGGTGAGGGACAGCGCACCGATACCTTCCAAGGTCGCGCCGTACACAGTGTGTTACAGGACTACCAAGGCCGCGTGAACGGCGGCGATGGTTGGCTGCGCTACTTCGTTTTCTCTCCGGCGAACAACACCATCAGCGCGAAGACCTATCGCGTTTCCAACCCGGTCAACCCGGCGGCAGGAACATTTGAAACCGACGCGGACAGCCAGTTCACTCTGGCATATAACATGCAAACTTCGGTCACTGATTGGATTTCGCTAGGCACCGTGAATATCCCGGCTGGTGGCACGACCGCGAGCCTGCCATGGATCGGCCTCGAAGCCGGCAAAGACTACGAATGGTATGCCACGGCGAACGACTCGGTGAATACCACCACCACGGCCACCCGCCGCTTTTCCACCACTGCTCCAGCAGCTCCGCAGGTGGCGCTAACGGCTCCGGCCGATGGTGCGAGCGTTCCTCTCAATTCGACCGTCGATCTCACCGCCACGGCTACCGATAGCGATGGCACGATTTTAAAAGTCGAGTTCTTCGATGGAGCGACGAAGCTTGCGACTGTATCAAGCGCGCCTTACGGTTATAGTTTGGTGAACCCCGCACCGGGCAGCCACGTTCTCACCGCAGTGGCTACGGACAACAGCAATCTGAGCACGCTTTCCAACCTCGTCACCATCAATGTAACGAACAGCGCTCCTATTGTCACTTTGACCGATCCGGATGAAGCCGAATCGTTCGGTGATGCGCCTGCTTCGACCCACTTCGAGGCCATCGCCAGTGATACTGATGGAACGATCAGTAGAATTGAATTCTATGCGAATGCTCTTAAAGTCGGCGAGGTGACAACCCCGGCAGCGGACGGAATCACCTTCATTTACAATTGGAATACAGGTTATACCGGCACCTATCTGCTCACGGTGAAGGCTTATGATAACTTCGGCGCAGTCACCACTTCCACCCAAGTTCGGACGCTCTACGTCACCAATGCGGATAACGTGCTCCCCAGCGCTGCCATCACTTCTCCAGCGAGCAATGCGATTTTCGCGACCAGTTCGCCTCTCACCATCACTGCCACCGCAGTAGACACGGATGGCACGATCTCGAAAGTGGAATTCTATCAAGGAACGACCAAACTCGGCGAAGATACCACCAGTCCATACTCCTTCGCTTGGATCCCGACGCTTGCAGGAAACTACAGCCTGACCGCAGTCGCCACCGACAATGATAGCGGCATTACAACATCCAGCGCCGTCACCATCGCCGTCACCTCTGGCACCGCTCGTCCATTCTTCGGCACTCTCACGGAAACCTTCGACACCATGGGCAGTGGCACCAGCTTCATCCTCGGCTGGAGCATCAAGAACGGAAACACCGGCTCCGGCAACAGCACCTGGACCGATGCCACCGGCATCCCTGGATCGGGAGCTAACAGCGTGGCCTCCATGATCGCCACAACCGGCACCCTCACCTACAACAACACGGTCAACGGACCCGCTGCAACCAACGTCAATGGCTACAACCTTCGTGGCGACAGCGATACGGACCGCGCCCTCGGCACCTCGCCGACTGGCGTGACGGGTGTGGCCATCCAAGCGCAGCTCACGAACAGCAGCGGAACGGGCATCACCGGTTTGCAAATCGGCTATGATATCCGCCGCTACGTGGCCGTCGCGACCACCAACGGAAATGCCGAGTTGCCCGGCTATTGGTTTTTCTACAGCCTGGATGGTGGCACCACCTGGACGAATGTCACCCCGCTCAATCCCACGCTTGCCAACGTCCCTAACACCATCGGAACTACAAACATTCCTGTGACCGCCGTGACCTTCAGCTCAATCTGGAACCCGGGCACCGACCTGCTTCTCCGCTGGGTGGACGACAATGCGATACCTACGTCCCCTGACCAAATTCACGCCCTGGACAACGTTACGATGCTAGGAATCAGCGTGATCGGTGCCGCTCCAGTGGTGCAACTTACCAGCCCAGCGAACAACGCCCCGGCCAATGCACCGGCCGCATTCAGCCTATCCGCAAATGCTTCCGATGCGGATGGCACGATTAGCAAAGTAGAATTTTATGCGGGAGTCACCAAGCTGGGTGAAGACACGAGCGCTCCTTACACTTACGATTGGACCAACGTCGTCGCAGGCACTTACAGCCTCACCGCCCGCGCGACCGACAATGATGGAAATCTCGTGATTTCATCAGCCGTCAGCGTCACTTCCGTACCACCACCAAGCTCCGGCACCATCACGCGTGGGCCCTATTTGAATCAGGCAAATCAAAACAGCATCGTCGTCCGCTGGCGCAGCAGCCAGAGCGTGATTGGGAAAGTCCGCTACGGCACTTCCTCGACGAACCTGAATCTAGTGCAGGATGAAGCCACCTCAAAGACAGATCACGAGGTAAAACTCACCGGACTCACTCCCTACACCCGCTATTACTACAGCGTAGGTTCTGCTTTCGATACCCTCACCCCACAAGCGGCGGAAACCACATCGTTCTCACCCGGCGCTCCGGCACCCACCGCCGCGGACTATACCTTCCGTACCTCGCCAGTTCCCGGAACCGCGGTAAACACCCGCATCTGGATCGTCGGCGATTGTGGACGCGGCACCCAAGTTCAAGCCAGCGGTCGCGATGCCTATTATAGCTACAATGGCAGCAGCAGTTACACGGGCAGCCGCATCCCGGACCTCAATCTTCAGATGGGAGACAATGCCTATAACAGCGGCACGGACTCCGAGTATCAAAGTGGCTACTTCAACATGTATTCCAATATCTTCCGCAAGATGCCGCAGTGGAGTTGCCTTGGTAACCATGATGCAAACAACGGCTCAACCAGCACCACCGCGAATTTTCCCTACTTCGATATGTTTACCTTCCCCACCGCCGGTGAATGCGGCGGCGTGGCATCTGGAACCGAGCGCTATTACAGCTTCAATTATGGAAACATCCATTTCATCTGTCTTGATTCCCAAGCCAGCAACACCGCCGTGGACAATCCGGCCACTGCAGGCACCAACGAAGACGGGCCCATGGCCACTTGGCTGCGCGCCGATCTCGCGGCGAACACCGCCACCTGGACCATCGCCTTCTGGCACCACCCACCGTATTCGAAAGGCAGCCATGACTCGGATACGGAAGGTCAAATGGTCAACATGCGCACCAATTTCAACCCCATCCTCGAAACTGGCGGAGTCGATCTCCTCTACTTCGGCCACAGCCATAACTACGAGCGCAGTGTGCTGCTGGATGGAAACTATGGCACCACGGGCACCATCACTACCGCGATGAAAAAGAACTCTGGCAACGGCAGTGTGAATGGATTCACCACCTCAGGTTCTGGAACTATCAGGAACTCTGCCAACGGATTCAACGCCACCAGCACCGTAAACGGAACGTTTATCCCGGGAAATGGTGCCTATATCAAACCGCTCACCGGCCCACGCGACCGCTTCGGCGCAGTTTACAACACCGCTGGCATGTCCGGCCTCGCTGACACAGGTTCGATCAACCACTCCGCCATGTACATCTGTTATAACTCCGTTGGAACCGTGAACCTCGATGTGAATGGAAATACCCTCACCTCCACCTTCGTGCAAAGCGGAGGAGCCACCCCGGACAATTTCACCATCACCAAACAAGGTGCCGCGGATACGGATGGCGACGGGATTTCCGACGCCTATGAAATCGCCAATGGACTCAATCGCTACGGCAGCGATACAAATACCGGCACAGATTCCGATGGGCTGAGCAATTTCTTCGAATTCGCCTTCGGCCTGAATCCGAACGTGAATGACAGCGGCCCGGTCGAAGCCGATGTCCCGGGAGGACTGCTTACCAAGCGCGGCCAGCCAGCCGTTTGGTATCAAGCCACCAACAACGGAACCGACTTCCGTATTCTATTCACACGGCGCAAGGACTATCAGATTGATGGCCTCGTTTACACCCCGGAATTCAGCGGCGATATGAGCACCTGGGTCCCGAGTCCCAGCGCGTCGCCTACCGTCATCGCCACGGATGGGGAAATCGAACTCGTTAGCATCAAGTATCCATACTTCGCCGCGGGGAAAAAAGCGCGGTTCTTCCGGATGGGCGTCTCCAGCACTCATTAACCTCCACACTCCTACCAACACCTCGAATGAAAATTATCTCGATTCTCCTACCGCTCACTCTGCTAGCGGCGCAGTCCCAGGCCGCCGTCATCCACAGCGGTTTGCGGGATTATAGCATCACGACGACTTTTGAGGGCATCTACCTCGATGTGGATGCAGGTGCCTTGGTGGGCGTTGATGCGTCCGGCTGGGACATCAATCCGTTCTTCGGCGGTGAGGGCATCGCCAACAGCGCCGCTTTCCAGCCGGTGCGCACCACCTCCGCCCTGTATGCGCCAGTGGTCAATCTAGCACACGGCCAGAAAGTCGGTCCGACAAGCATGTTCGGCAGCGGTTTCAATGGTTCGGGTGATCCGGTCTCCCATATTGGAAGTTCACCCGGTCAATTCGTTTCCGGCACCGAGGGCTACCTCGGATTCAAGCTAACCACCAACGCGGGCAATGGCCCTTATTACGGATTTATGCGCGTGATCTTGTCCAACACGGGTATGCCTGGTCTGATCCGCGATTGGACTTACGATACCAGCGGCTCGGAAATCACGATCAGCGCCGTGCCGGAAATTTCCTATTCTACTCTACCGCTGATCTGCGCAGGTGGCATGCTGCTGATGCGCAGGAGAAAATAATCGCGCCGTTTAGCGCCGGACAGTGGGCGAGGGTGTGAGACGTGCGGGCTCCTGTAGCGGTTGAAAAAGCAAGGCACCGATCAGAGCTTGGCGAGGGCGACGACCTGCTCCTGCTTTGATTTAACGACACCACCGGGTTGTTCGAGGGTGATGACAAATGCCTGCGGATTCGTGAGGGACAATTTGGCGATGATCGGGACGACAACCGGAGTGCCGACTGTCGGAATATCAAACACGCCGCCATCGACAGGAGCCTCGTCGCGTTTGGGATCGACGATCCAGAGCTGATACTGCGCTTTTTTCGGATCGTTCACCGGGATGCCGCTGAGGGTCATGTAGCCTTTTTGTTTGGAATCACTCCAGGTGACTTGGCCGGTGGTGTTCTTGAACGTGCCAAGACCTTCGAATTTCCGCTCGATGAGATCGGTGGCCTCGCTGCGGAGGCGGCTTTCCGCGTTGGCAGGCGATAGATCCGCTGTCTTCTTGGATCCGATGGCCACGAATATCAGAACTGCTGCGGCGGCGGCCCAGCCAGTGAGCGGGCTGCCGATGACTTTCCGCCAGGCGGAAACCCGGGGCGTGACGATGTTGGAGGGCTGATTCTCCGCAGTTTGATCGGCGCAGCGGTGGAGGCGGGCGGCGAGCGCGGCAGGCAATGGCTCGATGGATTTTTCCAGCAGAAGCAGCTCACAAGTCGTGGCCAGCAGATCGAAGGAAACATCCGGGCTGGATCCGAGTTCCTCGCTCAGGATCATGAATTCGCGCTCTTCCTCACGGCTCAGGTCACCCATGGCGCAGCCGGCGCTGAGCTCTTCAAAACGGATCATCAGGTCGGAAGGATTCAAGATACCGATTGATGGTTAGAGGTTCCGAGACGTTGCAATTGGTCTCTCAGGGTGATGAGTCCGCGGCGGAGGCGGGTTTTGATCGTGCCGAGGGGCAGCCCGGTCTTTTCGGCGATTTCCGGATGGGTGAATCCGTCTTCGAAAAAGAGATGGAAGAGCTGGCGGGTGTCGGCCGGAAGATTGGCGAGCGAGGACCTGACGGTTTCAGGATCGCAAGTGACGGAATGATTCTGAAATACCGGCTGCGGCAGCGCCTCGGCGGCGGACAGCGGCTCGAAGTCCGGTCGGCGGCCGGAGCGGCGCAGGAAATCGATGGCACGGCGGCGGGCGATTAGGCCGATGAAGGTGGATTCGGATGCGAGCGTGGGATTGAAAGAAGCGGACTTTTTCCAAACTTCCGTGAAAACCTCCTGCACGAGATCCTCGGCTTCGGCGCTGTCTTTGATGTAACGGCGCGCGATGGCCCAGACGAGGCCGCCGTATTGGGTGATGCATCGGTTCATGGCGCGCGACTCTCCTGCCGCGACTTGCGGCAGGATGGGCTCATGGGTTGATGCGTCGGGAGAAGTCACCTTTCGATAGCAGAGGGAATCAGTTACTGGAAATTGCCAATCCAGATCAGTAACAGTCCTCCACGATTGCGCAAGGGATGAAAATTCCAAAAGAAGACGCAGCCGGTCTGGCGGACCCGGATAAAGGTCCGCCCAGCGGGAAAAACCCGGCCTCCACGCGAAGGTCGCGTGGAAACCGGGCACCATGGAATCAATCGACATTCCGGAGAATTTCAGACGATCACATTTTGTCAGTGGGTGGCATGAGCACGGTGTCGATGACGTGGATGGTGCCGTTGGAGCACTTGATATCGGCCTTGGTGACCTTCGACTTGTTCAGATAGAGCGCGCCGTCCTTGACCTCCAGCGTGATCACTTTCTTGTTGAGGGCGGTGGCTTCTTTCAGCTTCATGGCAGCAGCCGCATCCACATCCCCGGCGACGACGTGATAGGTGAGGATGTCAACGAGCTTGGCTTTGTTTTCCGGCTTCAGCAGGGTTTCAACGGTGCCGGCCGGGAGTTTTGCGAACGCCTCGTCAGTGGGCGCGAATACGGTGAATGGACCGGAGCCCTTCAGCGTGTCCACGAGACCAGCGGCACCGAGTGCGGCAGCGAGGGTCTTGAATGATCCTGCGGAAACGGCGGTATCGACGATGTCCTTCTTCTCTTCCGCAGCCACCGAGCTGGTGGCGAACGAAGCGAGGCTCAGAAGACAGACGAGGGACTTGAACAATGGTTTGATAGTTTTCATATTGTTGTTTCGGTTGTTTTGAAATTGGCGGCTCCATGTGTGAATCCGAATTTCAGGCTGGCATTCGACGAGCATTTGGAATCAGATTCAAAAAACGCTTCAAAAAACTTTTTCGCAAATCGTACGTTTTTTTGAATCTGAAAAGCCTCCTTCTGCGAATACCCTGTCAGCTCCACTTATATCATCATGTCCTACGATTCCGACAGCAGCCTGAAGTTCTATTTGCGCGATATTGCCAAAACGCCTCTGCTCACCTTGGCAGAGGAAACCGCACTCGCGGAACGGATTAAAATGGGAGACCAAGCGGCCCGCACCCACATGATCCAGGCGAACCTCCGCCTCGTGGTAAAAATCGCCCAGGACTACTCGGGCTACGGACTCTCGCTCGGCGACCTGATTTCCGAGGGCAACATCGGCCTGATGCACGCCGTCGAAAGATTCGACCCGGAAAAAGGCGGCAAGCTCTCGACCTACGGCGCATGGTGGATCAAACAATCGATCAAGCGTGCCCTCGCCAATCAATCCAAGACCATCCGCCTGCCGATCCACATGGTGGACAAAATCGCCCGCATGCGGCGCATCTCCTCAAGCCTTGCCGAAGCCCTCGGTCGCGAGCCGACCGATGACGAACTCGCGGAGGAACTCGGTCTGCCGCGTCAGAAAATCGCCATGCTCAAACAGGCGGCCCAGCGGCCCACCTCGCTCGACGCACCGATCAGCGATGGCGACGCCACGGAATACGGTGAAATCATCAGCGACGAATCTGCCACCAACCCGCTCGACGCCCTGGCCGACAAGAATCTCCACGGCGAAATCGACGGCCTGCTCTCGATCCTCAACGAGCGCGAGCGCCGGATCATCGACGAGCGTTTCGGCCTCAGCGGCCTCAAGCCGATGCTGCTGGAGGACGTCGGCCGCGAATTCGGCGTTTCGCGCGAGCGCATCCGCCAGCTTCAGAACTCGGCCTTGGCGAAAATGCGCAAGGCGCTCCTGAAGAAGGACAAACCGAAAAATCGTCCCTACGGGGGCGACATGGCGGAAGCGTGACAGTTTCCAACGATCTCCGCGCGTTTCATCTTTGCGATTGCCAACCCGGCAGCCCTTTGCTCCTTTCTCCCCGTCATGGCTAATCCGACCAATGTTCTCTCCAGCGGAATCGAAATCACCGGTTCCATCCGTTTCTCAAACGACATGATCATCGATGGGAAAATCGATGGTGAAATCACCTCGGACAAGGGCCGCGTGACGATTGGCGAAAACGCCATCATCAAGGGCGATGTCACCGCCGGTGAGGTCAAAGTTTACGGTAAGGTGGAGGGTAAAATCACTTCAGAGCGCTGCGAACTCAAGGACAAGTCCAAGATCAACGGCGACATCAAATCCAAGGTGTTCTCGATGGAAGAAGGCGCACAACTTTCCGGCCGCACCGATATCGGCGGCTGATTTTCAAAGCAAATCAACGTTTCCCGTCCACCCGGCCGGGATACTCGATTTTACAAGCCCGGCATCATCTTGCCGGGCTTGTTTTTACCAACGGAAACAGACTTGCAAGGCGCCGGGCAGCGGGCCTACTGAACGCCCATGAAGACTCCCGAATTGCTTGCTCCGGCCGGTTCGTTGGAAATGATGCGCGCCGCCATCGCCTTTGGCGCGGATGCCGTTTACGCCGGCCTGCCACGTTACAGCCTGCGGGTCCGCAACAACTCATTCCGGAATGTCGAAGCCTTGCGTGTGGGGATCGAAGAAGCGCACTCACAAGCGAAGCGCTTTTTCGTCGTCAGCAACACCCTTCCCCACGGAGGCAAAGTCCGCAGCTATCTGAAAGACATGGCCCCCGTCATCGCGCTCAAGCCAGACGCGCTGATCATGGCAGACCCCGGGTTGATCGATCTGGTGCGCGAAACATGGCCGGAAATGCCGGTTCATCTATCCGTCCAGGCAAACACCCTGAACTCCGCTGCCGTGCGCTTTTGGAAAAAACTCGGGCTCACCCGCATCATCCTCGCCCGCGAGCTCAGCCTTGATGAGATCGCAGAAATTCGCCAGGAATGCCCGGACATCGAGCTGGAGGTGTTCGTCCACGGTGCCTTGTGCATCGCCTATTCCGGCCGTTGCCTGCTTTCCGGCTACTTCACCGGACGGGATTCCAACCAGGGAGCGTGTACCAATTCCTGCCGTTGGAAATACAAACTCCATGAAGGCACCTCAGCCTTTTCTCCAGACGATCAAAGCGAGCTTCTCATCGAAGAGAGCCAACGCCCGGGTGTGCTCATGCCCATTGAGGAAGACGAGCACGGCACCTACATCCTCAACTCAAAGGACCTCCGCGCTGCCGAACACGTGCCACGGCTGATGGAAATCGGCATTGACTCGCTGAAAATCGAAGGCCGCACCAAGAGCCCCTATTATGTCGCCCGATCCACTCAAGCCTACCGCCGCGCGATCGATAGCACCGCCGCTGGCCTTCCATTTGATCCATCCATCCTCGCAGACCTGGACGGTCTCAGCCACCGCGGCTACACCAGTGGATTTCTCAAACGCCAAGCGGAGGCAAGCTATCAGAACCGCCGCTCAATCCCCGGCAGCAGCACCTATTGTGGCCAGGCCATCGCTTGGGACCCCGAGCGAAAGCTGATGGAAGTCCTCGTCAAAAACCACTTCGAAACGGGCGATTCCATCGAGGTCATCCTCCCCGGCGGAAACCACCGCCAAACCGTCAACCGGATGGAAACGGCCGATGGCAAGACCATCACCATCGCTCCCGGAGATCCCTATCACGTTTGGATTGATCTCCCGGAATCCACGCAAGGGGCGTTTGTCGCGAAACTCGCACTCAATTGATCGATCAAATGCGCCACTACCGCTCTTCCCAGCGCTCGTCGTGATTCTCGGCGGATTTCGGCTCCAGGTGGGAGATGACACGCCCGAGCGGTTGGAACAAATCCGCGACCCGGGCCTCCACCTCGGTGGCGGCTTCATGGGCCGCGCCAACCGTTAGCGCGTCATCGAAAACGAGGTGGAATTCCACCCAATGGGTGCGGCCGGAATGGCGGTAGCGGAGATTGTGATAGGAAAGGCCGCGGGTCTCGGTTTCGTGATCGAGGAGGGCGCAGATTGACTTTTCTGTTTTCGGGTCGCTCTCATCCAACAGGCCACCGAGGCTTTCGCGGATCAGCTTGTAGCCGACGCGCAGGATGTTGAGCGCAGCGAGGATGGCGGCAATCGGGTCCCAATACGACCAACCGGTGGATTTGTAGAGTCCCAACGCCACGAGCACCGCCGCGCTGGACCAGACATCGGTAAGGACGTGGTGGCCGTTCGCGCGGATCAGCGTCGAGCCATTGCGTTTTCCGACGGCGAGGAGTGAGAGACCGAGTGCCAGATTGATCCCCGCCGCAGCCGCTGTGACGATGATACCGAAGCCGAGATTTTCGATTTTCACCCCGAAAATCATCTGGCGGATCGCTTCGTAAAAAATCAGCACTGCTGCCGCGGAAATCATCGCACCCTCGAAACCCGCGGATAGGAAGGAAACCTTATCATGCCCGAAGTGGTGCGTCTCGTCCGCCGGTTTATGCGCCAGACGCAGCGCCCAGGCTGCAAACATTACGGCTAAAAGGTGAACCACAGATTCCGCCGCGTCCGAGTAAATCGCCGACGAACCGGTCACGATGGCGGCCGTCACCTTGGCCCCAAGGAGCACGATGGCTGCTGCGAGCGACAAATTCATCACCCTTTTCTGCTCCTCGAATGCTCCCACGCCGCGAGTGTGCACTGCGGTGGATCAATGGCAACCACGCGAATCAATCCGCCCATTCTTCCAAATGCGTGCTTGTTTTCCTCCAGAAACCAGCCATAGCCTCGCCGCCCGGCAAGCCAGACGATCTGCGAGTCCGGATTTCCGACTCTAAATTGCTCATGGATACGCCTCCTTTTACCGAACTCGGCTTGCCCGATACCTTGCTCGCCGCCATTGAAACCCTCGGCTACGAGCGTCCCTCCCCCATCCAGTTCATGAGCATCCCGCCCGCTTTGCTGGGCAAGGATCTCGTCGGCCTTTCCGCTACCGGATCGGGAAAAACCGCTGCTTTCACCCTGCCCGCGCTGGCGAAACTGGATGTGAAACTCGGCTATCCCCAAGTGCTCATTCTCTGCCCGACGCGCGAACTCGCCGTCCAGGTCTGCGAGGAAGTCCACCGCCTCGGCGCGAAAATGACCGGTCTGCACGCCACGCCGGTTTACGGCGGCGCACCGATTGATCGCCAGCTCCGCGCGCTGCGTTCCGGCGCGCAACTGGTCGTCGGAACTCCCGGCCGCCTGCTGGATCACCTTCGCCGCGGCAGTTTCGATCCGTCCCGCATCAAGATGGCCATCCTCGACGAGGCAGACCGCATGCTCGACATGGGATTCAAGGACGAGATGGACGAACTCCTCGCCGCCCTCCCTCCGGACCGCCAAACGCTTTTCTTCTCCGCGACGATGAATCCGGGCGTCTCGCGACTGATCCAGAAATTCGGGAACAGCCCGCAAATCGTCGAGATCAAACAGAAAGCGCTCACCGTTTCCACCGTCGAGCAATCGTATTTCGAAGTCCGCCAGCGTTCCAAGGTCGAGGTGCTTTCGCGCATCCTGGACATGAACCCGCCGCGTCTGGGCATCATTTTCTGCAATACCAAGCGCACCGTCGATGAATGCACGGAAGACCTCGTCAACCGTGGCTACGCCGCCGACCGCCTGCACGGCGACATCACCCAACAGATGCGTGAGCGCGTGCTGAAACGTTTCCGTGAGGGAGCTGTGGAAATTCTCGTCGCCACCGACGTCGCCGCCCGCGGGCTGGACATTGATGAAATCGACATCGTTTTCAACTACGACCTGCCAGCCGATCCAGAAGACTACGTGCACCGCGTCGGGCGGACCGGACGTGCCGGGCGTTCGGGACGGGCGGTTAGTTTTGTCTATGGCAGGGAAATCTATCGTCTCCAGGCCATCGAGCGCTACACCCGCCACGTCATCAAACGTGAGCGCATTCCATCTGTCGAGCAGGTCGAGGGACGCCGCGCGGATCTTGTTTTCGACGATCTCAAGGAACGTCTCGAATCAGGAAAGTTCGATGCCTATCAGGAAAATATCGACCGCCTGCTGGAACAAGGTCACACGCCGACGGACATCGCCGGCGCGCTCGTCACCATGATCCGCGAGGCCAGCGGCCGCGAAGGATCGGTGATCGACGAGGATCGCGAACCAGAACGCCGCGAGCGCAAGGAAGCCCCGCGCCGCGATGATCGCCCGCAGCGTGATGATCGTCCGCAACGCGACGACCGCGGCCCGCGCCCGCCTGACAACCGCTTCGAACGCGGCCCGATCCCGCAGGAACAAGGCATGACACGGCTTTTCCTCTCGCTGGGGAAAACGCACGGCGTGATGGCAAAGGAAATCGTCGGCATGCTTTACCGCGAGGTCGGCTTGCCAGACGGCTGCCTCGGTCGCATCACGCTTTTCCCGAAGCACTCGCTGGTCGATGTGCCGGAGCAATTCGTGGCGCAGGTGCTCGAAAAGACCCGCAACTCCCGTCTCCGCGGCCGCCCGTTCCGCATCGACGTGGATCGCGGGCCGACCAACTAAGTTGACTTAGTCCACATTTTCCCGTAGAGGTTGCCTCGTGAAAACGATCACCACTCACGAAGCGAAAACGCACCTCTCACGCTATCTCGCGGCGATCGAGCAGGGAGAGGAATTCATCATCGCCCGTGGCAAAAAGCCGGTGGCGCTGCTGAGTCCGATTTCCAAACAAACTCCCAAACGCCGTGCGAAAGTCGGTGAGATGCTGGATCAGCCCGTATCCATTCCTGACTCGGCTTTTGCCCCGCTCACGAATGCGGAGCTCAAGGAATGGTATGGAGAATGAACATTCTTCTCGATACCTGCTGCTTCCTTTGGCTCGCGTTTGAACCGGGAAAACTCTCGCCCGTCGCGACTGCGGTCGTGAACGATGAATCGAATACTCTGTTCCTCAGCGACGTGAGTCTTTGGGAAATCACCCTCAAAAACACCGCCGGAAAACTTGCGCTTCCGACACATCCGTCCGAATGGTTGCCGTCCAGACGAAAATTTTTCGGAGCCAAGCCACTGCCGATTCGGGAAACCACCATTTTCCTAACATCCGATCTTCCGCCCGTCCATTCAGACCCTTTCGACCGGTTGATCGCCGCCCAAGCCATTGAGAGCCAGCTTACCATTCTTTCCCCCGACCGTTCCCTTTCGCTTCTCGGCGCGAACCGGATCTGGTGACCCGGCTGCATGACTGCCACCGATCTATCAGGAAATCCCCGGCGCTTCGTTCTTTTCACGGTCTTCTACAATGCCCGCGCCTACTATCCGGTGCTGGCGGTGTTGTTTCTCGATCTCGGTCTGACGCTCGATCAGTTCGTGCTGCTAAATCTCATCTGGGCAGCGACGATCTTTCTGTTCGAAGTGCCGTCGGGTGCGCTGGCAGACACGCTGGGGCGGCGGCCGTTGCTGATCACGGCGGCGGTGCTGATGATTGGTGAAATGCTCTGCCTGCTGCTAGCCCCTCGCCACGGCGGTGCGTTGTTGTTCGGGCTTTGCATCCTGAACCGTTTTCTATCAGGTCTGTCCGAAGCCTGCGCGAGCGGTGCTGACGAGGCACTGACCTATGATTCGCTCCAGGAAAGCGGCCGCGAGGACGCATGGGACAAGTTACTCGGCACCGTGATGCGGTGGCGGTCGGTGGGATTCGTGATCGCGATGATCCTCGGTGGTTTGCTCTATGATCCGACGATGCTGAACAAAGTGCTGCCGGAGGGATTTCATCTGAGCGAAGCAATCGCGCACCGGTTGCCAGTCGTGCTCGTGCTGATCCAAGGGTTTGTATGCCTCGGCATCACGCTGCGCATGGTGGAGCCGCCGCGCCAAGTTTTCGACGAGCCCGGAAATTCCTGCGTGAATGCCTTCCGTCTGACTTTAAAAACCGCCCGCTGGGTTTTCACGAATCCACACACGCTGGTGATCGTGGTGCTCGGGCTGCTGGTCGATTCGATCTGCCGGAACCTCGCGACGATCAACAGCAGTTACTACGTCCTGATCAAACTGCCGGAGTGGACGTTTGGATTCATCGGCGCGAGCATCGGATTGTTAGGGTGGTTTGTTCCGGCAATCGCGAAAAAACTCAACGACCGCTTCAGCACGCTTGCGAACCTCGCAATCGCGGCCGCCACCGCCCTCATCAGCCTGGCGGCGGTTTCACAAGCGTGGCCGGTTTACGGACTGCTGCCAGCAATGTTGATCATGACGGTGCTCGGCTACCTCGGCTTCACCATCAGCCGTGCGCTCCATCGTGAGACGGATTCCTCGAAACGGGCGACGGTGCTCTCGGTGAAGGGGCTCGCCTTCAATCTCGACTACGGGCTTTTCAGCCTCGGATTCTCACGGCTGCTGGCGAGTTCCCCGGATCAATCGGCCGGGGCGGCGCTGCGCCATGCGCTGGTCTGGCAGGTCCCGGTTTTCGCGCTCATGGCGGTGGGGCTTTTCGCTTGGGCAAAATGGCTTTGGCAACGAGGCACGGCGGTTTCGTGAAAATCAATCCTCCGCCGCAGCCGCGCTGGCCTTGCGGAGGTATTCGCAAATCACCGGGATCCGGTCGCCGACCATATCCATTTCCAACAGGCTCTGCCGCAGGTCCGCCTCGTGGATGAACTGCTGGCAGACGATGTCAGTCATGAGCGCCGGGTCTTCCGCCCGGTCAAGCAGGGCGAAAACACCGGACTGCACTTCTTCCGGCAGCGGGCGGATGGCATCCTCCACCGCGCCGCGCAGGGTTTTCATGGCGGCAGCGGATTGTTTCTCCGGTTTGAAAACGGAAATGACCGGATCGATGCTGGCAAAGGGATAGTCGCGCCCGGCATGCCACTCGGTAAAACGCACGCGCATCACACCGTGGATGAGAAGCTGCGATGTGCCGTCGTCCTGCTCACGCGAGGCCCGCACAAGGCCGATGGTGCCGACCGGAGCCACGCGGTCCGCGAGGTCCGCGAGGTCCGCGAGGTTTTCCGTCTCCTCGCCTAACAATCGCGCCACGGCGAAAAAACAATCGCCCTCCAGCGCGTCCTCCAGCATCCTGCGGTATCGCGGTTCGAAAATGAACAATGGCAGCCCACCGTGCGGGAACAACGTGCAATCGGGCAACAGCATGACACCGCAGCGCTCGGGTAAATGGATACTTGCCATATTTCCAAGCAGCGATACACCAGCGCAGGTCTGATGCAAGGCAGATAGATCAGCCAGCAAGCGGTTGGGTGTGAGTCAAAAAAATCATCATCGTCTGTGAGCCTTGGTTTATTTGGCCTTGAACCTGTCTAGATTACTAGACATCATCCCCCATGGATCCTTCACCCACAATCAGTGCCCGTCGGCAGGAATTGCTGACCGAACTCGCAGAACTCACCGCCATCGAACGCGGCACTCTTTACGAAGAATATCGCGAGGTCCCCGATCCCAACGGCCCGGGCACCGTGCGCCTCGGTCCCTACTTCAAACACCAATGTTGGGAGGAGGGCCGTAATCGCTCCGTGCGGGTTCCTGCCCCTCAGGCCGATTTGCTGCGCCAGGATCTCGCCCAAGGTCTCCAGTTTGATGCCGTGACCAAAGAGCTCGCCGCCCTCGCCCTCGCCGAAAGCCGTCAGCGCCGTTCCCTCAGCCCGCCCGCAGTCGATAGCCCCGCTGACGGAAAAAAAAACTCCACGCCGCGTGCCAAACCGCCCAGTGGCAGGAAACCGAAGCGTGCCTGAACGCCTTGCGCACCGCCTTGGGCCAAGGCCACGTGAGCGCCGTCATTCAAAGCCTCGAAATTCAATTACGCGATGCGGCCTTTCGCGATCTGCGCCAGTTGCTCGAGGAACTGCTCAATGACCGCAGCATCCTCGCCGATGACCAAGCAGCACGCCCCTGCGAAATCATCCATCGCCAACGCAGCCGGCGCGTTGAAACATTATTCGGCCCCATCACCCTCTCCCGCAATTATTACTACCATACCAAAGCCCATCAAGGTCGCTACCCGCTAGATGAAACCCTCGACCTCGTCCGTGGCGATACCCCCAGCCTTGCGAAACTCATCTGCCAAGCCGCCACCCTGAGCACCTCCTATGCCCGCGCCGGGGCCACTCTGGCAGAATTTGCCGGTGTCACGTTAGACGAGCGGAAATTCAGCCGGCTGGTAGCCGACATCGTTCCCGAACTCGAAGCCGCCCAAGCCACACTTCCTCAGCCCAGCGACATCACCCTTCCCATCCTATACCTCGAGACCGACGGCACCGGCACCCCCTTCCGGCGCGAAATCCTCGCCGGAGTCAAAGGCAAACAACCTGATGGCAGCGCCCACACGCGAGAAGCAAAACTCGGCTGCGCCTTCACCCAAACCACCTGCGACGCCGAAGGCCGCCCCCAGCGCGACCCCGACTCCACCACCTACGTCGGCACCTACGATGGCTGCCGGGAAATCGGCACCCTCCTGCGGGCCGAAGCCCTGCGGCGCGGCTACGCCCAAGCCCAAACCACCGTCTATCTCGGCGACGGCGCGCCCTGGATTTGGGAAAACGCCCGCATCAACTTTCCCGGAGCCGTCCAAATCCTCGACTTCTATCATGCAGGAGAACACGCCGGCACCCTCGCTGTCGCCCTCCACGGCCCCGGCGAGAACGCCAGCCAACAACAGACCCGCTGGTGCCACCTTATGAAACACAACAGCGCCCAACCCATCATTGACGAAGTCACCACCCTCCTCGCCGAGCACAGAGATCACTGGCCCGAGAACAAAATCATCGAGATTGAAAAACACATCGACTACTTCAGAACCAACGCCGAACGAATGCGCTATGGCGAGTTCATCGCAGCCGGTTACTTCATCGGCAGTGGCGTGGTAGAGGCAGGCTGCAAAACCGTGATCGGCCAACGCATGAAACAATCCGGCATGTTTTGGGGAGAGACCGGAGGCCAAGCCATCCTCAAGCTCCGGTGCATGGTCCT
>JBBRCO010000061.1:0-20870 GCA_038204755.1 Verrucomicrobiales bacterium
GGCGAGGTCGTGATGTCGCCCACGCACCGCCGCAAGGTGCCATGCACGGTGTATTTCGTTGCGCAAGTGGACCGGCCGATGAACGGATTCGGCGGTTGGAGACCCGGTGCAGACGGAGAGCGGGAGTTGGTGGATCTGCCGGACGGCCGGATTTCTGGAATTCAAACGGGCATCCATCTAACCTTCGCCATTCTCAAGGCAGGCGACAAGGTCCAGCTCAAGGTGGCGCTCTCCTACGTCAGCGTCGAGCAGGCGCGGAAAAACCTAACTGCCGAGCTGCCTGGATGGGATTTCGACGCGACGGTGCTGGCGGCGCGCGAAGCCTGGAACAAGCTGGTCGGCCGCATCCAAGTCAGTGGCGGCACGGAGGATCAACGCCGGAAATTCCACACCGACCTCTTCCGCATGGGCGTCGGCAAGCGGATCTACAACGATCTGCATGGCCGCTACACCGACCGCGCGGGTCCAGCTCCGGTGGTCCGCACACTGCCGCTGGATGCCGGCGGGAAACCGACCTTCAACCTGTTGGACATGGACTGCCTCTGGGGATCTCAATGGAATCTGAATCTGTTATGGCTGTTGGCGGACCCCGATGTGGCGCGCGATGTGGCGGAGAGTTTCCTGGAATATGCGCGTCACAACGGCGTTTTGCCACGGGGCGTGTGGGGTGGCAGGGACAGCTATGTGATGACTGGCGATCCGACCACCCCGTTTCTAGCGGCGATGGCCTGCCAGGGACGGGCGGATTTCGATCTCAAGGCGGCGTATGCGGTGGCGCGGAAAAACGCATTTCCCGGCGGTGTGCGCGACCGCAGCGGCTACGAGGCAGCCCTTGAACCGACCGGCGGCGGGATGCCGGACTATGTGAAACTCGGCTACGTGCCGGGCGAAGTCCAACAGAGGACCAGCGGCTGGCACAGCGGAGGAGCGGCGTTGACGCTGGAATATTCCTATCAGGACTGGTGCCTTGCACAGCTCGCCCGGCTTGCGGGTGAAAAGGAGGACGCGGAGGTCTTTTCCAAACGCGCGGGAAATTTCCGTAACGTTTTCGATGCGGAGTCCGGCTGGATGCGTCCGCGTCATGCCGATGGAACATGGATGGCGGATTTCAAGGCGGTTGCCGAGGATGACAAGCAGTCGCCGGGATTCATTGAGGGAAACTCGGCGTGCTGGTCCTATTATGTGCCGCAGGATGTGGTCGGATTGATCGACCTGATGGGCGGAAAGGAGAGATTCATCTCTCGGCTCAATACGAGTTTCGAGAAGTCCGAAATCGAGGACTTCCGCACCCCGCACGGCGGGCACTCGCGTGGATGGGTCGAGTATGGAAACCAGCCATCCGGCAGCATGGCCCATCTCTTCAGTCACGCTGGCGCGCCATGGCTCACGCAATATTGGGTGCGCTGCGTACCTAGCGATGTTCTCCTCGCCCGCGCCGGATGGCGGCTACAACGGCGATGAGGACCAGGGCCAGCTCGGTGCTCTCAGCGCTCTGATGTCAATCGGACTCTTCGATGTCCAAGGCGGGGTGGGGGAACATCCTGACTGGGAGCTAACATCGCCGTTGTTTGATGAAATCCGGGTTGATACCGGCGGACATTTGTTTACGATTCTCACCCGCAGAACTAGCCCGCACGATGACTATATTCAGTCGGCAGCATTCAATGGAAAACCGGTGAAGGGGTTTTCAATTCCGGTGGAGGCACTTCACCAGGGTGGTTTGCTGGAAGTCACTCCGGGGGCCGAAATCAACAAGCGTTGGGGTGAGGATTGAGTGGTGTATCCAGGGCGATTCAGGATGATGCCCTTGATAAGGGTGGCTCGGCATTGTAGCACCTGTTGATGGAGGACTCGGAAAATGTGCAGCATCCGTGGGTGAAGGAAATTCCGGTGGATTGCCCATCCGTTCCCAGCTTCCGCGAGGCCCTGCGGTTCTGGTGGAAACTCGGCTGGATCAGCTTTGGCGGACCGGCGGGGCAGATCGCCATCATGCATAAGGAACTCATCGAGCGGCGGCGCTGGATGAGCGAGGAACATTTCCTGCACGCGCTGAACTTCTGTATGCTGCTGCCCGGGCCGGAAGCGCAGCAGCTCGCGACGTATCTCGGCTGGCGCCTGCACGGTGCGCGCGGCGGAATCGCGGCGGGCGTGCTTTTTGTGCTGCCTTCCATTTTCATCCTGTGGTCGCTGAGCTGGCTCTACATGGCGGGCGGCAGCATCATCTGGGTGGATGGAATTTTCTACGGTCTGATCCCGGCGGTGATCGCCATCGTGGTTTCCGCAGTGAAACGGATAGGCTCCAAGGCGCTCAAGTCACCGAGCCTGTGGGTGCTCGCCGGGCTGGCCTTCGCCGCGATCTTTTGTTTCAAGATATCCTTCGTCATCATCATCCTTGCCGCCGCATTGATCGGATGGATCGGCGGGAAAATCTATCCGAGGCAGTTTCCCGCAGGAAAAGGACATGGGAAACCGCTTGCTGATGAGCTGCCCTGCGTGGTGCTTCCAGCAGCTCCCCGCGCGGGTGTGGGCCGCACTATTTTGATTTCATCCCTCTGCCTGATTCTATGGTGGCTGCCGGTGATCGGCATCGGCTTGCTGCTAGGCTGGAAAGGCATTCATTTCCAGGAAGGCTTGTTTTTCAGCAAGGCGGCGCTCGTCACCATCGGCGGTGCCTACGCGGTGCTGCCCTATGTCGCGCAGATGACGGTGGAGAAATTCGGCTGGCTGTCTCAGCGCCAGATGATGGCCGGACTGGGCCTTGCAGAAACGACGCCGGGGCCGCTGATCATGGTGCTGCAGTTCGTCGGGTTCGTCGCCGCATGGCAGCATCCGGGCGATCTTTCACCACTTGCGGCAGGCACGCTCGGCGCGTTGGTCACGACGTGGGTAACGTTTCTCCCATGTTTCCTTTTCGTGTTCCTCGGTGCCCCGCACGTCGAGGGACTGCGCGAGCGGCCGGGTCTGGCGTCCGCGCTAACAGCGATCACCGCCGCGGTCGTCGGAGTGATCCTCAACCTCGCGATCTGGTTCGCCTGGCACGCGCTGAGGCCGGCGGGCGGTGGCATCGATTGGTTCGTCGCCATGGTCGCGATCGGAGCCTGGCTGGCGATGGAGCGCTTCAAGATCGGAGTGATTCCGACGCTGGGTGCCTGCGCCGTGCTAGGGATGGTTAGCAAACTGGCGTGGTGAGGGAAGATACCCCTTGGCCATCGGGAAACCACTTGGAGATGCGGTTCCGGAAGAGGCGGCTTTCGAGGAAATCGTGGGACTGATCGGGCTGTTCCGTTTGCAGGCCGTCCGGGCGGTCAACACCACCCGGATCGACCTCTACTGGAATGTCGGCGAATCCATCTCAAGTAAAATTCAGAGTGAAGATTCTCCGGGGCTTCAGTGCGATTGGATCAATGATGATCGCAAGAGCAGGCGTATTCGGCGTTCGAGCAGGTCGGGCAGATGGTCATGTTCAGGTTGAACTTCGCGCTGACGGCCTTGCTGTCCGGAGTCACCTTGATCTGGAGGACGACGGGTAGTTCCTTGCCTTCCGGGACTGGTTTGTCGGATACGAGTTTGTCGCCGTCCTTGGTGAAGGCGAGTTTCGTAGGGGCCGCGCGGTCGCCCATGGTGACGGTGACGGTTTGTGCGGCGGGCGCGATGACCTTGCCGGATGCGTCGAGGAAACGAACTTCCACTTTTTTCCCGGCGGTGACGAGGAATTCAGCGTGCGGCTCGACGCCTTCGATGATGCGTCCGCGGTTAGGGGCTTTGATTTTTTCCGCAGCGCTGGCGAAGGTGAGCGATGCGATGATGAGGGCGATGACTTTGGTTTTCATGATGTTGTTTGGTTTTGGTGTTGGAGAATGAAGAGGAAGAGCCGGATAAATCCAGCAGACCGTTAGCTGGATGCGGCGGATTCGCGTTCGATGGATTTCATGGCGGCCTTCCGGCCGAAGGCGTAGAAGACGGTGGGAGTGACACCGAGGCCCAGCAGGGTGCTGGTCACCAGCCCGCCGACGATGACGACGGCGACGGGATGAAGGATTTCCTTGCCCGGTTGATCGGCGGCGAGCACCAGCGGGATGAGTCCGATGCCTGCGGAGAGCGCGGTCATCAGCACCGGGACGAGCCTTTCCTTGGTGCCGCGGATCACCATTTTTTTGGTGAAATCCTCGCCTTCATTCTGCATCAGATGCAGGTAGTGGGAGATGAGCATGATGCTGTTTCTAGCAGCCACGCCGGCGACGGCGATGAACCCGACGAGCGTGGCGATGCTGATGTTGTTCAGCATGAGCCACGTCAGCACCAGCCCGCCGACCATCGCCAGTGGGATGTCGCACAGCACCTGGAACGCGAAGAACGGCGTGCGGAAATAGCCGTGCAGCAGGAAGCCGATCACGGCGAGCACGACCAGGGTGGAAAGCGCGATGCGCTGCGTGGCATCCTGCTGCGCCTGGAACTCACCCTCGAACTTGATGTAGTAGCCTTCCGGCAGTTTCACCTTCTCCGTGACTTCGTTCCGCAGCCGTTCGACGAGAGTGGAGACGTCCCTAACAGTTGGTTTGATCGCCAGCGCGAAACGGCGCTGGCTGTCCTCGCGGAAAATCACGTTCGGCCCCTTCGCCTCGCGCACGTCGGCGATGAGGGAAAGCGGAACGTTCCTGCCGTTTCCGGTTTCAATCGGGATTTGTGAGATTTTTTCCGGTGAATCCCGCCATTCGAGCGGGAGGCGTGTGACGAGGTTCACCGTGCGCTGGCCATCCCGCAGCTCGGCGATTTCTTTGCCGCCGATGAGCGCGGAAAGCTGCTCGTTCAAGTGTCCCGGGGCGATGCCGTAAGCCCGCGCCCGGTCGCGGTCCGCCTCGATGCGGAGCTGCGGAATCGACGAGGACTGGTCCAGCTTGCAGTCCTCGAAGCCGGGGATCGTTTTACAAATCGACTGGATCTCAATACCAATCTTGCGGAGTTCTGCTAGGTCCGGGCCGAAGATTTTCACCGCCACCGGCGCAGAAACTCCGCTGAGCATGTGGCCGATGCGGTCTGCGAGAGGACCACCGACGACTGCGAAGACACCGGGCACGGTCTTGATCCGCTGGGTGATTTCGTCGAGGATTGCGTTGCGGTCGCGTCCCTCCGCACCGTCCCCGGCATTGCGGAAATCCACGTCGAACTCGGCGGTGGAAACGGGGACCACATGGTCGCCACGTTCTGCACGGCCGAGGCGGCGTCCGACTTTCCTAACCTCTGAGACGGATAGTATCTGCTGCTCGATCACATCGGAAATCCGGTTCATTTCCTCCAGCGAGGTGCCGGGCGCGGAGGTCACGGCGACGAGCGCGGTTTCCTCCTTGAACTTCGGCAGGAAGTCCCTGCCCATCTGCGGATAGAGTGAAAACGCGGCGACGACGGTCACGGCGGCAATTGTGAGCAACAGATATGGCTGGTTCAGCCCGAAGCGCAGCCAGACGTGTTCCAGCACCCACTTCATCGCGCGGGTGACCAGGCCGTCCTTGTGCTCGTGGCCTGCCTTGGGATTGAGCAGGAATGAACAAAGCACTGGAATGGCCGTTAGGGAAACGATGAACGAGGCGATCATCGAAATGATGGTGGCGATGGCGATGGGAGCGAAAAGTTTCCCCTCCACTCCGCTCAGTCCCAACAGCGGCAGGAACACCAGAATGATGAGGATGGTGGCGTAGAGGATGGAGTTTCTAACCTCCCCGGAAGCGCGGGCGATGACGGCGATCCTCGAATGCGGATGCGGCAGCGCGGCGTTCTCCCTCAGGCGGCGGAAGACGTTCTCCACATCGACGATGGCGTCGTCCACCACCATGCCGATGGCGACGGCAAGGCCGCCGAGTGTCATCGAATTCACGCTGATACCGGACCATTTGAAAACCAGCAGCGTGATGCCGAAGGAAAGCGGCATGGCCATGAGCGTGATGAAGGTGGTGCGGAAATTCAGCAGAAACAGGAACAGGACGATCGTCACCATGATGGCGCCGTCGCGGATCGCTTCTGTGAGATTGCCGATGGCGTGGTCGATAAAGTCCTTTTGTTGGAAAAGGAGCGTGGTCTCGACGCCTTTCGGGAATGACGCCTTGAGCTCGTCCAGCGCTTTGGTGATTTCTCCAGTCAGGGCGCGGGTGTCAAAGCCGGGGGCCTTGGTGACGGACATGATCACGCCGTAGGTCGGCGTTTTTTCCGGGTGCTGGCTGATGGTGGCGTCACCGCGCATCGGCTCGATTCCCCACACGACCTTGGCGACATCGCCGATGGAGATGGGGCGGTCGTTGACCTGCTTGATGACGGTGCTGGCGATGTCGCCGAGCTGCACGGTCATGGCGAGATTTCTCACCATGATCTCGGTGGTGCCGGTGTTGATGAATCCGCCGGTGGTGGTGCTGGCGGCCTCGCTGGCGGCTTTTTCGAGCTCATCGAAACTGACGCCATTGGCCTGCATGCGATAGGGATCCGGCTGGATTTCGATCTGTTTGATGCCGCCGCCCATGTTGAGAATTTCGGCGATGCCGGAAATGCTCTGGAGGCGGCGCTTGATCGTCCAATCCGCGATGGAGCGGACTTCGCTGGGCGGCAGGTAGCCCGGCTCGCCTTCCTTGATGGTGGACCGCACGCCGACTAGCAGAATTTCCCCCATCAGCGACGCGACCGGTGTTATGAACGGCTGCACGCCATCCGGCAGTTGCCCGCCCACGCCCTGGAGCCTTTCCTGAACCATGGTCCGCGCCTTGTAGATGTCCGTGTCCCAGCCGAACTCGGCATAGACGAGCGAAAGTGACACATCGCTGTTAGTTCGCAGGCGGGTGAGACCGGCCACGCCCATCAGCGCGCTCTCGATCGGCTGGGTGACGCGGGTTTCCACCTCTTCCGGCGAGAGTCCGGCGGACTCGGTGAGAATGATGACGGTGGGTTTCGAAAGGTCCGGCAGCACCTCGACGGGAAGCTGCGTGGCAGTGCGCAGGCCCATGACCATCAGGATCAGTGACAGGCCGATGATGAGTGCCCGGTTCGCGAGCGACCAGTGAATCATTTTGTTGAGCATAAGAAATTTCGTTGACTGGTGATAGCGGTGATAGCAATGTGTCCTTATGGCTCAATTGCTGGTGAGAAATATTCCGGAAGCGCTTGCGAAAATGCTCAAGCAGCGGGCTGCGGAACATGGTGTTTCCGCAGAAGAAGAGCATCGCCGGATTTTGGCGGAGGCGCTGGGGCACGATGAAAAAAAATCGAACGAGACGAGAATCCGCAGTTTGTTGGAAATCATTGGAGCAGGAGAAACCGGCGATTCCGATGACTGGCTTTTCGACCGGAATGATCCGCGAAATGCGAGGCCACCACGTGCGGACCAAGGTTTGTTAGGAGAGGGAAAGTAATCTCCATGTTTCTCATCGATACCAACGTGGTTTGCGAAATCCGCAAAGGGGAGCGGGCAAATCCAGCCATACGCGCATGGTTTCTCCATCACGCCACACAAGCGCACTATCTGAGTGTCCTGACTGTGGGGGAAATCCGCAGAGGTGTGGTGCAGATCCGGGCCAAAGATCCGGTGAAGGCCGCTGTGTTTGAAAGATCGCTCGGGGAGATCGTCGCCATTTTCGAGGGACGAATTCTTGAGATCGGTCTTGATGAATGTGAAATTTGGGGCCGCTCGTGTCCTAACGAAAAGTTGCCGGATGTGGATGGTCTGATAGCGGCGACCGCCATCAACCGCGGCTTGGTAGTCGTCACCCGCAACACCGGAGACTTTGTCCGCTCTGGAGTTGAGGTTGTGAACCCTTGGGAATTTTTGGCATAGCAGCGAGCGGGTCATGACTCGGGCGAAGTTTTGGATTTGCGTAAGAACAAGCTGGCTAGCAGAAGCGCGAACAATACCCCGCTGGTGTATTTCCACACAGAGCTGGCTTTCTCGTGATCATGTTCGTGTTCGTCTGCGTGACCGGCACCGGCTTTCTCTCCGGGTTTCAACTCGCCTCCATCCGCTGCGTGTTCGTGGCCGTGCGCGGCGTCGAGTGCTTCTTTGAGCGAGACGCTGCCGCCGCCGGCGAAGGAAAGCGAGTAGGCGCCGCGGGTGACGACCTCATCTGCTGGGAAAAGCCCGCTAACGATTTCGGCAAAACGGTCGTTCATTTGTCCTACATGCACCGGCGTCTTGATGAAGGCGTTTGCTAGATCGAAGTGTTTCACGTAAACGAAGCGCGTGCTGGCATCGCCTTGCAGCGCGGCGCGCGGGATGCCGATGACGTTGGCGCGCTTGCCGAGCACGATGGAAAACTCGGCGCGCATGTCCGGCCGCATGCGGAGGTCTGGGTTGGCGACTTTGAAAACGGCGTCGATGGTGCCGCTCTCTCTATCAGCCGAGGTGCCGAAGCGGATCATCTCACCTTCCAGCGGCTGTTCGCCCAGTGCGGAAACGCGGATGTGTGCCCTGCTGCCGGGCGCGAGCTTGGCCGCCTGGTTTTCCGGGACGCGGGCGATGGCGTAAACCTCGCTCAGGTCGGAAATGTCCAACAGTTCCTTCTCCGGCTCCACCGGCTCGCCGATGCGGATGTGCGAGCTGGCTAACAATCCGTCGATCGGCGCTTTCAATTCGATCACCGGCGGCGGGTTTCCCGGTTGGCGGCTTTCGACTCGAACGAGGACTTGGTCTTTTTCCACGGTGTCGCCCTCCTGGGCCTCCAGGCCGATGACGCGGCCGGAAATGCGGCTGCTGACGACGGCGTGATTTTCGGGGATCTCGGCGATGCGACCGAGCGCGAAGACGGTTTGTTCGAAGTCGGTTTCCTCGGCTTCGACCGTTTCGATGCGGAGGTTTTTCACACCGGTTTCATCAAGCACGATGGTGTCCGCGTGGAGAATGGAAAAGAGGGATAACAGAATGAGGAAATGAAGTTTCATGTGGGAAGTGAGTTAGAATTTGCCGGATGCGGTTTCGTGGCGGACACGGGCGAGGTGGAATTCCCGCAGCGCATCGAGCCGGGCGGCGGCGAGTTGCAGGCGTTTTTCGCGGGTGCGGAGCACGGACTGGATCTCGCCCTGGCCGTTGCGGAAGGTGGTTTCGGCGAAGGCGGATTGCTCCTTGGCGAGCGGGAGCAGGGTGTCGTTGATCTCGCGGATCATCTTCGCCCATTCCTGCATCTCATTTCTAGCAGCCTCCGCTTCGAGGCGGATGCTGCGGCTGAGGGCGGTGGTTTCCAGTTCCTTTCGCTGCTGTTTCGCCTGCGCCTCCTGGATCGCACCCTCGTTTTTGTTCCAGAGCGGGAGCGGGATTTTGAAACGCAGGCCGATAATGGCTTCGTTGTCGTAGCCATCCGGCGCGTCCTCCGTGCGTTCGGCGGCGGCGAAGAGTCCGCCTTCCACGTCATCGTAGCGGCGGGCCTGTTCGAGTGCCACGCCTTGGGCGGCGGCGATCGCGTCGAGCTTCGCGGCCTGGAAATCCGGGCGGCGCGAGGGATCGGCTGCGGCAGCGGGGAGCACCGGCTCTGGCAGGGTGCCGCCGACATTTAGTGCTTCTCCGGGGCGCATTCCTAACAACGGCTTGAGTTCCCCGGCGAGAGCGGCTTCTCCGGCATCGAGCTGGCGCATTTCCATCGCGAGGCTGGCGGCTTCGAGTTTCGCCTGTCCCGCGTCGAGCGCGGAGCCTTCGCCCTTCGCCGCGATTTCAGATAGAAATTCAGCAAACCCATTGGAAACATCCGACTGTTCGCGCAGCAGCTCGCGGCGCTGGCGGGTGGCGAGGATTTTCACCACCGCCTCGCGGGCCTTGCCGGTGAGCTGGCGCCCCACTTCACGGACCTCGGCCTCGGCGGCTTTCAGTCCAGTGAGGGAAACATCTTTTTCTATCTGCAGCCTGCCGGTGACCGGAAACTGTTGGGAAAAGCCGACTTCGAATCTCCCCTCGCGGAAGCTGGGGTTGTGCTCGAACGAGGTTTCCAGTTCCGGATTCGCGAGGCGGCCGGACTGGTTCATGCGGCCGAGCGCCTCCTGGATGCGGAGACGGGCGGCGGCGAGATCGGGATTCTGCGCGCGGATGCGGTCGCCCACGCTGTTGAGCGAAACGACGGCCGCGGGTTCCGCGCGGAGCGGCAGGGCAAAGGCGGCAAAGGCCAGCACCGCCCAAGGATAAAATTGGGACATGATTTTTGAAATGCGGGCCGCACGGAAAACGGCGGAACCCTTGGGGAAAAACTCTAATTCAACGACCTGACGGGCATGAGGCTGCCCATGCAGGAAACGACGGCGGGCCACATCGCCACGCCGGAACGCGCTCAACCCACGCTCAAATCAACGGCGGTTTTTCCGAACTCAAAAACGGTCCATCTGGCGGCACTTCGCCCTGATGGCGGAAGCCGAGAAACGTGGACGCCGGGTCCCTCAGCCACGATTCCGCCTGTTGATCCACAGTTAGCGGCATCACATGCAGGCAGCACTGATGGTCATGATGATGATCCGGCGGGCAATCGCCGCCATCGTGATCGTGGCTGCTTTCGGGCAGAGATGAAATTTCGTTCCCGCAGCATTGTTCCACCTTTTCCTTGCAGATCGTGCGGTGATCCCCCTCCGCCGAAAGGGCGCGAAGATTCACTCCGGCGAGCACGCCGAACACCATCAACCATGTGAGAAAATTCCTCATCAACGGTCGGGACACTTGTTGCGGACGTTCCCGAGAGCAAGGAAAATTTTCCGCTTGTCATTCGCGAGGCTAATAGTTAGCCGGCGCTCGGCCTGACGGCGGCACAGGCCGCCGCCGGCATTGCCGATGCGGGATTCCTCATCTACCTCATCGGCTCCTGGCTGGCCACCGTCCGCCCAGGGGCACTCTCGTGTACCAGCGCGGCCACCGATGCGCTGACGGGGGACGGCACCGCGCCCTGCGTTTTGCCCGTCTTCACCCCGCCCGCGCTGCCTGCCGGAGTCGTCCCTCTGAATACCGGGGCGCTCAACCGGATTTTCAACCTCGTCGCCATTATCAAGACTTCCGCCGGCCATACCGAGGCCATCAGCTCGGACCTGCGCATTGTCGGCACCGGTGAGACCGCGCCGGACCTCGCTACCGTCCAGCCCGTGCTTACCGCCACCGTCAGCGGCACCAAGGTGGATATCAGTTGGGGCTGGGAGGGAAATGCCAAATTCCTCGACAGGTGCGAGATCCAGGTGGATCGCGGCGATGCCAAAGGCTGGTCCCCACTCGCCTTCGACACCACGCCGGACTACACCGATAGCGCCGCCCATCCCGCCACCCTCACCCGCTGGAAATACCGCGCCATCTATCACGTAAACGACGCCCCGACGGCCCTCTGGAGCGCCGAGGCGAGCGTCACCGTAGGTGGCTGAACGACCCACCGCAGGGAATACAAACTCACCCGCACGGTGCATGCCGTGCGGGTGTTTTTTTGCGGGATAAGAAGTGGCGACAAAAAAACCGCGCTCCGCAAATTTCGCTTTGCTTGGCGGCGGAAATTTCTGTTATCAACGACATTGCTATTGGTTCACTCGTACCAAGCATGTCCTCCACTCCCGTCTCCCATCCCGCTCACCGCCATGGCTCTTAACTCCATCCCTTCTCCCGCTCTTCTCTTCCTTCAACGTTCGATGTTCAACGTTCGAGGTTCGATGTTCCTTATTCTCCTCTCCCTCCTCGCCGCAGCCACCCACCTGCAAGGCGCCGCCACCGTCTCCGAGGTCCGGGCCGCACAAATCCCCGGCACCCACCAGGTGCGCATCACCTACAACCTCGTGGCTGCCAGTGCCTGCACGGTGAGCGTCCAGGTGTGGATCGATGGCTCGGGGGCCGGGCTCGATGTCCCCGCCACCGCGTTCTCCGGTGATTGCTACGCCACCGCCGTGACCCCGGGCATCGGCAAAGCCATTACCCTCACTGTGGCGCAAACCGCTGTCAATGGCGTGACCACGATCAAGGCACCGGCCCTCCAGAACACCTTCACCAAAAACCTCCGCTTCAAGGTTCTGGCGACGGAAAACTCCCCCGCCACCTACGGCGATCTGGTCCGCATTGATGCCGGGAGCTTCCAGATGGGCGACCAATCGAACCCGGTGGTGGGCTACACCCATGAAAAACCCGTGCACACGGTTTATGTGAACGAGTTCTACATGTCGAAGTATGAGACGACCAAGGAGTTGTGGGACAGCGTGCGGCTCTCGCCACTGATCAGCGGCTACACGGATCTGCCGACGGGCAACGGGTCTTCTGCGTCAAAGGGAGTGAACCACCCGGTTCACAGCATCACCTGGTATGCGATGGTGAAGTGGTGCAATGCGCGGAGCCAGAAGGAAGGGCTCACGCCTTGTTATTACACCGACGCCGCCCAGACGCTCATCTACAAGACGGGGAACATCAATATCGACAACACGATGGTGAAATGGAGTGCGAACGGCTACCGGCTGCCGACGGAGGCGGAGTGGGAAAAGGCGGCGCGTGGCAAACTCACAGGGAAGAATTTCCCATGGGGCGATACGATCACGCACAATCAGGCGAATTACTACAGTTCCAGTTCATACAGTTACGACGTGAGTCTGACGCGTGGTTATCATCCGATCTGGAGCAACAATAACAACGGAGTCTCTCCCTACACGGCACCGGTGGACAGTTTTGCGCCGAATGGGTATGGGCTTTATAACATGTCGGGGAATGTGTGGGAGCGGTGCTGGGATTGGTATTCTAGCAGCTAATACGCGGCTTCGCCGGGAACCGATCCACGAGGTGCTCCTTCGGGCTCGTACCGGGTGTTCCGGGGCGGCAGTTGGTACAACTTCGCGAACCACTGCCGCGTCGCGTACCGCAAGCACCGGCTACCCGGGCAACGGCAGCAACGGCGCCATCGGGTTCCGTACCGCTCGCAGTTCAGTCCCATAGCACAGCAGGAAGCGGAACGAGCGGAACGGAGTAGCAAGTGAGTGGAGCGAACGCAGCAACGGAGTGAAGGGAGTGGAGCGGTTTTTGAAATAACAAATGACTAGAAAAGAAAATCACATGGGGTTGTAGGGGCATAGCCCCTGCCGATTTTTAATTTCCAAAAATGAGACATGCCATTTGAATTTATCCAAATTCCTGCCAACGGGCAGGGCAGTGCGAAGGAGGAGTTGAACAAGCTTCTCCGAGGTGGACGCATCGCGTCGGTAAGGAAGGAATTTGTTCCGAACGGAGAAGATTCGTTCTGGGCGTTTTGCATTGAGTTTCTGGATGGCTCGCTGGGCGTGGACAGGAGCCGTAGCAGCGGCCCGAAGATTGATTACAAGGAAGTTCTCAACGATGCGGATTTCGCCGTGTTTGCGAAGCTGCGCGATTTGCGCAAGGCGATCTCGGATAAAGAGGCGATCCCGGCTTATTCGATTTTCACTAACGAACAGCTTGCGGCGATGGTGACGGGCAAGGTGGATTCTCTCACCGCGATGGGCACGGTGCCGGGCGTGGGAGCGGCACGCTTGGAGAAATACGGAGCGGCGTTTCTCGCGCTGCTCACAGGCAAGGAGGCGGCGAAGTGAAACGCATCGGCAATCTGTGGCCAGCGGTCATCGAGCGCGGGAATCTTGCCCGCGCCTTTCAACAAGCGGCCCGCGGCAAGCGGCGCAAAATCGAGGTGCGGCGCTTCGGGAACGATCTGGACGCCAGTCTGGAGCAATTGCAACGGGAGCTGGCGGACCGGAGTTTTGAGATTGGAAGGTATAATATGTTCATGGTGTTTGATCCCAAGGAGCGGACGATCCACGCCGCGCGTTTCCCGGAACGGGTGTTTCATCATGCGCTGATGAACCTGTGCGAGCCGGTGCTGGAAAGGCACTCGGTTTTCCACAGCTAGCCTGCCGGAAAGGCAAGGGACGGCTGGTCGGCATCGAGGCAGCGCAGAAAGCCGCCCGCAGCGGGGCATGGCACCTCAAGCTGGACATTCGCAAGTATTTCGAGTCCATCCCGCATGATCGACTGATCGGGCGGGTGCGGCGCTTGTTCAAGGATCCCGGAAATCCTGTATTGGCTGGAGAAGATCATCTGCTGGAGGAGACTGCTAGGAATTTGCTTTTTGCGGGAGGCTCCTGAACAGCCGTTGGGCTAGACCGGAGGGCGGGGAAAAGGGGGTTGACCCCATTTCCCTGGATTCATTCATAGGTGTCATAGATCTTCAAACTATGGCACCTATGAATCCGCCGGGGCAAATGCCTACGTATGGCGCTTGAGACCCCGCTTACCTTCGACTACCACTTAACTCTATAGAATGTTTTCGGTGTGGTGCCAATAGGTTCACCGGTATGCTCAATGTAACCTAAGCTGTTGACCTTTTCCGTGAAAAGTGTTGTCCAATTCTTTAAGTCAGGACTGGATTGAATATCATAATTCCGATTTTGCTCTCCCCAGAATCGGAAATAGGCACGATTATTCTCCATTCTCTGAAAATCGCTGATTTGGTTCACTACTGGTACTACCGAAAACATCTGATCGACGGTGGCAGATGCCAAGGAATTTGTCCCGGCGGCATAGGCTCTGACGATCACCACGCCAGGACCAGTCAGGTGTAATTTTCCTTCGATCAACTCCGCCGGCCCACTTAGAATGGAATAGCTCACGAGTTGACCTGAAGAACTAACTGCCACAAGTGGGAAGGCGGAGGCACCGACCACCTGTTGAGCCAAGTTCCCAAAACTCAATGTCTGTGGAGTTCCGAATACACTGAAACTAATATTTCCACTCACTGGCAAGTAGTTCGCCGAACCCGCCTGACTCGCATTCAGGACAACCACTCCTTGTCCAGTGAGAGAACATAGTGTCCCTGTTACAGTAGCTGGACCAGAAACGAGCGAATAGGTAACAGCTTGGCCGCTCGTGGCTTGGGCGGTCAGAGTGAAACTAGAATCGCCATAGATCTTGTCACCGATGGCGGTCCATGCGATCAACTGCGTTGATTTTCCGACGGCAAAACTACGATCCACTGGCGGCGCAGCCGAGTAGTCCCAATTTCCTGCCTGTGTGGCACGGACGATGACTGTGCCAACACCGGTGATTGTCAGTGTTGATCCGACGATTGCGGCTGGCCCCGAGACAATTGAAAACGTTACCGGTAATGCCGACGTGGAAGTAGCAACGAGCGGCAAGGTAGGCCCACCAAAGGATTGAACGGTAGGAGCGGTGAAGGTCAACGTTTGCAGTTGCTTCACGCTACTCCTAAAGATGGTTATTGTATCTCTTCCCACATTCCCCGAAGTATCAACTGCAGTTACAGTGAGTTCGTTGGGGCCGATTCGCAGTGGAATTGCATCGATCTGCCAACTGTCCAACGAAAATGTCCCAGCGGCACCACCTCCCGTATCATTCGACCATCCGATGCTAGCCAACTGCCGATCATCAGTCACGACTCCGGCTATGTCGATTCGCGAGCTCTCTGTCTCATACGTTGATGCGAAAACTGGGTTGGTGATAAATACTTCCGGAGCTGTCGCGTCATTCAAACGGTAGGTGCTCATACCAGCTTTGTAATTGGCCACATAAACTAGATTACCGGAAAGCTTGATACCCGTTGTATAATCCAAAGTGGATTGGCTGACTACTTGAATAGGCGCGGATGGGTTTGTGACGTCGAATACCTTGACAGATTTATCTGTAGTAAATGCCACCTTGTTTCCGCTGGATGAAATGCGTGGATAGGATGCCGGTGTTTCAAAGATCTTAATGGGTGCGCTGATATTTCTCACGTCAAAAATATAGAAAGTGCTCTCACTTCCCAAGTAGCAGTATTCTCCGGTTGGGGAGAAATCGCTATCTCTAATTGTTACTCCTGGAAGAACTGTACTTAACATTGCTCCATTATCGCAGTTTACGAATTTGATTCCATTCCCACCAACCCCAACCGCAGCTGTGCTGCCAAATCCACTAACAGAATTAACCCATCCATTTGACAATATATTAAAATTTGAACTAATCGTAGTTGACCCAAATCCATTATTAATTATCCCTAATCTTGCATCTGGAGAGTAATTAGGACCTGGACCAGCCAGACAAATTCGATTGTTGAAAACATCAAAATCATTTGCTGCAAATGTCACGTAGTCAAATGTTGCAGAGGTAACTGGGATATAGGGATTGGAGAGATCTAGGTAATAAAATCTCCCGTTACTATTAGATAATAAGTAGGCATTCTTATTACGAATCTTAACATTATAGAACTGATCGCCAAGTGATTTGACCACAGACATTGCCGTCACGGTTGGATTTTGAGGCGCCGAGACATCATAAATCGTTGCTCCATTTCCATCACACGCAGTGATCGCAAGATTGTCCGAAACATCAACTGCAAAACAAGTCCCAGATACCGGCTTATTTGCGATGAACGATGGTGATGTGGGTGAAGCTAAAGAAAAGTAGTTTGTTCCGGTGTCTCCGCTTGCGACGTATGCTTTACCTGCGGATATAGAAATACCATGTCCAAATGCGCTATTTATCGAAGTATAGTGAAGTAGCGAGATTCCTGCTGCGTCGATAGTATAAGTGGTGATTCCAGATGGAGATCCTCTTGATCCTTCGTAGAGATAGCTTCCTGAAACCGCTAGGGCCCCGCCACCGTAGTTGTTATATATGTTGACTTCATACTCCAGAAGTGTTGGGAAAGCCGAATTTGAGAGATTAAAAACTGAAATGCCGCCATTGAGTGATACGTATGCACTGTTTCCTGATGTGACAATTGTCCGGCGGCTATCAAACAATTGGGCACTCGGCCCGGTTATCGTTCTCAGGAAGGTTGGGGCTGACGGAAGATCCGCTTGAACCACTATCAAGTCTGTCCCCGATGGCATGTAGCAAAACACGCCTGCAATTGATGCCTTCACGGCAATATCGCTGGCACCTTGTGCCATGACTAGTTCCGAGCGCTTTATAGGCGTTGCAGGTGCGGACAAATCGACAATCATGAGCCGTCCTTCGTAGGCGGACACGTAAGCTAGCGTCCCTGATGTAGCCACACCGCTGGCAGTCCCGCCGGTAGCCACGCTGCTCACGAGAATGGGACTGGTTGGTGTCGTAACATCGACGATCTGAAGTCCTGCAGCATTTGCTGCGATGCAAACATAGTTCCTCCCCGATCTGGTGAAGGGCACGATGTCCTGAATCAGCCCGGGAATCAAAACTGAACCAATGCGGGTCGTCGAACTCGTGCTCGTGACTATCAAGTTGGCTCCCTCTCCAATAAAAACATTGTTAGCATTGGAAGCCACTGCCATTGCAGTGCCTCCAATATTACTCAGGAGCTGCATTCCTGCGCCTTGGGAGACCGAATAAGAAAACGCATTATTGGGTGCAGAAATCGCACCGCTTGTGATCACGATAGGAGCCGTGCCGGTGCTGCCGGCGGCAGGCGTCGTGGCAAGAAGTTGTGTGGAGTCAATCATGATGACAGACGCGGCGGCAACCCCGCCGATTGTGACGGATGAATTCCTGCCAAAATTTGCGCCATCAATGGTCAAAATAGTGCCACCAGCAATTGGTCCGAACAAGGGGCTGACGCTGAAGATAGTTGGTTGTCCAAGCGGAACCTCGTAGCTAGCATTGACGTTAGAGATGGCACCGTTGGGCACGACCACTGTCCTCGCGAGAGGAGTCCCCCAAGTGGCTACTGGTTTGAAGCTGACCGTGTAACTCCCCGGCGCAAGTGAAAGTGACGCAGCATGAGGCTGCCAAGCGCCTCCGTTAACCTGCCATTGTCCTCCTGCCGCAGCTGCATCGGGCGGGTTGATCGCCACCTGCAGAATCCCGGGCGTTACGTCGCGCGTGTAGGTGCCAGAAATCACCGCAGGCTGCCCTCCTTGGAGGATGAGTCTTTGAGTTGCAGGTCTATACCAGCCGAGAACCTCACGGAACTCGACCACGTTATCGCCAAGGTGCTGGTCTGGAATGATCACGCCTGAGTTTTGCCATGAACCGCCATCGACACGCCATTGAGCTCCAAGTGGGTGAACATCGGTAGGGAGAATAGACACGGATAGACTCGTCTTGCTCCAGTCGCCGACTGCAAAGTTGGCTATCATGGTCTTGTTCCCATTCATCACAATGTCCACCACGGAACTGCTGCCAGATAGATCGCCGGACCAATTTACGAAATGATAGCCGCTGTTGGCACTCACCCAGATTCGCACGACAGTACCGGCAGGATAGCTAGCGGCATTCGGATTTCTGCCGATAGCGCCATTGACCGAGGTTAATGACAGCGTGTAGTTGGCGGGAGCGGCGGCAGTGTAAGTTGCCGAGGTGCTCGCTGTATTCCCCGCCGTGATTGTGACGGTCCGGTCGGCCGGAGTGTTGAATCCTGCCACTGAGGTGAATCTGACTGTCGCCGTGCCTGGTGACAATCCGGGTTCCGTTTCTCCAGAATTGCGTGCGGCTCTGCCCGAGACGCTCCATTGCGCCCCGATGGCTGAAGATGGAGACAGGCTGACCTGCAATGAACCGGTCGTTGCCGTGGGAGGAGCGACTGGTGCCGGGGGATTGACCGTGAAGAAGCGGTAAACCGAAGCCAACGAATTCGCCGTGGCAGCTACCCTGATCTTCCAATTGCCGACGAGACTGCCCACATTGACCCGGTAGTCGATCTGGTCGGAACTCCGCCAAGTGAAACGCTCAGGGTAGGTCAAGCTGGAGTAAGACGCTCCATTCGGGTCCCCAATCTCCAGAACGTCAGATGGTAGAAAGTTACTCCCTTTCAGAGTAAGCGTTTGCACTGGGCTAGAGAACGTAGCGGGCGAAACGGAAGTCAATATTGGATTCGGGCGAGACGCTGGATTGCTAGGTATTGGCGGCGGATCAAGAACAGACACGCGGCAAATGTCGCCGTAGAGAACCCCGTTGGGACCCGTAATTTCGACCACATATTGGCCGGACTGAGCTGCGGTTGCCGAGGTCCAAGTTATTGCAGATGACGTGGCGGAGGGAAGGGTGATCCAGTCGCCATCGCTAGGCTTAAATTTCCATCGGTACGTCGTTGTGTTCTGAGCACCAACATATAACAAAAGCGGGCTATTTTTTGTGACCGTGGCTACCGCAGGCAATGGTGTCGAAAAATAAGGTCTTGAGTTACGTTGATAGAAAAAACTCTGGAACCACCCCAGAGAGCGTGAGTCATAAAGGCTACCGGCAGAATTCTTGATGCTAGAGAGGCGGGTTCCAGCCGCGCCGGTTGGAATGGAACCCGGCGGAAGCCCGTTTCTCTGAACGTAATCTCCAACCTCCACGCTATCGGCGTAAAACAGTATGGGTGCGGAGTGCTCGTTGCCAGGCTGGTTTCCGTAGGGATCGTTGTCGAAATCCAACCGGATCCCACCCAGGTCGGTTCCTGGGAGCCAATTAAAAGTCGCCTGCGTCGCCAACCATCCAGTGCCTGCATCTTGCACATAGTAGTTATCCAGTCTGTTGAGCCGTTTAAGAAGTCCTATGAAACGCAATTGTTCCATGGCTTCACGGTTCAGCTTTCGGGAATTATCATAAGTTGGACTCTCGATTGGAAGATCGCCCGGAACGAAGGCGTCCAAGAGCGTCATTTGGCCTACAAGAAATGGATTGGCAGCCACTGTGTTGATCAAGGATCTACGTGTTACCCAGGCACCAGCACTGTGAGAAATGAAATGGATCTGTCTTAGATTGAGGCAACTTGAAGCGATGATGCCTGCTGAGATTCCCCCATGTTCGTCACCGTTGAGTGCCGCAAGGTTAAATCCGGGCCAGCCCGTGGAGGCATCAGGGCTCCAATCGTAAAGGATCACTTGCCAATCAGTTCCAAGCACCGCATCGGCGAGATTTTGTCTGAGGTCAGGCCAAAACGATGAGCCAAATACGTCGGGATCCCCTTCAGGATTCCACCCGTGGGTCACGACGATTAAGTTTTTCCACGCCCCTGAAGGGGTGATTTCTCTCAGCGTTCCCGGATCGCGGAATTTTCCGGGTGTGATTGCTAGTCCGACTGTTGGCAGACCCAGCAGTATCAACGCACAGACCGCCCAGAAAAATCTGGAGAGTATTGAGGGGGTAAAAACTTTTGTCGTCTTCATGGGGAGGGTGGGATTTAGTTTACGATGTTCTTTAGATCTTCGTCGATTAAGTCTGGTTTCAGTGTCTATTAACAAGCCTCAGATTCTGCAGCGGTGTCCAGTCAACGGTTTCATGGGAGGTGGATGAAGGGTCATGCGGCGGTGGAGTCGAGGTCGCGGGTGGTCCGGAGCATGGCGATGAACATCGAACATCCGTCTTCGCCAAGGCTTCGCCGGGACATGTCCAACGCCCAAGGTTGAACATCGAAGGGAAGAGAAGGCGGATGAGGTGAGCATGGGGAGGGAGGGATTTAGTTTCGGATGTCCTTGAGCACGTCGTCGAGCGAACGGGTGGGTTCGGCAGGGGCGCGGGGTTTTTCGTCGCGCAGGGTGCAGAGGTCGTCATAGTCTTCGATTTCGGCCTGCATTTGCAGGGACTCCTCGGGCAGGACAACGAACTCTCTGCGTCCGTCTTTCTCGATGATTTGTGGGTGGAGGTTCATGGCGGATTCAGCGGGAGGTGGCGAAGGTGTGGAGGGATTTCGTGAAGTTTGCGGGAGGTCGCCTGATGGCAGACTACCATGAAGCACCCACTCTCTATCGCCAAAGCCCGGACGGGGTAAAGCCTGAAGTTAGGAAGAATCAGTTACTGCTAGGAATTTGCTTTTTGCGGGAGGCTCCTGAACAGCCGTTGGGCTAGACCCAATGCCTTTAGGGAAAGAATTCTCAAAAATTAAACTTGTACTTTTAAAAAATATCCATATTTGGGAGGGATGTTTTGTAAGACACCCTGTAAATCTGCCGGATTTGTCGGAAAATTTGAAGAACTCTTCAATCAGATT
>JBBRCO010000062.1:0-20597 GCA_038204755.1 Verrucomicrobiales bacterium
CCGACTCTGCAGAGTGATGGGGATGGAAATATGCAATTCTCCGATTACGGCTGTTGGATTAATCATAGCGATAAATTCAGCGCTGACGCCACGATCACGATCAAAACTTACGCCGACAGCAATCTCACAGCCCATTTCGAACCGATCAGCCGTATTATTTCTGTGGAAGGCACGCTTTCATGGCCGCGTTTGGTGGTCGGCGAGTCCGCTTCCAGCCAGTTCACGATCAGGAATTCGGGTAACTCGCCGCTGAACGTGAGCGGGATAGTTTATCCCGAGGGATTCGGCGGCGCATGGTCGGGGGAAATCGCGCCGGGGCAGTCGCAGGGAGTCAGTGTCATTTTCAGTCCGGCCCGTGCGGGGACGTTTTCAGGGGACATCGCCGTGCAGTCCGATGCCACGGCGGGCACTCCGAGCATCCCGGTCTGCGCGCTGGCGGAGAATGTTTACACGCTTTCGGGCATGAGCGCTTTCACGCAGTTGGCGGAAAACATTTCACAATTTACTCTACCAAAGAAGCGCGGATACTGGGCCGGCTCGCAGGTGCATGTGGTGGCCTTGCCGGTGACGGGCTATCAATTTGTAAATTGGACGGAAGACGGCCAGGTCGTGAGCACAGAGGCGAGCTTCGATCTTACCATCACGGGTGCGCGTAGCTTGGTGGCCCAGTATGCGTCCAACACGGCGATCCTCGAAGCGCCGGGGGTGGCGAATTTCGGCCAGAAAAAAGTGAGATCGGTCAGTTACCGTTATCTGACGTTCAACAATACCGGCAATACGGCGGTGTATATCTCCGGCTGGAAGTTGGATGGTTCGCGCAATGGGCAGGCGGCATTTCAGGCCAATTGGAAAGGCTGGATCGCGCCGGGTGCCAGTCAGCGTGTCCCCGTGCGCTTCAAGCCGCTGCGGAAACAGCGTTACATGGCCTCCATCGCGCCGCTAACGACTGACGCGAATGCACGGGTGTCGGCCGTGCGGGTATTGGGCGCGGGGCGGTAGCTCATGATAGAGGGATAGGTCTTTCATCATGTGCGCTTTGAAAAACCTCGTGGCGGAAAAGCTCTTCGCCCGCTTCCACAGTTAGGAAAATCCCGGAAACTAACCGCTCCGCCCCGAAACTCTCCGCGAGGCCGGCCATTGCGCCGCCGAGGTGCTTTCCCGCTTTTGCCTCTGATCATTTTAGCTGCAGAAAGGGCGCACAAATCAAATCTTTTCAGCCTTTCGCCTAGGGAGGGAATCAAAAAACGATTCAATTCCACCCAAGCCCCGCGCCAGACGCTGCTCCGCCTTGAGTGGGGCGATCGCTATAGCTCCGAATAGCGTTAACCGGACCTAAGCCATGGCCATGCGGAATACCTCGCGCCCGCTGCGCGTCGTCTGCTTCACCGACGATCCGGCTGGCATCCGCGAGGAGGTCGGAGTGATCCCAATGCCGGAGTTCGACCTGCCGGAGCGCATGCGTTTCCACCCGTTCCGCGGCCAGCTTGGAAGAGTTGCTCGGTTTCCAACAGGGAATAGGTGTTGCCCTCCAGACGGCTGGAGTTCCATGAGAGGTCCATCAGCAGGCGTTGGCAAATGTGGCGCGCATAGGTGCCGGCAGGTTCGGCTGCCATGCCGGTCTGGCTACCGCTTTCGAGCAGCCTATGACGGGCGGTTTCTGATAGGTAGTTGGTTCTGTTCGGCTGGTAGGATTCCAGGAACGAGCGGTGATAGCCCACGGCGGGGCGTTCAAAGATCGGGCGCCGGAGGTTTCGCCGAACATCCTCTGACATCTTGGACAGCGGGGCGCGCGGCGGAGAGTCCATGCTGGAAGCCTGCTTCGCTCGTTCCTCTTCCAGCTCGGTTCTGCCTTCCTCAGTCAGGTGATAAATCGTGGCGCGTGTCTCGCCTTGCCGATCCACCCAACCCGCCTCACGGAGGCGGTTCAGGCGGTTCAAAGCTGTCCGCCGCGGAAGGCGTGGTGCGAAGGTCGCCTCGTAACCCAAGGCACTCAATTCCGCACGGAGCCGAAACGGTTCGAGCTATTTTTTCGGAATCGGACGGTTCGTGGCGAGAAAATGGCGAGAAAACATTTACCGCAATGGAGTGGAACGACATGGATCGCCGGCCACTGGCAGTGACTCCCGCTCTTACCGCCGTGACACAGACATTCCTGTCTGTTCTTTCACAAGCCCCCGCCACCCACCCGAACGCAGGTCAGGCTTTTCGGGACAACATTCCTGTCTGTTCTTTCACATGCCCCGCCACCCCCAAAGAACAGGCAGGAATGCCTGTATCACGCCGCCCATTCAGCCGCTCAGGGTTCCTTGAACTGATAGCGCCCATCCACCACGCTTACCGCCGGCGGCACATGCGTCTTTTCAAATAGATCGTAGCCTTCCCGCAGGTTTTTCCAAAACTCCTCCCACGGCCCGCCCGAAGTCTCTCGCATCTTGTCCTCGCTCATGCGGAACGGGAAAATGTGTACTCGGAAAAACGCCTGCCCGCCGTGGTGCGCGCCATCGCAGAGTGTGTAGATTTCCTCGATCTTCTCGTCCGTCATCGCCGCGCAGCCGATGGAAACACTGTTGCCGTGGACCATGATCGCGCTGCCTGTCCGGCCCAGCGCCTGATCGAAAGCGTTCGGATAGCCGATGTTGAACGAGAGGTGGAACTGGCTGTTGGGATTCATCGCGTCGGGCGGGACGAAGTAAAATCCCTCGGGTAACTGCCAGTCGCCCTCTGCCAGTTTCGGCCCGAGTTTCCCTGATGCTGCGGCGATGGGGTAACTCCGGAAGAGATCGAATTTTCCCGTCGCCTTGTTTTGCACAAACAGTTCCAGCCCCTGCTCATCCTTGAAAATGCGAATGAAAACCGGATCGCCGAATTTCAATCCGACGGCGGACAAGTCGCGTTCGAGGGCCGGCCGCACGGTCGCCGCAGCGGCTGCGGCGCGTTCCTTGCCGGGGAGCAGGGTCTTTTCACTCATGGGCGGCGCTTCGGTTTTTTTCTCCTCGCAGGACGCCAGCGGAGCCAGGCAGAGCACGCAAATGGCGGGGAAGGGTTTCATGGCACAGCTTCCATCGTGCCGCCATCCGGCCGATTGGCAAGGCTGCGTCTTATAGGTACTAGTCCCGAAAATCGAGCACAAGTCCTTTGCAAAGTTTGGCGATGGTTGCGGGGACGCGTCGCTTCAGGGAGGGACGCACTTGGGCTGGGTTCCTCAATGGGATTGATGAATGACGATTTTGGATTGTTGATTCCTGATTGGAAAAACCTTGGGCACGTCGTCAGCTTTGTGGAAACCGTGGTTTGAGGGTTCGTGCGTGATCGGTCGTTTCCGGCGCCTGCCAGACGCGCAAGGAACTGCTATCAGGAATCAACTTCCTCGGCGGCAAACTCACCTGCCGTCCAGTCGCCGAGGCCCACAGTCTTCCGTGGGAAGAGGTGAGCGCCGCGATGATCTAACCGTCAGTAAAATTACTGTCGTGGAAGATGCGGACGCACCCGCAATCCGGGCTGGTCTTTCTGTTTCTGGAGCGTTTCAAATCACGTGAGAAAAAGGATGTCGGCGAACGAACGCCGGCACCCTTGGAATCGTGAGGGGTCACATCAACTGCGCTCCGGCTTCCGCCAGCTCCGAGCGCTCGCCGCGGTTGAGCGCGACGTGGGCGACGAAGGGTTGGCCCTTGAGGCGGTTGCGGGTGTAAACGAGGCCGTTGCTGCGGCTATCCACATAGGGATTGTCGATCTGCGCCGGATCGCCGACGAGCACGAGCTTGGAGTCGCGGGACATGCGGGTAACGATCGTTTTCGCTTCCTGCGGTGTGAGCTGTTGGGCTTCGTCGAGGATGAAGAACCGGTTGGGAATCGAGCGGCCGCGGATGTAGCAGAGCGCTTCGATTTCCAGAATCCCTTGCTCCATCAGAAGCTCATAGGGCTTCTTCGCCGCCATCGGCGGGGCACCGCCCGGCTTCTGCTGTTGCTTACGGCGCGGACCGAGCGGGGTGTTAGGCCGCATGAGGAGATCGAGCGCATCATGGATCGGTTGGAGCCAAGGGCGCATCTTCTCATCGAGCGAGCCGGGAAGGAATCCGAGCTGATCGCCCATCGCCACCACCGGGCGGCTGACGGTGATGCCGTTGTATTTCCGGTTGAACATCTCGTGAAGTCCTGCCGCCACGGCGACCAGCGTCTTGCCGGTGCCAGCGTGGCCGTAACAGGTCACAAGCGAGATATCTGGATTGAGCAGGGCGTCGATCAGACAGCGTTGGCCGAGGTTGAGCGGCTTGAGCGACTGGCCGTCCGGAATCTTGAGAACTTCTGGGAAATTCAGTCTGACAAAACTGCCGTTGGCCGATAGGCGGGCCGGGATCGTTTGTTTTTCACCCGCACCTAGCAAGACGTACTCATTGGTCGCCACGCCGATGATGCGGTCTTCGGAAACAGGTAGCTCGCCTGAACTTGCGAAGCGGTGAAGCTCGCTGGGATCGACCTCGATGCGGCGCACCTCGTAGTTGGAAACCTCGCGGGCATCAACCTTGTCATTCAGATAATCCTGGCACTCGATCCCGACGGCACGGGCCTTGAGCTGCATGTTGATATCCTTGGTGACAAGTACGACGGGTGCTTTGTTATATTGCATCAGCAGCAGACAGGCCGCCAGGATCCGGTGATCCACGCGCTCGCGGTCCGGGAAAATCCGGTGGAAGCGGTTGAGCAGGTCGCAGTTTTTTGCGCAGCTCGCGGGATCGTAGATCACAAGACGGACGGTGCCGCCGCCTTCGGTCGTTACGCCACGGGTAACTTTATCCGCGCAGGAAAACATTTCCGTCAGGCGGCGGTGGACGCGGCGGGCGTTCGCCCCGCGCTCGGTCTGCTCGGATTTGAACTTGTCCAGTTCTGACAGAACATCGACGAGGATGCAGAGGTGGTTTTCCTTGAAACGTTCAAGGGCTGCGGGGTCGTGCAGTAGGACATTGGTGTCCAACACGTAGTTTTTGACGAGTTGAGAGGGAGCGGTGAGTCCGAAATCCGCCGGTTTTGGGTTGTCTCCTCCGGCTCGCTTCCGCCGGGTGTTTCCTTCATCCATGGTTGTTTCCTCGAACAATGCTGACTGCGCTTCCTCGGTGCGATGAATCATCGGTGTGGGTGGGGGTGCTGAGTATTTTGACGGGTGATAGGGAGCATGTAGCCAGCCCGCCGCCAGCATATGCAGTGCCAAGTCGTGGCAACGAGTCTTTATTCTTTTTAATCAAGATGTCCTGACTATTTCCATTTTGCTGGCGATGACAACCACCAATTTAGGCTGTTATGGCAATCCGTTCGCCAATCCCGCAGCCAACTGCTTCCGCAACAGTTTTCCGAGAGGGCTGCGGGGGATTTTCGAGACGAAAGCGGCGGGCTGAAGGCGGCGGAAACCAGGTGCTGTTATCTGGTAGGCAATGAGTGCCGATTCGACGGCCGATCGGTCGATCCGTGATTCGAAAACGGGGACCAGCACATGGCCCGCGCGTTCGTCCGGCAGGGCGACGACGGCGAAGGTGCCGGCGGTGAGTTTCCCCTCTGAGAGAGCGGTGAGTTCGCGCTCGATGGCCTCGGGATCGACGAGCTCGCCGAGCACCTTGGCGAGGGTGTCCGAGCGACCGAGCGGGGTGATGGTGCCGTCGCCTAACATTGCTCGGTCGGAGGTCAGGTGCCATTCGTTTTCGCAAGGGATGAACTGCCAGATATTGTTTTCAGAAACGACGTATCCGGAGAACAGCGCGGGCCCGGAAATACGGAGGAGTGCCTCCGAGGAAACATCTGCCCGCCAGATCGGAAGCAGCGGGAGCGGCGCGGGCTGATAGGGATTCGCGAGTTCATTCAGGGTCTGCGTCGCAATCTGCGAAGCGGCCTCGGTCATGCCGTAGCTGGCGAGCACCGGCCAACCGAGATCGCGGGCGGACTGGCCGGTGGCGACGTCGAGATGACCGCCTCCGACGACGATGGCTTGCAGCGATCCGGGCGCTTTCAATCCGGCTTTCACCAGATCATGGACCTGCGTCGGAACCAGCGAAGTGTGAGTGATTTGTTGTTCCTTGATCCATTCGGCGAAAGCACCCGCAGCCCAGCGTTTCCCAAACACTTCCAACCTGCAGACTGCCTCGAACGCCCGCGCGCAGACTCCGAATCCGCCGACGTGATGCACCGGCAGCGCGAGCCCCCAGCACGATCCCGCGGTGACGTGCAGATGCCGGTTCACCGCAGCCGCCGAGGCGAGCAGGGCTGGCTTTGAAATCGCGACCCATTTTGGCGTGCCGGAGCTGCCGGATGTTTCAAAAAGCACATGGCCTAACAATCGATCCGCTTCCGGGCTCTTGCCCGGAAATTTCCCGAAGGTGAACACCCCGGAGTCATACCAAAAGCCAGAAGATGTTAGTAAAGCCGCGTCCATGGCAGGGCGTCCAGTTGATCGTCAAACCCCAGTCCGGTGCCTGCGGGAATCTTGAATTTCGGCGACCAGGGACCGAGTGCTTTGGTGAAATCGTTAGGCTCGAACAGATGATGCGTTTGCAAGCCGCACACTCCGACCAATCCGGGAAATTGCAACTCCAGCCGCGCTGCCTCCCACGCCGCGAAGGCTTGGCCGAAGGGGTGATCCATGTAGCTCGTGAGCACGACGCGCTGGCTGTGGCTGATCGCCGCCTCGCCTAGCAGGAATGGCTCGTCCATTGCGGGCTTGATCACCATCACCTGCGCAGCGCCGCTGAGTGGCGCGGCCTCGCGGTCAACGGCGAGTTTTACCCGGGTTTTTTTCCGCAGATCCGTCCAGGCGCTGGTGGAATACGGGCAGGGGTCCTCGGCGAAATCAATCGCGTTTCGGGTCTTTTCCGAGAGCCCGAGGAGGAATTCCGCCGCCTGCTCCGGGGTGGGCGATTCGTTGAAATCCAGCCGCCATTTGAGCGCTGGGTATTCCCCCGCCATGTCATCGAGAAATTTCGCTTCAGCGGCGAGATCGCGCCCGCATTTCAGTTTTATGATGGTGAATCCGGCTCCCACGGCGGCGGCGATTTCCGCGACATCGCCCTTTGCCAGCGTGGCGTGGCTTTCCGGCACCTCCATTTCCTCGAACAGCGATTCGTCCAGCACCCGCGCCGCGCGGTCGAATTCCACGCAGCGCAGGGCACGCCGCACGATCGGCCAGCGGCACTCGCCTGCTAGATCCGCAAGGCATTTTTCCAGCGGCGGATCACCCAGTTCCGGCCACGGATGGATGCAGCCGAAGCCGCCGTCCACCTCGATCAGCGCGCCCTCGAATTCACGGCGGTGCGAGATCGCGTTGAGAAATCCCCGCGATTTCAGGCGGTAGCGGGCGATCATCGGCTTCGAGGGATTGTGCGGCATCATGGACGGCTCCGTCATACGCCACTTGAAATCAACGGGCAAACGATTCCTCGCCCCGGAACAAGTGCGGGAATTTTGTCAGCGGAATCCTTTCATAGAATGAATGTTTCCACGCGATCACCGCGGCCATCATGGGCATCAGCGCGATGTGGGTCTGGTTGAAAGTCGCAGGGTGAAGTTAGGTTTGCCCTTTGACATCCGGGTTTGGCCGCGTCATTCTGGACTCGTTTCAAAAACGAACCATTATGAAAAAGCTCACACTACTCGCCCTTTCGTACGCCGCCGCCGGCTTCGCATCGTCCGCTCTCGCCGGCACCACCTATCAGGCCACCGGCCCTGTGCTGGAAGTGACTGATAGCAAGATCGTCATCCAGAAGGATAAGGAAAAATGGGAGATCGCCCGCACCGCCGATACCAAGGTTACCGGTGAGATCAAGGTAGGCTCCAAGGTGACCATCCAATACACCATGACCGCCGCCACCGTCGAAGCGAAGCCGGACAAGGATGCCAAGCCCGCCGCTCCCGCAGTGAAGAAGGTGGATAAGAAACCCTGATATCCGTTAGGGAACGGTGGATGCTGCTTCCTGTTTGCGCGAGGCGCGGAAAATCCCGTGTTTCGGCGCGAAAAGCAGCGACCCCGCGAATCCCAGCGCCTGTGTCAGCACGATGCAGGCGCCGGTCGAGCCATCGATATGATAGCTAACGAAAATCCCCGCCACGGTGGACGTCACCGCCGCGGAAACGGAGATGACGAGCATCCGGTCGAACCGGTCCGACCATAGATAGGCGATGCTGCCCGGCGTGACGAGCATGGCCACCACCAGAATGATGCCGACCGCTTTCAGGGCCACCACGATGGCTAGCGAGAGCAGGCTGAGCAGCAGGTAGTTCAGGAAACGCGCGGGCAGCGCGAGCACGCGGGCCTGGCCGGGATCGAAGCAGACGAGCAGCAGGTCGCGCCGCAGTAGCAGGATGATTGCGATAACTGCTCCGCCTAGCAGAAATGTCTCCGTCCGCTGGCCATGGGTGATGCCGAGGATGTTACCGAACAGGATGTGATCGAGGTGCATGTCCGAGTCCGTCTGGCTGAAGAGCACCAGACCGAAGGCGAAGAGGCCGGTGAAAACGACGCCCATCACGGTGTCCTCCTTGATGCGGCTGTTCTGTTTGATGAAGCCGGTGCTGACAGCACAGAGCAATCCCGAGGAAAACGCTCCGAACGCCAGCGGCAGCCCGGCGATGTAGGCGAGCACGATGCCCGGCAGCACCGCGTGTGAGATGGCGTCGCCCATCAGCGACCAGCCCTTGAGGATGAGGAAACAGGAAAGCATCGCGCACATCGCGGCGATCACGCTGCCGACGAGCAGCGCGTCCCGCATGAAGGCGAATTGCAGTGGCTCAAGCAGGGTTTCCATCAGGAGTAGGGGATTGTTTCGCCCGGCGTTTCGAGGCGAGGATGCCGTGTTTCGGAGCGAAAACAAAAGCGGCCAGGAAGACGACCGTTTGCAGCGTGACGATGCAGCCGCCGGTCGCGCCGTTGAAAAAATAGCTGGCGTAGGCCCCCGCCAGCGAGGTGACCACACCCATCAGCGAGGACAACCACAGCATGGTGCCGAAGCGATCGGTTAGCAGATAGGCTGTTGCTCCCGGCGTGACGAGCATGGCAACCACCAGACAAGCCCCCACCGTTTGCAACGCCGCGACCGCCGTGGCGGACAACAGCGTGAGCAGCGTGAGATGCAGCAGGCGCACCGGCAGGCCGAGGGTGCGGGCTTGGTTCGGATCGAAGCAAAAAAGCATCAGGTCCTTCCATTTCAATCCTAACACAATCAGCGTGACCGCGCTGATGATGAGGACCTGCAGGATGTCCGGATCGGAAATGCCGAGGATGTTTCCGAAGATGATCGTCTTCAGGTCCACCCGCGCCGGATAGATCGAGATCAGCAGCAGGCCGAGGGCGAAGAAGGTGGTGAAAACGATGCCGATGGTCGCGTCCTCGCGGATGCGGCTCTGGCTTTTCACAAATGCCATCGCCCCCGCCGCCAGTAGTCCGGCCACGAAGGCACCGAGCGCGAACGGCAGCCCGGACATGTAGGCCAGCGCCACGCCGGGCACGACCGCATGGGAGAGTGCGTCGCCCATCAGTGACCAGCCTTTCAGCGTGATGAATGAGGATAAAAACCCGCAGACTCCGCCGATCAGCGCGCTGACCCAGATGGCGCGCAGCATGTAATCGTAGTGCAGGGGTGTGAGGAGATCCGCGATCATCTTTCGTTTTCCTCGCGATGTCTATCGACGTCCTCGCGCTGTTTGACGATGTGCTCGCGGCCCTCGCGGTTGGTGTATTCGAGGTGGCCGTCTTTTCCGAAAACCAGCGGCCGCTCGTCGTCGGTTAGGACGCGCACGGCGCGGCCGTCGTGGTCCTGAATGGTGGATTTTTCGAATTGGAACTGCCGCAGGACGCCACCGAACGCGAGTGTCAGATTCTGCTCGGTGAAAACTTCCGCAGTAGTGCCGTAGGCGAGCACGGTCTTGTTGATGAGCACCACCTGATCGCAGAATTCCGGCACGCTGCCGAGGTTGTGGGTGGAAACGAGGATGATGCATCCCGCCTCCCGCAGCTCGCGCAGCAGGGCGATGATGGCCTCCTCCGTTTTCACATCCACGCCGGTGAACGGCTCGTCCAACAGAATGATCTGTCCGCCTTGGGCGAGCGCGCGGGCGAGGAAAACGCGCTTTTTCTGGCCTCCGCTGAGCTCGCCGATCTGGCGGTCGCGGAAGTCCCACATCGAGACGCGGCGCAGGCTGTCCTCGACGGCCGCCTTGTCCGCCGCGCGCGGGATGCGCAGGAAATTCATCGCGCCGTAGCGGCCCATCATTGTCACGTCCCAGACGCTTACGGGAAACTGCCAATCGACTTCCTCCGCCTGCGGGACGTAGGCGACGAGATTCTGTTTGAGCACCTCGCGCACCGGCAGTCCGTTGATTTTAACAGATCCTTGGCTAGGCCGGACAAAGCCCATGATGCTCTTGAACAGCGTGGATTTGCCGCTGCCGTTGATGCCGACGAGCGCACAGATGGTGCCACCCGCGAGCTGGAACGTGGCGTCACGCAGCGCGCGGTGGCCGTTCGCATAGGCCACCGAGACGGATTCGACATCTAACTTAAGTAGGGTCATTTTCCTTGGGTGAATCCTTTCACGATGGTGTCGGCATTGGCTTCCAACAGTTTTAGATAGGTCGGGGCGGGGCCGGATGCGTCGGTCAGCGAATCGACATACAGCACGCCGCCGTAGCGCGCGCCGGTTTCCTTTGCCACCTGTTTGGCGGGCTTGTCGCTGACGGTGCTTTCGGAAAACAGGACCGGGATTTTGTTAGCGCGCACGCTGTCGATCACCTTCTGGACCTGCTGCGGCGTGCCCTGGGCGTCGGCGTTGATCGGCCAGAGATAGAGCTGCTTCAGGCCGTAATTCGCACACAGGTAGGAAAACGCGCCTTCGCTGCTCACCAGCCAGCGCTGGTCTTCCGGAATGACGGAGAGTTTCCTGCGGACCGGCTCGTCGAGCGCCTGAATCTTCGCGAGGTAGGCGGCGGCGTTTTTGTTATAAACGGTCTCGTTCGGCGGATCGAGTTTCACCAACGCCTTGCGGATGTTCTCGACGTAGATCGCCGCGTTGGCGGGCGACATCCATGCGTGTGGATTCGGCTTGCCAGTGTAGGGGCCCTCGCTGATGCCCATCGGCGTGATCCCTTCCGTTAGCACGGCACCGGGCACGCCCTTCACATTTTGGAAAAATTTCTCGAACCACAGCTCCAGATTCATGCCGTTCCACAGCACCAGATCGGCGCTCTGGGCCTTGACGATGTCCTTGGGCGTCGGTTCGTAGCCGTGAATTTCCGATCCAGGTTTGGTGATGGATTCCACCTCTGCGGCTTCGCCAGCGACTTCGCGGGCCATGTCCGCGATGATGGTGAAACTGGTGACCACGCGCTTTTTCCCGGAATGGGGAATTTTGGCGGGTCCGTCACAGCTGGTGACGAGCGCGGCGCTGAGGGCGAATGCCAGCAGTGCCCGGTGGAGGCGGAAAAAACGGAAAACGGAATTCACGACGGCAAAGTGGTGGGTGACTTTATTCATGGCAACGTATAATTTTAGGCAAGGCTAAATTTTAGATCATAATTTTACGCTCATGCCGATGAAAGGAGTCACGTCGGTGGAAGCATCTGTCAGGCCAACGCGGACGCCTCCGTCCAATTGGAAGGTTTCAAACGGCGCCCAGGTGCAGCCGGTATTGAAATAAGCCTCGGTCTCCGAAGTGGCGTCGGTATTGAAAACGCCTACCAGCTCGAAAAACACCGCAGTTTGCTCGGAAAGCGCATGGCTGGCGGTGGCCGAGCTCAAGAAAACCGGGTGGTATCCGCTGCCGTCGTCATCGAGCGCGAGATCGATTTCCGCCATCACGGCGCAGCTCCAGTCCGCCGGTCCATCGAAGCCGAAGGGGACGATCAGGCCGCCCTCGACCTCGCCATTTCCCAGTTCCCTGCTTGCCGTCGGGAGCTTGATGAAGGGCATGAGAGCCAGAGCGGTCGGGCCGCCGTCGTTGCCCCAGAGGTTCTGTTTCCAGCGGAGTTCCATGTCGCCGAAGCCCTCGGCTCCGCTCTCCTCATGGGTGAATGCCGGCAGGACTAATTGCAGATCGGTGTTCCGGGCGAGGCCGATTTTAGCGTTCATTTCGGCGAAATTGGACGTGCTGTTTCCGCCGTCCCGCTGCCAGTTCGCCATCTCCATCTCGAATTGGAAATGCCCGAAATCGACGGTGTGGGGACTTTCCGTGGTGTCGGGACGGTCGGTGCTGAGCGGCCGCAGACCATCCGCAGAGGCGAGCGCGGTGATGAGGAATCCGGCGATCAGGCCGAGCGATGGGGTGCGGGAAATGTTGGCGGGATATGGTAGTTGAGTCATTACCTGGGAAACTTAGTCTTGGCTAAGTTTTATAGTCAAGGCGTATTCTGGGGAGCGCTCCAAGTTTCTCAGGTCGTCTGCCTGTGACTGGGTTCGACACTTTTTCAGACCTCACCCGAACACCGCTGCCACATGATAGGCCGCGGCGAAGATGATGAGCTGCACCCCGCCCAGCGCCAGCAGCCGGTTGAACGCCGGACCAGGCGGGAAAGTCATCACGCCCCAGATGATCCGCAGGCCGAGGAGGAAAACCGGTGCCCCGGCGATCGCCAGCGGCGGATGGCCGAACGCGATCCACGCCAGCCCGGCGAACGCCGCGACCTTCACCTCCAGCCAGATCACCGCCACCGCCACCTTCGGGCCGAAACGGACGGCGAGCGTGCGTTTTCCAGTCGTCGCGTCTTCTTCACGATCGCGCAGGTTGTTGATGGATATCAGCACCGCCGATAGCAGCCCGATCTGAAACCCTAACAAAAGCGCCTCCCGCGGCCACATTCCCGTCTGAATGAAAACCGTGCCCGTCACCGCGATCAGCCCGAAGAACCCGATCACGAAAATTTCCCCCATCCCGCGATACGCCAGCGGAAACGGCCCGCCGGTGTAGCCATAAGCGAGAAACAGCGAGGGAATGCCGATGGCGATGATCGGCCAGCCGCGCGCCTGATAGAGCACCACGCCGCAGGCCCCCGCAAGGCCGAGAAACAACGTGGCGAGCTGCATCACGGTTCTCGATTCCATCATCCCGGACGCAGTCACCCGCGTCGGCCCGAGGCGGCGCTCGGTGTCCGCGCCTTTTTTCGCGTCGATCGCATCGTTGAAAAAATTCGTCGCGATCTGGATGGAGATCGATCCGCCGGCGGTGCACAGGGCGAGCAGGAGATTGAAATTTCCGCTGAGTTTCCAAGCCAGCACGCACCCCGCCCACACCGGCACGATGGCGGCAGGCAGCGTCTTGGGACGTGCGGCGAGCAAGCAGGCTTTCAGGGAGGATCCGGTCACGAGCGGAGTGAAACCCGAACGCTCTGCAGAAATCGAACCATTTCATGATCTCCGCAGGGATTGATGAAAAACCGCAGAATGGGTTTTTTGTAATGCGGGGACCTCCGCAGCCGCTACCAACCAAGGCAGTCAGCATCGTTTCTGCGGGAACGGATTCGCGCGCTCAGGTGATCGGTGCCCACAATGCACTGTCAAAATGCGCGATATCCGGGTGTACTTTATGGGTGATCAGATCGTTCCTGACAAAGCACAAGTCCATTTGATAGAGACTGGGTCCGTAATACACCAGGTCGACGATATCGACCAACGAAAAACCAGCAGCAATCAGTAATTCGCTCCTCTCGACCACAAGTTCAGCAGTCGCCTCGACAATCACAACCGAAGCGCGCTTGAGTTGCTCGCCGAATCCGCGCAACACCTCGGTATCAAGGCCATCGACATCGACCTTTAACAGGCTGTTGAACTCCATTTCAATAGCGAGCGAATCAAAACGTTCGATGCGGAATTCCTCCACCGAAATGATCTCCCGGCCATCCACCACCTCAGGACGCGTCACAGTGATGGCGCTGTGCGTGGCCACGCCGTCCTTTTTCAGCGCAGTAGCGACCAGATAGTGCATCTCGTTGGCGCTGCCGAGTGCTTTGGCATAAAGTGTGTGATTGATGCTTTTGTAGTTTTCGGCAATCACCGGGAAAAAAGATTTTGCCGGCTCGAACAGATGATGTTTCAGCGTTGGAAAATTCACAATCAGCTCGCGCGTGTATTCCCTGACGCCGACATCGACCACTTCGGTAATCGGGATGCCGCATGCAAGCAGCCTCTTGAGCAAATTGTCTTTGCTCGGGAACTGACGGAGTGTTGCTGCTTTGGATCGCTCCAATGGCGACGCGATTTCCTGCGCCGTTGCGGAAGCGCCCTCAACAACCGCCTGCTTCTCCCCACCGGCACGCAATGCGGCGTTTTTTGACGCCTTTTTATTCTTAGCGGTAGCGGCCGGCCGGCCGGCCGCCGGCTTGGTCTGACTTTTTTTCGGTAACAGGCCGAATTGGTGCGCCAAAGATTTCATCAAGGACTTCGTGGAGAACATGCTGATAGGAATTTGCTTTTGGGATGATGGCCGTTGAAAAAACCGGTGGCCGGACAGGAGGGCGGGAAAAAAGGGGAAAAGTAGGGTCAAGTGCCGAGTCAACGGTGATCAAAGTCGCAAACAGCATTGTGCCCGAGGCCGATGGTGCTTGTGGCGGTCACTTCCGTTGACGACCACCCTAACTCTCAGGCCCGCTGTGCCAAGAATTGTTTTGGCAGCGGTGCAATGGGAAATCCGGCGAGCGAAGTTAGGAAAATTCGAAAACCAAGATTCGTCGTCAGGAATCCATTCCTTGATCTCCCACCAGGGTGGCTAACGTAAATTCCTGGCAAAATGTGCAGTCACGAGCGGAGTGAAACCCGAACGCTCTGCAGAAATCGAACCATTTCATGATCTCTGCAGGGATTGATGAAAAACCGCAGAATGGGTTTTTTGTAATGCGGGGACCTCCGCGGCCGTTACCCTACCGAGTCGTTTTTAAAATCCCATGAAAACCTACCAACTGATGGTGAATGGCAAGCGGCTGGAGGCCACGGTCGCCGAGGACACGCCGCTACTCTGGGTCCTGCGTGATACGCTGGGCCTGGTCGGCACGAAATTCGGCTGCGGCGCTGGCCAGTGCGGCGCGTGTACGATCCACCTCAACGGCACCGCCGTGCGCTCGTGCCTGCTGCCGGTTTCCACCGTCGGCGAAGCGAAAATCACCACCATCGAGGGCCTCGCGGAATCCGCGAAACTCGTCCCGCTCCAACAGGCATGGTGCGATCTCGATGTTCCCCAATGCGGCTACTGCCAGGCCGGCCAGATCATGAGCGCCGCCGCCCTGCTCGCAGCAAATCCAAAACCCACGGACGCCGAGATCGACTCCGCCATGCAGGGAAATCTCTGCCGCTGCGCCACCTACAAGCGCATCCGCCAAGCCATCCACACCGCCGCCGCCGTATGAAAACCACGGATTCACTCACCCACACCGACCGCCGCGGGTTTTTCAAAACCACCGCTCTCGCTGGCGGCGGATTTCTGCTAGGAGGCTGGCTCCCGGAAAAGGCAGTTGCGGCGCAGGATGCGGCTGCCGCGTCGTTTTCGCCTAACGTTTTCATCCGCATTTCCCCGCAGGGCGCGGTCACGCTTCTCGCGAAAACTCCGGAAATCGGCCAAGGCGTGAAAACCACGCTGCCCATGATCGTCGCGGAAGAACTCGAGGTGGATTGGGAAAAAGTCACCGTCGAGCAAGCCCCGATCGATCCCCGCTTCGGTGGCCAGGCGGCAGGTGGCAGCACCACCATTCCCAGCAACTACGACCGCCTCCGCCGCCTCGGCGCGGTGGCGAAGACCATGCTCGTCACCGCCGCAGCTAACACCTGGCAGGTCCCGATGGAGGAATGCGCCGCCGCTTCCGGCGTGGTCACCCACGCCAAGTCCGGCCGGAAACTGAGCTATGGCGAACTAACGGAAGCCGCGTCGAAGCTGCCGGTGCCGGACGAAAAATCCGTAAAGCTCAAGGACCCGGCGGATTTCAAGATCCTCGGCCGCCGCATCGGCGGTGTGGATAATCCGAAAATCGTTACGGGCGAACCGCTTTTCGGAATCGATCAGAAGCTGCCCGGAATGGTTTACGCCGCCTACGTCCGCTGCCCGGTTTTCGCGGGGAAAGTGAAGGACGCGGATCTCGATTCATTGAAAAAGCTGCCGGGTGTTAGCGACGCGTTTGTCATCGAAGGGGGTGACGATCACTACGGCCTGCTGTCCGGTGTGGCGATCATCGGCGATGCCACCTGGAGTGTTTTTAAAGCAAAACGATCGCTCCGGGCAACCTGGGACGACGGCGGTCACGGCGGTGAAAGCAGCCTGGAGCAGGAAAAGAAAGCGCTCGAAGCCATCAAGGGCAAGGCGGCGAAGGAGATCCGGCGCGATGGTGTGTTAGGCGATTTTCCAGCCGACGAGCGGACGGTGGATTCCCTCTATTACTATCCGCATCTCGCCCACGCGAACCTGGAACCGCAGAACTGCACGGCGGTTTTCAAGGACGGGAAACTCGAAATGTGGGCACCCACCCAGAATCCCGGCAGCGGCATCGATAGCGTCGCCAAGGCACTGAAAATCCCGAAGGAATCCATCACCGTTCACCTCACCCGCATCGGCGGCGGTTTCGGCCGGCGGTTGATGACGGACTACATGCTCGAGTGCGCGGAAATCGCCCGCCGGCTCGATGGCACTCCGGTGAAAGTGACCTGGGACCGCGAGCAGGATTTCCAACACGATTACTACCGCTCCGGCGGCTGGCACCATTTGCGAGGCTCGGTGGACGAGGCGGGAAAAATCACCGCGTGGGCAAATCATTTCATCACGTATGGCCTGAACTCCGACGATCGCCCGGGCAACGGGGCGGATGTCAGCGGCGGCGAGCTGCCCGCAGGCTTTGTTCCTAACTTTCTGTTGGAACGCACCATCCTTCCGAGCAACGTGCCGCTCGGCTACTGGCGCGCGCCGGGATCCTGCGCGATCGCCTGGGCGTTCCAGAGCTTCATCGACGAGCTTGCCCACGCGGCCAAGCGCGATTCGCTCGAATTCAAACTCGATCTGCTAGGCGATGACCGCGAGGTTGGCCCGCCCGGCGGTCGCGGCAGGTCCTACAACACGATGCGGATGAAGCGCGCGCTCAAGCTCGCCGCCGAAAAGGCCGGATGGGGTAAAAAAATGCCACCAGGCAGCGGACAAGGCATCGCGTTTCATTTCAGCCACGCCGGATACGTCGCGGTGGTGGCGGAGGTCAGCGTGGACGCCAAGGGCGCTTTGAAAGTGGAGAAACTAACGGCCGGCGTGGACGTCGGCCCGATCCTCAACCTGAGCGGCGCGGAGAATCAGGTGGAAGGCTCGATGCTCGACGGCCTGAGCGCCGCATGGTTTCAGGAAGTTCTCATCGCCGCCGGCCGTGTGCAAAACAGCAGTTTCACCGATTACCCGCTGCTGCGGATCTCGGACGCGCCGAAGGTGGAAGCGCACTTTTTCAAATCCGATTTCCCGCCCACCGGCCTCGGTGAGCCCGCGCTTCCGCCGACCGCACCCGCCGTTTGCAACGCGATCTTCGCAGCGACCGGCAAGCGTGTTAGGAAACTGCCGCTCTCGAAGGAAAACCTCAGCCGGGCCTGAGCCCCATCTCATGAGCGACTGGCCATTCCTCCTCGATTTCGCGCGGCAACATACGGGGCAGCCGATGGCGCTCGCCTCGTTAGTCGCCCGCGAAGGTTCAAGCTATCGGCTGCCCGGCGCGCGGATGTTGGTCACTGCGGATGGGAAATTTTCCGGAACCCTGAGCGGCGGATGCCTGGAGGAAGGAATCGCGCAAGTCGCACAACGCGTGCTCGCCAGCGGCCTGGCGGAAACGTTGCACATCGACACCCGCCCGCATTTCGGTTGTCCGGGGAAGCTGCGGGTATTTGTGGAGCCGGTGGCAGCGGAATTGTTAGCCCGGGCGTTTTCCAAGGTTGCGGAACGACGGGAATTCCATCTCGCCACGTTCTTCGAAGGCGCGGGAACGCGCATTTTCTGCGAGGACGAGAAAGATCCGAATCAAAGCGGCGTTCTGATCGAAAAAATCGAACCCCGCCCGCGGTTGGTCGTGATTGGCTGGACGCCGGACAGCGATCCGCTGCTGCGGATGGCTGCATTGTTAGGCTGGGACTTGCATCGTGTTTCGAGGACCGAGCAGCCTGCTATCGCCGGGGAAACGGTGACGGTCTGTGCGGACGACGAGATCGTGGAAAAGTTTCCCGCAGATCCGATGAACGGCGTGCTGATCATGACGCATCGGCTGACGACCGATCTTGGATTTCTGAAAAAGGTGCTGCCACACGGCTACGGCTACATCGGTTTGTTAGGATCGCGGCGGCGGCGGGAAACTCTGCTGGCGGAAGCGGGCGCGTGCGGACTGTTGGAAGATCCCACGGTGGCGGAGCGGCTTTACGCGCCGGTCGGCCTCGACCTAGGCGGTGAGCATCCGGCGACCATCGCACTCTCGATCGTCGCGGAAATCCAGGCGGTTTTCACCGGTTCTTCCGCCGGATTTCTCAGGGACCGCTTGGGAATCATCCACCATCCGGCAGCGGTGAAGACGCGATGAAAACCGGTGCCCTCATCCTCGCCGCCGGTGGTGCCACCCGTTTCGGTGGACCGAAGCAGTTGCTGGAGATTGATGGAGAAACCCTGATTGACCGTGCGGGCAAAACGGCGTTGGCAGCGGGTTGCGCACCGGTGCTGAGAGTGCTCGGAGCCCGCGCGGAGGAAATTTTGAAACGGCCCGAACTCCCGGATGTCACCACCCTCGTCCATGAAAACTGGCAGGACGGCATGGGCAGCTCGCTGGCGGCGGGGATCTGCCGGTTGTTGGAAATCGAGCCGGAATGCGATGCGGTCTTCATCCTGCTAGCGGACCAGCCGCTGGTTTCCGCCGGTCTGTTGGAGACGATGCTGCCGCCGCTGGAGGAGCATTTCACGATGGTGATCTGTGAATACGGCGAAGGCAGCGGTCCGCCCGCGCTTTTCAAATGGCCGCATTTTCAAGAACTGATGGAACTCACTGGCGACCGTGGAGCCAGGTCCCTCGCCGCGAAACATCCGGGAACCGTGGCGTGGTTCCCGTTTCCCGGAGGCGCGTGCGACATTGACTCGCAGGAAGCGTGGGCGAATTTCACGAAGGATCGGGCGGATTTTTAAGCATTGCGTGGCTGCTAGGGATGTGTCATGGAATCACGGAGCTTTTTAAAACATCATGAACACTCATATCCACAATTCCTACGCTGTCGGCATGGTTTCAGAATCACCGGAATCGGCGCGCGCTGAATTCATCCGCAAGACTTATGCGCATCTAGCCGGGGCGGTTGCCCTTTTTGTCGTGCTGGAATGGGCGTTTCTCAGCATGGGCCTGGGAGAAACGGCATTGGGGCTTCTCGGAGCCAGCCAGTATTCGTGGCTGATGGTGATGGGGGCCTTCATGGCGGTTTCCTATCTGGCGGAGCGCTGGGGCTTTGGTTTTCGGGGGCGATGGTGATTTTCGCGTCCGGCTCGATTCTTTATAACACGAGCAACCTGATCCACCGCTATCAGCCGGGCCAGCATGTCGCTGCGGCGCTTTCGTTGTTCGCAAGCATCGCACTGCTGTTCTGGTACGTGCTGCGGATCCTGATGCGCCGGAACTGATAGGGCCTGGTGCACCTCTTGGGCTGTCTGATAAATCCTGAGCGCGCGAAATCCCAGCCTGGCGTGACACGGGCATTCCTGTCTGGTCTTTCACAAGCCCCGCCACCTACCGAAGAACAAGCAAGAATGCCTGTATCACGCCGCTATCGCCGACGTCCATTCTCTGAGACTTTAGGGCACGCGCGGAAATTTCGAGAAATCCGGCGGCCGTTTTTCGAGGAACGCTTGTTTCCCCTCACGGCCTTCCTCGCTCATGTAGTAGAGCAGGGTGGCATTTCCTGCGAGGTCGAGCAGGCCCATCTGGCCATCGCAATCGGCGTTGAGCGCGGACTTCAAACAACGCAGGGCGAGAGGCGAGTGCGCTAACATTTCGCGGCACCATTGAAGCGTTTCCTTTTCGAGATCTGCGAGGGGGACCACGGTGTTGACGAGTCCCATGTCGAGCGCTTGTCGGGCGTCGTATTGGCGGCAGAGATACCAGATTTCCCGCGCCTTTTTCTGGCCCACGATGCGGGCGAGGTAGCTGGAGCCGAGACCGCCATCGAACGAGCCGACTTTCGGGCCGGTCTGGCCGAAACGGGCGTTATCCGCGGCGATGGTGAGATCGCAGACGATGTGTAAAACATGCCCGCCGCCGATCGCGTAACCGGCGACCATGGCGACGACGGGCTTCGGCAGAGAGCGGATTTTTTTCTGTAAATCGAGCACGTTGAGTCGCGGGATGCCGTCCTCACCGATGTAGCCGGCGTGGCCGCGGATTTTCTGATCGCCACCGGAGCAGAACGCGAGGTCGCCCGCGCCGGTGAGAATGATCGCTCCGACTTTCGGGTCCTCATGGGCGAGCTCGAAGGCGATGAGCATTTCCTTCACCGTGAGCGGGCGAAAGGCATTGCGCACTTCCGGGCGGTTGATGGTGATTTTGGCAATGCTTCCTTCATCCGTCGTTTCGTAACGGATGTCCTCGAATTCGCGCACGGTGGACCACAT
>JBBRCO010000063.1:0-20594 GCA_038204755.1 Verrucomicrobiales bacterium
ACTGGACTCGCCGAGACGGGTGGTTAGGTCAAAATCCCCCACGGGCAGTTGGAAGGCAAAGGGGATCCGGTCTGCCTTTGCCCAAATGGAGACGTCGCTGCCGCCGACCTTGATCCCCCCTGCCGTTCCTGCGGCCTTGGCGGATTTGGCCTCGCCGCCCGTGGCGAAACTCCAGGGCACGGGAAGGCTCTGGCCGGAGGCGACCGCGAGGGGAAGAACCGCAAAGCCCAAAGCGAGGTGTGCAAGGGCAAAACGGGCGAAGGAAAGGGAAAAATGGCTCATGAGGAATGGAAAAATGTGAGGACCTTTTTTTGATACGGCATTCATCCCATCGCTTTTTCCATCAACGTGTTCATGCGCTTGACGGTGTCGCGGGCGTCTTCGAGCAGGCCGGCGGCGATGAGGGCGTTGTCGAGGAGCTGGAGGGCGACGAGTTTGGCGAGTTCCGGGTTGCTGTCCTTCGCTTCTGATAGCTTTTTGACGAGCGGATGGCGCGGGTTGATTTCCAGCTCCACCTTGATCTCGTCTTTGAAATTCTCGTCCATCGCCTTCATCATCTGGCGCATTTGGGGGCTCATGCCGTCGGTGGGAACCAGGGCGATGATCGGGCTATCAACGAGGCGTTTTCCGCTGGCTACGGCGGTGACGCGGTCGCCTAGCTCGGATTTGAGAAACTCGCAGAGGGCGGTGGTCTGCTCTTCTGAGAGGGATTCGCCTTCAGCGGCGTTGTCCTCGAGTTCTACGCCGCCGTGGCGGATAGAGACGAGTTTTTTACCATCGAACTCGCCGAGCGACTCGACGACGTATTCGTCCACGGCATCGGTGAAATAGACGACTTCGAGGCCGCGGGCTTTAAAGGCTTCCACATACGGGCTGCTCTCCACCTGCTCGCGGCTACCGCCGACGAGGTAGTAGATCGCCTCCTGGCCGTCCTTCACACGGGAGGCGTAGTCCGAGAAACCGCAGACCGCGCCGGGCTCGGTGAGGGAGGACTCGAAGCGCAGGAGCTTCGCGAGTGCTTCCTTGTTCGCATAATCGGTGGCGATGCCTTCCTTGAAGAAGCGGTCGAATTTTTTGTAGAAACCACGGTATTTTTCCGGATCGGCCTCGGCTTCCTTTTCGAACATCTTGATCACGCGCTTGCTGATCACAGCGCCGAGTTTTCTAACGAGCGCGCTGTCCTGCATCGTCTCGCGGGAGATGTTGAGCGGGAGGTCCGCACTATCGACGACGCCTTTCATGAAGCGCATCCAGTCGGGCAGCAGGCCCTTCGGCCCGGCATCGATGAGGACTTTTTTCGAGTAGAGGGCGACGCCGCATTCGACTTTGCCGAAGCCCATGCGCTCCGGGTTTTCACTCGGGGCGAAAACGAGCGAGTTGATGGCGATGGGCGCATCGGCGCTGAAATGCAGGCGATAGGCGGGCTCGTCCCAGGCCTTGCAGGTGAATTGATAGAACGCCTTGTATTCCTCCTCGGAAATTTCCGATTTATTCTTCAGCCAGAGCGCTTCGACCTCGTTGACGCGGGTGCCGTTGAGGAAAATCGGGAAGCCGACAAAATTGCTGTAGCGCTCGATGAGGTGCTTGATACGGGTTTCCTCGGAATATTCGCCGAGTTCTTCCTTCAGATGCATCACGACTTTCACGCCGCGCTCCTGGCCGGGGGATTCATCGATTTCGTAGCCGCTCTTGCCATCGCTGATCCAGACGTGCTCCTCGCCATCGGTGCGCCAACTGCGGGTGTGGACCTTCACCTCGTCCGCGACCATGAAAGCCGAGTAAAAACCGACGCCGAACTGGCCGATCATGTTCCCCGGCGTGCTGCCGCTGTCCTTCACGGATTTGAGAAACGCCTTGGTGCCGGAGTGGGCGATGGTGCCGAGGTTTTTCACGAGTTCCTCATGGGTCATGCCGATGCCGTGGTCGGCGATGGTGAGGGTTTTCGCCTCGGCATCGGTGGTGATGTGGATTTCCAGCGGGAGGGTCGGCGAGTGGATGTGTTTTTCGGTCGCCTCGATGTGGCGGAGTTTTTCCATCGAGTCGGAAGCGTTGGAAATCAGCTCGCGGAGGAAAATCTCCTTGTCGGTGTAGAGGGAGTGGACGACCAGATCGAGCAATTGCTGGATCTCGGCCTGGAAGACGTGTTTTTCGACGGTTGTTTCGCTCATGGTAAAAAGTGGGGTAAATTCGTGTGAACGGCGGGACCATAGCCAACCGCGCCGCCCTGTCAAAGCCCATGGCGGCATTCCCGGATCCAAGCTTCGGAAATCCTAAAGAAAGCAACCCGCTGCCCGGCACTTTCAGTTACACCCCTTTCGGACACTCTTTCTGGTGGGAGTGCACGGTTCCTGCTTAGTCTGTGCCCAGCAGATGACGAATCAGGAAAAAGAACGGGTGGCGGAGGGGAGCGCGGACGCGAAAAAATGGCGTCGCTGGGGGCCGTTTCTCAGTGAGCGGCAATGGGGCACCGTGCGGGAGGACTATTCGGATCATGGCAACGCGTGGGCGGCATTTCCACACGACCACGCACGCCGCCGGGCCTACCGCTGGGGGGAGGACGGCCTCCAAGGATGGACGGACCGCCAGTGCCGGATGTGCTTTGCACCAGCGCTTTGGAACGGCAAGGACACGATCCTGAAGGAGCGGCTGTTCGGCCTCGGCGGGAACGAGGGGAACCACGGCGAGGACGTGAAGGAGTGCTACTACTACCTGGATTCCTCGCCCTCCCACTCCTACACCAAGGCGCTCTACAAGTATCCGCACGGGATGTATCCCTACACGGCGATCCGCGAGAAAAACCAGGAACTCGGCCGCAGCGGCCCCGAACTGGAACTGGCGGACATGGGCATGTTCGAAGAGGGCCGCTACTTCGACGTGGTGCAGGAGGTGGCGAAACGCTCGCCGGAGGACCTGCTCTGGCGGATCACGGTGACCAATCACGGCCCGCAGGCGGCACCGATCCACATTCTGCCGACGCTCTGGTTCCGCAACGTCTGGAGCTGGGAAAACAACCGCGAGACGCCGACCAAGAAGCCGGAAATCACGACGGACGGCCATGGGCTCGTCGCCCGCCACGAAACGCTCGGCGAGTTCCGATTCATTTGTGATTCGCCCGGCTATCGAAAAAAAGTCCCCCTGCTTTTCACCGAAAACGAAACCAACACCAAAACCGTCTTCGGCACGGAAAATAAAAATCCCTACGTCAAGGACGCCTTCCACCGCTACCTCATCCAAGGTGAAAAAAAGGCCGTCTCTCCGAACCCAGCCGGCACGAAAGCCGCCGCTCATTTTCAATTTATCGTCCCCCCCGGGAAATCGATCACGGTGCGCTGCCGGCTATACCCGACGAAGGAAACGAATGGGTTAGGGAATTTCGAGAAATTTGAAGAGACCTTCACCGAGCGCATCGCCGAGTGTGATGAGTTTTACGAGGACGTGATCCCCCATGACATTTCCCACGAAGAGCGCCTGATCTGCCGCCAAGGATACGCCGGTCTGTTATGGACCAAGCAGTTTTTCTACTATGTCGTCGATGACTGGCTGAAAGGTGAAAAAGGCGAGCCGCCGCTGGCCTCCCGGGAGAAAGGCCGGAATGCGGATTGGTCTCATCTTTACGCCCGTGACATCCTCTCGATGCCGGACAAATGGGAGTATCCGTGGTTCGCCGCGTGGGACACCGCCTTCCACATGATCCCGTTTTCCGCAGTGGATTCCCGCTTCGCAAAAGACCAGCTCCTGCTGCTGCTGCGCGAGTGGTACATGCACCCTAACGGCCAACTCCCGGCCTACGAATGGAATTTCTCCGACGTCAATCCGCCTGTGCACGCATGGGCCGTCTGGCGGGTGTATAAAATCGCCGACAAAAAGGGCGAACGTGATCTGTTATTTCTCGAACGCGCCTTCCAGAAACTGCTGCTCAATTTCACCTGGTGGGTGAACCGCAAGGACATCGAAGGTCGCCACGTCTTCGGCGGCGGGTTCCTCGGGCTGGATAACATCGGGGTGTTCGACCGCTCGCACGCCCTGCCCGGCGGCGGACGGCTCAATCAAGCGGACGGCACCGCGTGGATGGCGTCGTTCTGCCTGACGATGCTGGCGATGGCGCTGGAACTCGCTTTGGAAAAGCCGGCCTACGAGGACATCGCGTCGAAATTCTTCGAGCACTTCGTCAATATTTGCGATGCGATCAACTCGCTCGGCGGCACCGGTCTGTGGGACAACGAGGATGGTTTCTACTACGACCAGCTCATCATCAACTCCAAGGAGCCGATTCCGCTGCGCATCCGCTCGCTCGTCGGCCTGCTGCCGATGTGCTCCGTGACCGTTCTCAAACAGAAAACCATCGATGCCCTGCCCGCCTTCCGCAAGCGGATGGACTGGTTCCTCACGAACCGCCCGGACCTGCTGAAATACATCACCGTCCGCCGCGTGGCGGGCGATAAGAATCCGGGGCGCTGCCTGCTGGCCATCCCCTCAGAAGTCCGGCTGCGGCGGAGCCTCGGCTACATGCTCGATCCAAAGGAGTTTCTATCCAACTTCGGCATCCGTTCGCTGAGCAAGGCGCACTTGGAAAAGCCCTTCGTCTTCGAGCACGGCGGCCAGCGCCACGAAGTCCCCTACACGCCCGGCGAGGCGACCACCGACATGTTCGGCGGAAACTCCAACTGGCGCGGACCGATCTGGTTCCCTATCAATTTCCTCATCATCGAGGCACTCGAACGCTACTACTATTTCTACGGCGACACCTTCCTGATAGAACACCCGACCGGTTCGGGCAAGGAAGTCACGCTGTTGGAAATCGCCATCGACCTGTGCGACCGGCTCATCGCCCTTTTCCTACCCGACAAAACCGGATACCGCCCCTGTTTCGGCGAGGCGCACCGCTACACCGACGTCACGCACTGGCGGGATCTGCTGCTGTTCCACGAGTATTTCCACTCGGAAACCGGCGAGGGTCTCGGCGCATCCCACCAGACGGGCTGGACGGCGCTCGTCGTCCGCCTCGTCCGCGAGCGGCGTGAAAAGCTGATGAAGTCGAATCTGGCGACCTCGTAAGGAGGGAGGATCTCCGGTCCACCCGTTTCGCCCGGAGAGCGGCATTCCCTAGCGCGCGAACAACAAACAGATCGGGCCCGGTGACGGCACCGTGCTCCCAGGTTTTCCTAGCAGCCCTGTCTTGGGATCCAGTGCGAGCACACTGATGTCATTCGAATCCTGATGCGCGCAGAGCAGCCATTTTCCACTCGGATCGATCTTGAAATGGCGCGGGGTTTTCCCACCGCATGGGGCGTGCTGGAGGAACGTGAGCGCGCCGGTATCCGGATTCCGACGATAGACGACGATCGTATCGTGGCCGCGGTTGGAGGCGTAGAGGAACTTCCCGTTAGGATGGACCTCGATCTCGGCGGTCGTGTTCGCGGCAGTGAAATCAGGCGGGAGCGTGGGCGTGGTGGCGAGCACGGTGAATTTCCCGCTGGCTGAGTCATAGGAGGCCGAGGTCACTGTCGCGCTCAATTCGTCGATGACATAGGCGAATTTCTCGTCCTGCGAAAACGCCATGTGCCGTGGTCCTGCGCCCGGAGCGGTCACCAGCGAGGGCTTGGCCTCGCCGAGTTTCGAGTCCGCCGCGTCGAACGGATAGACGAGGACCTGGTCCAGTCCGAGATCCGGCACGAAGAGATGCTTGTTTGCCTTGTCGAAGTAAACGCCGTGCGCATGCGGTCCTCCCTGGCGGCTCTTGTTCGGGCCGGAGCCCTTGTTGACAATGACGGTGACGGTCTCGCCCGGGATGCCTTTTCCATCAAGGCGGACGGTGGAAATGTGGCCGTCGCCGTAATTCGCGATCGCGACCGTGGAGCCCTTCGCGTCCACGGCAAGATGGCAGGCACCCTTGCCGCCGGTGGATGCCTCACCGAGAAATTTCAACGAGTGATCGCTGCCGATGGAGAACGCTGCTAGGGAGCTGGTGCCGTTCGGAAACGGCTTCGCTGGCTGGCCCACCGCGTAGAGGATCGGCAGCGTAGGGTGGAGCGCGAGGAATCCGGGATTGCCATATTCAGCCACCAGCTTCGGCTCGGTGAGCTTGCCCGTGGCGGAATCGAAATCCGCGAGGTAGATGCCCTTGGCGCTCCCTCCCCCGGTGCCAATGAAAACAGGAGCGGCGTGCAAGGCGGAAGTTAGAAGGAAAAGCGGCGGGAGGATTTTGGCAATCATGGCGTTTGAACGGGGTAGAGGACTTCAGATCGGTTCTGGAAGACACAGAACGGACTGCGGTCCTGACTACTTTCAAACGTCGAATCCGAACATCCGCTTCGCATTGCCGAAGCAGACGGCGCGGACGAGTTCCGAGAGCGCCTCGAAATCGTCCGGCAGTTCGCCGCGGTCCGCCTCGCTGCCGAGGAGATTGCAGAAAATCCGGCGGAAATACTCGTGGCGCGGGAAGGACAGGAACGAACGCGAATCCGTGAGCATCCCGACGAAACGCGAAAGCAGGCCAGTGGCGGAGAGAGCATCAAGCTGCAGTTCCATGCCGTTTTTCTGATCGAGAAACCACCAGCCGGAGCCGAACTGGATTTTCCCTGGAACCGTGCCGTCCTGGAAAACGCCGGTCAGACAGGCGAAGAGGTAGTTGTCACGCGGGTTGAGATTGTAGAGCACCACCTTCGGCAGCGAGCCAGCGCTGGCGAGCGTATCGAGGTAGTTGATGAGCGCCGCACCTTGACCGGTATCGCCGATGGTGTCGTAGCCGGTGTCCGGGCCGAGCTGCTGGGACATGCGGGTATTGCAGTTTCTAAAAGCACCGAGGTGGAGTTGTTTCGTCCAGCCCTTCGCAGCGTCGAGCTGGCCGAAGAACACCATCAGATAGAAGGAAAATTTCTCCTTCTCCTCCGGCGTCGCCGCTTTTCCGGCGCGGGCCTTGTCGAAGATCATCGCCGCCTCCTCGTCGGTGCAAGGGAGCGCCGGGAGACGGTCGAGGCCATGGTCCGACAAGCGCGCGCCCGCCGCATGGAAATCATCGTGGCGTTTTTGGAGGGCACCTAGCAGATCGGAAAGATGGGCGATGGTGGTATCGGATGTGCCTTCGAGTTTTGTCAGCCATGGCAGCAGCAGGTCCGGACGATCCACGTTGAACGCCTTGTCCGGGCGGAAGGTTGGGACCACCAGAGTCTTCAGATCCGACGCGGCGATGGTGGCATGATCGTCGAGCGGATCCGCCGGATCATCGGTGGTGCCGATGACGCGCACGTCGAATTTTTCCAACAATCCGTGCACGCAGAAATCCGCCTCGGCGAGTTTCGCATTCGTCCGGTCCCAGATTTCGTCTGCGGTCTGCGGGCTGAGCATCAGATCGATGCCGAAATACCGTTGGAGCTCGATGTGCGTCCAGTGGTGGATCGGATTGCGGAGGGTGAAAGGAACGGTTTCCGCCCACGCCTGGAATTTCTCGCGCGGTGTTGATTCTCCGGTGATGAGGTCCTCATCCACGCCATTCGCCCGCATCAGGCGCCATTTGTAGTGATCGCCGCCGAGCCAGATGTCGGAAATGTTCGCCCAGCGGTGGTTCGTCGCGATCTCCCGGGGCGAGAGATGGCAGTGGTAATCGATGATCGGCTGATCCTTGGCCACCTCATGGAAAAGGCGGCGTGCGGTCGGGGAATGGAGCAGGAAGTTTTCGTCGAGGTAGGCCATTGCCTCGCCATCACAGCGGGCAAGCCCCCGGCGGCCAAGTGATAAATTGTGTAACTTCTGTCACCCGATGAAGTGAGGGCGGACCGCGGGATTGATCTCGCCAGTCGCCAGTCGCTGGGAAGCCAAGAAGCCAATGAGTGGAGGCTACCCGCTTTCCATTTGCCCGGCATCGACTGGCGAAATGAATTTCGCGGTCCATCATTTCCAGCGGTAGTGCCCCGTCAGCGGAAAGGTGGAAAGCGCACCTTCCTCCTGTGCGCCGCCGCCGATGTTGTGGATGACGAGCGGCCGGCCGTCGGGCGTCTTGCGGTCGCTCACGATCATGACGTGCGGCAGCTTTTTCGCCACGGTGCAGGTGACGATGTCGCCGGGTTGGAATTTTTCGAGGTCACCGGCTTTCGGCAGCGGTTGTTCGAGGCCCTTGCGACAACATCACTCGTCCATTTTCAAAAACTCTCGCGCTTCCGCCATGATCGCCTCCGCTTCCTCCAGCGACAGGCTTTTTTTCCCATCAAACGCCCACACCGTCCCCGGCCACGCAGGATCGTCCGCCGACCTCCCGACGACGTGAATGTGCATCTGCCGGACCTGATTCCCGATGCAGGCGACGTTGAGTTTCTCCGGCTCGTAGTGACTCGAAACGAATTCCGAAACCCGCTTCACCGCCAGCATCACTTCGATGTAGTGGCCGGGCTCGAGCTGGTGCAGATCCTCGATTTCCTCCTCCACCTCGGGCACCAGGAGGAACCACGGAAACAGCGCGTTGTTTTTCAAAAGCAGCACACAGCCGCCGATTTTCCCGATCTCGAATCCGCCCGCCGCCAGTCGTGGATGAAGTGCAAATGCCATGGCCGCGAGAAAAGCAGATTCCGCCCCGGCTGTCACGCCGCCACCTTCAGTGGCATACCAAGGAAGGAACAACAGAGTTGTGAATAATTACTGCGAGCAGCCTGCTGCCGCCTGGGCGTGGCGGACATGGCAATCGTGGGGATTGTCCTTTCGCTTTCACCCAGCATCCGTTGACCTCACCGGTAGGTCCGCCTTGGCAGCAGGCGGTCCCGGCCCAAGCGGCCGCAGGCTGCATGCAGACCACGGACTTCATCTCGAACCCCTTTTCCAAACAGACAAGTAGGTCTGTATCGCGCCTTACGAATATGAGTTTTGACACGCTGGCACCTTTTTACCGGGCGCTGGAGTTTTTCACTGCGGGTGGAAAGCTCCAGCGCTGCCGGATAGCGTTTCTCGATGAAATCCCGCGGCCTCGGAAAATACTTCTGGCGGGCGAAGGGCACGGGAGGTTTCTGCCGGAATGCGTGCGGAGGTTTCCCGCAGCGGAGATCGTGATGGTGGACATCAGCGCAAAGATGTTGGAAATCGCGCGCAACAAGGTGGAGTCGGCGCGGGTGGAATTCATCCAAGCCGATTTCCTCGAATGGGACGGACCGCCGGGAGAGTTCGACCTCATTGTCACAAACTTCTTCCTCGATTGTTTCCTGGCGGACCAGCTCGCGGACGTCATTTCAAAACTCGGGAAATGCGCCACGCCCGACGCGCAGTGGTTGTTAGCCTATTTCGAAATCGCCCCCACCCCGCTCGCAGCACTGCGCGGCCGGGTGATCATCGGCATGCTCTACACCTTTTTCGGCATCGTCACCGGCCTTCATGCCCGCGCCCTGATTCCGCCTGAGCAGGATCTGGAAAAAGCCGGGTTCTCCCTTCGCCGCCGGCAAACCCACGATTGCGGTCTGTTGAAAAGCGAGTGGTGGGGGCGGCGCGCATGAGCGGGGCAGGAACAGGCAGGAATGTCTGTGTCACCCCGGGCCGACAGCTCACTGCGGCGCAGTGGTGGGGCGGGCGTTTTGTGGTGGGATACAGGCGCAGACCGCCGCCACAGAGGGAAGTGCCGAAATAAATTTCGCGGTCCGGCGGATCTGGTTTATGACTGCGGCACGATGCCGTTCCGACTTGAAAGCAGCTACCAGCCCGAGGGCGACCAGGCGCAGGCGATTGCGAAGCTGACGAAATCGCTGGAGGCGGGAAATCTCCATCAGACGCTGCTGGGGGTGACGGGCTCGGGCAAGACGTTCACGATGGCAAACCTGATCAGGAACCACGCCAAGCCGACGCTGATCATGAGCCACAACAAGACGCTGGCAGCGCAGCTTTACTCGGAGTTCAAGAGCTTTTTCCCGCACAACGCGGTGGAATATTTCGTTTCCTACTTCGATTACTATCAGCCGGAGGCCTACATCCCGCGGAGCGATACCTACATTGAGAAGGACTCGTCGATCAATGACGAGATCGAGCGGCTGCGGCTGAGCACGATGGGCTCGCTGCTGACGCGGCAGGATGTGATCGTGGTGGCATCGGTTTCCTGCATCTATGGCTTGGGCTCGCCGGACGACTATCAGAACATGATGGTGCCGGTGTGGACCGGCCAGAAGCTGACGCGGGAGGAGTTTCTGAACTCGCTGGTGAGCATGCTTTTCGAGCGGAACGACATCGCCTTCGGCCGGGGGAAATTCCGGGTGCGCGGGGATGTGGTGGAGGTGCATCCGGCGTATCTGGACGAAACGGCGATCCGGGTGGAGTTCTTCGATGACGAGGTGGAGCGGATCACGAGCATCCACACGCTAACCGGACATGCCATCGAGCGACTGGAGAACCACACGTTTTTCCCGGCGAAGCAGTTCGTAACGTCCGGCGACAAAATGAAGCGGGCGACCATCGCGATCCGCGCGGAGGCGAAGGAGCAGGTGGCGAAGTTCGAGAAGGAGGGCAAACTAATCGAGGCGCAGCGGCTGCGGATGCGGACGGACTACGATCTGGAGATGATGGTGGAGATGGGTTTCTGTCAGGGAATCGAGAACTACTCGCGGCACATCACGGGGCGGGAACCGGGTGCGCGGCCATATACGCTGTTAGACTTTTTTCCGCGGGATTTCCTATTGTTAGTGGATGAAAGCCACGCGACGATTCCACAGGTGGGTGGGATGTATGAGGGGGACAAGAGCCGGAAGACGGTGCTGGTGGATCACGGTTTCCGGCTGCCAAGCGCGCTGGATAACAGGCCGCTGCGGTTCGAGGAGTTCATGGAGAGGACAGGACAGCGGGTATATGTTTCGGCGACGCCGGGAGCCTTCGAGATCGTGAACTCGCGCCCGGAAAACAAGGGGTTCATTCCGGTGAAGGAGAAGGATGCGTTCGGCAGGAGCATCGTGCTGTTTGATTTAAAAAAGGCGCGGGTGAAGCCGAGCGGAAACGAGGAGCCGGTGGAAAATTTCAATCCCACAAAACGCGGCACTCCGCTGGTGGTGGAGCAGATCATCCGGCCGACGGGGCTGCTGGATCCGGTGCTGATTCTACGTCCGCTGAAGGGGCAGATCGACGAGACGATCGAACTGTGCCGCCAGCGGGTGGAACGCAGCGAGCGGGTGTTGGTGACGACGCTGACGAAGAAGACGGCGGAGGATTTAAGCGAGTATCTGCAAGGGACGGGGCTGAAAGTGCGCTATCTGCATGCGGACATCGACACGGTGGAGCGCGTGGAAATTTTGCGCCAACTGCGGGCGGGCGCGTTCGATATTCTGGTAGGGATCAATTTGCTGCGGGAGGGACTGGATCTGCCGGAGGTTTCGCTGGTCTGCATCCTGGACGCGGATAAGGAGGGTTTCCTGCGCAACGAGACATCAATGATCCAGACAGCGGGCCGGGCAGCGCGGCACATCGGCGGCGAGTGCGTGCTTTTCTGCGATAAGATCACGGACTCGATCCAGGCGCTGATCGATGTAACGGCCTATCGGCGCGAGCGGCAGCAAACGCACAATGAGAAGTATGGAATCACGCCGCTGAGCGTGAAGCGGGGGCTGCAAACGAGCCTGCACACTCACGAAAATTCAGAAAAATCCGGCGGTGCGAAGGTGGCGGAGGACCCGGAGACCTACGACAAGGCGAAGCTCATCGAGAAACTGGAAACCGAAATGCGCGAGGCGTCGTCGCGGCTGGAATTCGAGCTGGCGGGACATTTGCGCGACCAAATCATTGTGCTGAAATCCACGCCGGCCGCGCACACGCGGGAGGAGGTGAGGTATCCGAAAGGCCGGAAAGGCGGCAGCCGCAAACGCTGAGTGTGCTTGACCGTGAGACAGGATTGGGCCACCGCTCGCCGGTGTTCACAGGGAGAAAAGACCGCCCTTACTTCGAGGCGTGGCTGAAACGGACTGGCAAACAGTTCGCTGTCAGCGGACGGTTGACGCAGACGGCGATGGTGCTGGCCGCCGAAGAAGGCGGCACCGTGGACGAATGGCGGAACCGGCTGCGGGTGCTGCTGGAAGGCGATGAAGTCCCCTCACTGGACCTGCTGACGCGGATCGACGCGCTGCTGGCCGGTCCATCCGCGCAAAAATCGGACGGCGGCGCGCAGGGCGCACTTTTCTAATTGCTATCCCGCAGAAAGCGGCCTGGGGCGCTGAATGCCCTCAGCCGTGCAAGTTTCCTCGTCCCTGCACGTTTTGCAAGGGCGTGTTGGCATACCTTTTGCAGGTAATAGATAAACCCACAGAAAAAATTAAAATAAACTTCTTGCGGCTAACGCGCTGCTAACTAAATATTTTCAGCGATTCACCAATGCACCGGCTTTCATCCAGATCCTCCGTTCACCGCTTCAGGCTGGCCGCCCTGCTGTGGTGCATCCGCTACATGCTGGCGCTGGCGAGCGTGTCAGCGCTCTTATACTCCTTTCTCATGAATGACCGCGAGCTGACCCTCATCGGCATCGGGATGGGAACGGCCACCTTACTATCGATCCTGTTTCATTGGATGATTTCCGCGAGGACGCGCTGCCCGCTGTGCCTCACGCCGGTGTTGGCGAACAGGAAATGCTCGAAGCACCGCAACGCACGGCGGTTACTGGGCAGCCACCGCCTATGGGTATCGCTGGCGATTCTGTTCAAAGGCTCGTTCCGCTGCCCGTATTGTCACGAACCGACGGCGGTCGAAGCGAGGCCGAAACGGCCGGGGTATCCGCAGTATTGACAGACCCGCGTGATCCGTCGAGCTTGCGCGGATGAATTTCATACCGAAATCCTTACGAGCCATGATCCCGCACGCGGCCGGGCTGGCACTTGCCCTGACCATCACCGCCCGCGCCCAAAACGCCGAACCAGCCATGCCTGAAACACCATCCGATGTAGCCGCCGCCCCTGCCGATGCGATTAAAACCGCCTCCGGCCTCGCCTCCAAAGTCATCACTGCGGGAAAAGGTGAAACCCATCCCGCCGCCGCGGACACCGTCACGGTACATTACTCCGGCTGGACCACGGACGGAAAACTCTTCGACAGCTCGGTGAAACGCGGCCAACCGACCAGTTTCCCGCTCACCGGCGTGATCAAGGGCTGGACCGAGGGCGTGCAGCTCATGGTGGAAGGTGAAAAGCGCCGCTTCTGGATCCCTGCCGACCTCGCCTACGGTGAAAAACCCGGCGGCGGACGTCCCGGCGGTCTGCTCGTTTTCGACATCGAGCTTCTGAAAATCAAAGCCGCGCCGAAGCCACCCGCCGTCCCCGAGGACGTTGCCGCCGCTCCCGAGAGTGCGGAAAAAACCGCTTCCGGCATCGCCTCACGCGTGATCACCAAGGGCACCGGCACCACCCACCCGAAAGCGACCGACCAAGTAAAAGTCCACTATTCCGGCTGGACCACCGATGGCAAACTCTTCGACAGCTCCGTGGTGCGCGATGAATCAATCGTTTTCCCGCTGAACCAAGTCATCCCCGGCTGGACCGAGGGCGTGCAACTCATGGTGGAAGGGGAAAAACGCCGCCTCTGGATTCCCGGAAAACTCGCCTACGGTGAAAACCCACCACCGGGCGCACCGGCCGGCACGCTGGTTTTCGACGTCGAGCTTCTCGAAATCGTCAAATGACCCGCCCTTGGGCAAAGCTGCTCTGCACGGCATCCGCCCTCGGCCTCGCGTCGTGTGCGGATGCCCCGAAGCAGGCCGCCACGGTCACCCGCACCGCGCCGCCGGCCCAACCGCAGGAAATTTCAGCGGCACAACCCGCCGGGCCTAACGTGAAACAAGGCAAGGTCACGCGGATTCCGCTGGGAACCTTTTTCCAACTCCAACAATCCGGCAAGGCGCTGATTTTCGACGTCCGGCCGGGTTTTTACTACAACCTCGGGCACGTCCCCGGTGCCATCAACTGGCCCAAAGGCCGCTTCGAGGAACAACTCAACCAACGCGAGGCACTGATCCGGACGGCCGTTTCTGCAAACAAACCCGTGCTGCTCTACTGCACCGATCTCGCCTGTCCTGACGCTCTGAACATCGCCACCCGCCTCGCCGGGCGCGGCCATTCCACTGCCATCCTCCAAGGTGGTTGGGAAGCCTGGAAAGCCGGCGAACTTCCCACGGAATAACTTTTTTCACCTAACGAACATGTCAGCCACCTCATTCACCCACGTCACCGTCGATGCCAAAGCCAACGTCTATTTCGATGGTCGTGTCGTTTCCCACACGATTCATTTTCCAGACTCCGGCAAAAAGACGCTCGGCCTGATCTATCCGGGAAAATTCCATTTCGGCACCGCCGCACCGGAGCGGATGGAAATCATCGCTGGTTCCTGTGAGGTAACTTTGGACGGGACCGAGGAAGCGCTGGTGATCGAGGCTGGCTCCGCCTTCGAAGTCGCCGGCAACAGCGGTTTCACGATCACGGTGAAGGACGGCATCTGCGAATACATCTGCTCGTTCCTCCCAGCCTGATGCGGCGAGCGGCGTTCATCCAGAAAACCGCCGGATGTCTTCTGGCAGCGGCGTTTTTCAGCTCCTGCGGAATCCGCCTGCCGGACACTCCGGTGCCAGGCCAGCACTCTGGAGGGACGAAAACCGACGTCTCGAAACCCGGCAAGGATCCGGACCTGCTCGTCTGGCTCATCGCCGATGACCTGCACACCGGGATGGTCTTCGAATACGAATGGCTGTTGGAGTCCGGCTTCATCGCGCCGGATGGATTCGGCCATCCGAAATATGTCACCCTGAGCTGGGGAGATAAGACCGCCTACATGGAAAAAGGCCTGCACACGCCGTGGAAACTTTTCCGCGCCCTCTTCACGCCCACGCCGTCGGTGATGGAGTTGATCCCGGCGAACTGGAACATCCCGGAAGTCTGCCCGCAGCAACGGATCTGGCGGAAACTCGTCCCGCGCGGACGGGGGGCGGACATCGCCGCTTTCCTGAACGATTGCAGCCGGATGGGGGCTGATGGAAAACCCCGGATCGTCGGCACATCGAGCTGGGGCGGCGGAGTTCTGCTGGAATCCCGGCACATCTATTTCGTCCCGCGGATGTGCAACATCTGGACCACCCAGGCGATCGAAGCGCTCGGCGGGGAAATCAATCCCTGGCACGCCATGACGGCGAACGGCCTGATCCGCCAGGCAGAGAAACCGCCGAATGATTTCGAACAGGTCTGGTGGGGCAACGGCGAGAAACCCTAGCGATCCAGCCACAGCCTGCCCGCGCTGCGGCGCAATCTCCCGCCGCCGGGAAGATTGACCGATGCGGGGTTTTTCACATCCAACAGGCTGAGAGAACTTTCGACGAGCGCGCGGTCGGGCGATGGAATTCCGTTTTCCATCAGAAATTTCCGCAGGGCGGCGCGCTGGAGGACCGGCGGCAGTTTCCTCAATGCTCCGAGGTGGAGGCGGCCTTGCGGATCGAGCACGTCGGTTTGTAGGAGAGCCCAGCTTTCGAGCGATTCCATCTCTGCGGTGGCGGCGAGCGCCCGGCTGATCGCTGCTGCGGGATCACGGCCGGAAATCCCGGCTAACAACGGCAGCGCTTCGTTGCGCAGGCGGTTCCTGACGGCGACGGGTTCGGCATTGCTGGCGTCCTCGCGCCACTTCTGTTTATGCGAGACGAGCCAACCCACGAGCTCAGCGCGACGAACGGCTAACAAGGGCCGGTGAAGTTCCAGTTTCGCGCCGGACTCCGTGGTGAAATCCTGCCGGGCGCACATGCCTTTAAGCCCGTGCGAACCGCGCAGGAGATTCCATAAAACGGTTTCCGCCTGATCATCGGCATGGTGGGCGAGCACGATGCGCGGGCATTTGTATTTCCCCGCGCACTCGGCGAAAAACGCATGCCTCGCATTCCGCGCGGCGGTTTCCATCGATTCCAAGCGATCCTTCATCCGCGCCTTGACGTCCGTTTTTCCCACCTCGCAGGCCACGCCAAGTTTTGCGGCGAGGCGTTTCACAAATGCAGCATCACCTGCGGATTCCCGCCCGCGCAGCCCGTGATCGAGGTGGCAGGCGATTAAGTCGGAAAAACCCGCTTCCACCAGGAGATGCAGCAGCGTCACGGAATCCGCGCCGCCGGACACTCCGACCAGCCAGCGTTTGCCGCAGGATGCCTGCGCGAACCAAGGAGTATTTTCGATGATCGTCACCGCTCGATTCTAGGCTGGATTCCGTGCTTGGCACCAGCCGCGAATCCCACAAAACTCCGCCCATGCAGACCGCTTCATTTCTCAAGGATCTTTTCGACCTCTCCGGAAAAACCGCCGTGATCATCGGTGGCACCGGCGAACTATGCGGCACCATGGCCGTCGGACTCGCCCGTGCTGGCGCGGAAGTCGTGCTCGGCGGCCGCATCCCGGAGAAGGCGGAAAAACGCCTCGCGGAAATCGAATCCCACGGCGGTAAGGGCTACTTCGTGCCGGTGGACGTGACTTCACGCGATTCCCTGCACCACCTGTTGGATACCGTGTTGGAACGTTCCGGCCAGGTGGACATCCTGATCAATGGCGCGGGAACGAATTCCCCCACCCCATTTCTCGAAATCCCGGAAGAGGAATATCAGAAAATCATCGATACCAATCTCTCCGCCGTTTTCCGCGCCTGTCAGGTGTTCGGCCAATACTTCGTCGATGAGGCCCGCCCGGCGTCGATCATCAACCTCGGCTCGATTTCCGGCCTGAATCCACTCTCCCGCGTCTTTACATATTCCGCGTCGAAGGCCGCCGTCCACAACCTCACCCGCAACCTGGCCCGCGAGTGGGCGGACCGCGACATCCGCGTGAACACGCTGGTTCCCGGCTTTTTCCCCGCAGAACAAAACCGCAAGGTGCTCGATGAATCCCGCGTGCTCGACATCCTCCGCCAGACCCCGGCCTCCCGCTTCGGAAATGCGGAGGAACTGATCGGTGCCACGCTCCTGCTCGCATCCGCCAAGGCTGGCTCCTTCATCACCGGCATGGAAATGATCGTCGATGGCGGCTTCCAGGCGATGTCGATCTGAGGCAAATCCGTATTTCCAACCACCCAAACGCCCCTTCACCACGGCGCTTGCAAGCACCTAAAACCCGGTGTATTGCCTCCGCCGAGGCGGGAAATCCCGTCCTACCCCATCTCTCACATGATCAAGTGGATTCTCCAGAAAATCGTCGGAAGCAAAAACCAGCGCGAAGTGCGCCGCATTCGTCCGACTGTGGCCCGCATCAATGAAATCGAGGAAGCCCTGCAACGCGAGCCGGTTGAGAAACTGTTGGAATTTACTGACAAGTGGAAATCCCACCTCGCCCGCTATCACGCGCTCGAAGTCCCGGCAAAGCCGTTGATCCAGCGCATGGAAGACGCCGAGCTGCGTGATGTGGTCGAGCTGCTCGAAGCTCGAATCGGTCCGCTGCGCGAGGAATTTCCCGCCTTGCCCTCCAGCATTCTCGCGACAGCGTCCTCGATCGAGGCAGCGAAAGCGGCCTTCCACGACATTGAGCCGGAATTCGGAAGATCCCGCGCGAAGTATTTGGAAAAGATCCTGCCCGAAGCTTACGCCGTCGTCAAAAACGGCGCACGCCGCCTTTGTGGCACCGAAATCATCATCAACGACCGCCCGATCACCTGGGAAATGGTCCATTTCGACGTCCAGCTCATCGGCGGCATCGCCCTGCACCGCGGGATGATCGCAGAAATGCAGACCGGTGAGGGCAAAACCCTCGTCGCCACCCTGCCGGTCTATCTAAATGCCCTCACCGGCATGGGCGTGCACGTCGTGACGGTGAACGACTACCTCGCCAAACGGGACTCCGAGTGGATGGGTTCGCTTTTCCGCTACCTCGGACTAACTGTTGGCTGCATTCAAAACCAGATGCCGCCATGGGAACGCCGCGCCGAATACTCGTGCGACGTCACCTACGGAACGAACGCCGAGTTCGGCTTCGACTACCTCCGCGACAACGGCATGGCCGCCACCAGGGACGAGCAGGTCCAGCGCGGCCACTACCTCGCCATCATCGACGAAGTGGACTCCATCCTCATCGACGAAGCCCGGACGCCGCTGATCATTTCCGGCCCATCCACCCAGTCGTCCCATCAGTTCGATAAATACAAGCCACTCGTCGAACAGCTCGTGAAAAAGCAGACCGAGCTTTGCAACAATCTCGCCGCCGAAGCAAAGACCCTTCTCGAAGCGGGCGACGCCGTCAGCGCGGGCCGCGCGCTTTTCAAAGTAAAACTCGGCCAACCGCGCAACCGCCAGCTCATGCGCTACATGGAGGAGCCCGAGATGCGCCGCCTGCTGGAGAAATCCGAACTCTCGTTCTATCAGGACGCACAGAAGAAGGAACTTTTTGAACTGAAGGAAGAGCTCTATTTTGTCATCGATGAAAAAGGTCATGACTCCGATCTGATGGAGATGGGCCGCGAATACCTTTCCCCCGGAGATCCGGAATCATTCACCCTCCCCGACCTCGGCACTCTTTACGCCGACATCGACACAAACCGCGAACTCAACGAGGAACAGCGGATCGCCGCCAAGGATGAGCTCCAGGTGCGCATGGACGCGCAAGCCGAGAAAATCCATAACATTTCCCAACTCCTCAAGGCCTACTGCGTTTTCGAAAAGGACGTCCAGTACGTCGTCAAGGATGACAAGGTGATCATCGTCGATGATAACACCGGTCGTGAAATGCCCGGCCGCCGCTGGTCGGACGGTCTCCATCAGGCGGTCGAGGCCAAGGAAGGCGTCTCCATCGAGAAGGAAACCCAGACCTTCGCGACGATCACCATTCAGAACTATTTCCGCCTCTATCAAAAGCTCGCAGGCATGACCGGCACCGCCGAAACTGAGGCCGCCGAGTTCCACGACATCTATCGTCTCGACGTGCTGCCGATCCCGACCAACACGGCGAACGTCCGCATCGACGACAACGACCAGGTTTTCAAAACCCGGCGCGAAAAGTTCAACGCGGTCATCGCGAAAATCGAGGAAGCCCACGCGAAAGGCCAGCCGGTTCTCGTCGGCACGGCGTCCGTCGAGTCTTCGGAAACCCTCGCCCGCATGCTCAAGCGCGCGAAGATCCCCCACTCCGTTCTCAATGCAAAGTTCCACGCGCAGGAAGCGGATATCATTTCCCGCGCCGGCCACCTCGGCTCCGTCACCGTTTCTACCAACATGGCCGGCCGCGGCACCGACATCAAGCTGGCACCGGGCGTGCCCGAAGCCGGTGGATTGTTCGTCATCGGCACCGAGCGTCACCAATCACGCCGGATCGACCGCCAGCTCCGCGGCCGTTGCTCGCGTCAGGGCGACCCGGGCCGCTCGCAATTCTTCATTTCCTTCGAAGACGACCTCATGCGCAACTTCGCCGCAGCGGACCGAATGACTTCCATGATGGAGCGCTTCGGCATGAAGGAAGGTGAAGCCCTCGAACACTCCTGGCTCAACCGCTCGGTGGAAACCGCACAGAAGCGCGTGGAACAACGCGACTACACCGGGCGCAAGCGCGTGCTCGATTTCGACGACGTGATGAACATGCAGCGCGAAGTCGTTTACGGCTACCGCAACGAAGTCCTAACGACCGAAGTTCCGCGTGATCTCGTCAACGAGATCATCGATGAAACCATCCCCGCCAAGGTTCACGAATATCTAGCCGACCGCGATGAGAGCCAGCCCGACTACAACGAGCTGTTGCATTGGGTGAACGCCACCCTTCCCGTTAGCGTCACCGCAGAAGATTTCACCAAGACCCAGAACGAAGAAGCCATCTCCGCGATGCTCGTTGAAAAGGTGAAGGAAGCCTACACGATCCGCGTCGGCGATCTGCCACTGGAAGTTCTCGACCAGGAAGAACGCCGCATGGTGCTCGTCGCCATCGACAAGCAATGGCAGGCCCACCTTTATAACATGGACGCCCTGCGCGAAGGCGTTGGCCTCCGCGCCCAGGGCCAGAAGGATCCGCTCATCGAGTATAAAAACGAGGCCTACAACCTCTTCGTCACCCTGATGGATGGCATCAAGCAGGAGGCCCTTCAGAATCTCTTCCGCTCCGCCGCCAATCTCGAAGCATTCCTCCAGCAGCTCCACAGCCAGCCACAGATGCTTCAAGGCGGCGAGGAAGCCCTGACACAGGACAACATGGCCGTTTCCGGCAGCTCCGCGAACATCGATCCATCCGCCATGCCCTCGCCGGAAGGTACCAAACTGAAACTCAACATGCCCAAGCGCAAACCGAGTTTCTCGATCGAGACCACCGGCCGCAACGCCGAGTGCCCCTGCGGATCCGGCAAGAAGTTCAAGAACTGCTGCGGCAAGGAAGCATAAGGGTGTTGCAGGCATTCCTGCCTGTTCTTGCGTTCAGTTCGCCAAACCATTGCTAACGCCATCAACATCTACCTTGATTCGGACAAATTGCGGGCAATATCCCATTGTTCCCATCATAAATAGTCAGAATCCTTCAATAATTTGGAAGCAGTGGAAGCAGCCACGCACGCGACGCCGACACCTGTTAGCATTGGGAGTGGATCCCAAGCAGGTGCACATGGCATCGCGGTGCCGTAAAGGCTACTGGCGGGCGAGCCAGATAGAGATTGTGCGATACGCGCTGAACAATCGTTGGCTAGAG
>JBBRCO010000064.1:0-20431 GCA_038204755.1 Verrucomicrobiales bacterium
GCTCCAGCCCCTCCACCTCGAATCCCATCCCCACCAGCGGAAACATCAGCCGCCCCGATCCCGCGCCGATCTCCAACGCCGGCCCCGGGTGTTTTCTGAGAAATTCCGCCATCAGCCGCACCTCGCTGCCATCGTCCTCCGTCTCCCAGAAAGCGTCATGCAGTTCGGCTTCGAGCGAAAGACAAGGCTGGGACACGCCCGAAACTGGCAGCCCGCCCGGGCGATGGCAAACCCGGTCTCGTGCGCAAACATCAAGGCTCGGTGGAATCCGTCCGCCTCGCGAACGGCAGCGCCAGGAGATAAAACAGCACCAGCGCAAAAACCTCCATGCCCAGCAGATACCACGGCCACGGGCCAAGATGGTCCAGCAGGCTGGGGTTGTCCGGCTTGTGGGAGGCGAAGGCGAAATTGGTCCCTAGCAGCTTGTTCGATATCATCGCAATACCCAGATAGACCTGCGACCAGCCGAAAACCTCCAGCGGAGTCTTCCACAGCGGCTGGCGGGGCCGCCAGCCATCGACGATGGGTAGATAGAATGCCGCGGCGACGATGGCGAAATGTTGGACGAAAAACATCACGAATGCCAGATGCGGGAATCCGATGGATAGAGCGGGCGTAAGCAGCGCCTGCAGGGTGGCGGCGAGGCCCCAGAAATACGTCAGCGCGCAGAGCAGCGGGCGCTTGCCCAGCAGCGCAAGTCCGGCCGCGAAGGCCGCGAGGTCGCAAAGGTGGAGCGGTAGGAAATTATCGAGTGATTTCGGCATGTCGATCAAAACCCACGCGATGAGATTCAGCGGAAACGCGCTCAGGTTCAGAATCGCCAGAACCACCGCCGCGCGCTTCCGGCAGTCGCCGCCGGTTTTTCCCGCTAGCAGGAATCCCGCCACCGCCGCAAAGCCGACCGCGATGGCGATGTAGTGCTGTGGGGTGAATGGATGGAATGGATGGGCCATCTGGGATGTAGAACTGATCGCGGATTTTTTTTCTTACTATCAACCATCAACTTCTTCAACCCCGCCGATCTCCGCAGTGGCGGGTTTCTGGTTTTGGAACACCTCGCGGGCGATGGCCTGCACGTCGGCGTCGGTGACGGCGAGCACGCTGGCGCGCCAATCGGCGGGTGAGGGGACGTAGCCGAAGTCCAAAACGCCTTCTCCGGCCCAAGCGGCGTGGGCCGAGGTGGTTTCGAAGGCGAGTTTGCTCTGGGCGATGGTGAGGCGTTTCGCCCGGTCAAGTTCACCCTCGCGCGGGCCGTTTCCTATCAGGTCATCGATCTCGCGGAAGATGCACGAGAGTGCTTCCTCGCGTGATTCCGGATCGAGGCCGGCGCTGATTTCAAACGCACCCGTTTCGTCGAAAAACGTCACGTCGCTGCTGATCTGATAGCACAGCCCGCGTTCCTCGCGTAGTTCGAGAAACAGCCGCGAGCTCGCCGTTTCTCCCAGCATCGTGCTCAGCAGGCGCAGCGCGTGGCGCGACTCCGCGTGGCGGCCCGGCGTGTGCCAGGCGAGCGCGAGCTGGAGCTGGTCCGTCTCGCGCCCGTCGCGGATTTCCTGCGGCGGGAAGTTTTCCCGATCAAACCGGGACGATGCTTCCGGCTCGTGGAATCGCTCCGGCAGATGCGGCACGATCATCGCCAGCACTTCGTCCACCGTGAACGGCCCGGAAGCGGCGATCACCACGTCGTTGCGAAAATGGTGGCGGTCGCGGAATTCGAGCAGCGTGTTTCTATCAATCTCCGCGATCGAATCGACGGAGCCCGAGATCGGCTGGCCTAATGGATGATCGCCCCACAGCGCGTTCGAAATCAGGTCGCCGATATGGTCCGACGGAGATTCCTTATACATCGTGATTTCCTCGCCGATCACCTCGCGTTCGAGGCTGATCTCCGCTTCGGGAAACGTCGCGTGCCAGACCATGTCCGCGATCACGTCGGCGAGCAACGGCATCAGGTCCGCCTCGCCGCGGCCTTCGTAAACCGTCTGGTCCTCGGATGTGCAGGCGTTGATCTGGCCGCCGCCGTTTTCGATTTCGAAACTCAGATCGCGCGCGCTCCGGCGTTCCGTGCCTTTGAAAACCATGTGCTCTACAAAATGCGCGAGGCCGTTCGGCAGGTCCGTTTCATCGCGGCTGCCCGCGGGAATGTAGATCGAGAGTGCGGCGCACTCCGAGTCCGCCAGGGTTGCCACCGCGATGCGGGGGCCGTTAGGAATCCGCCGCCATTCGTAAATTGCCTTGCTCATTTCGCCAGTAATGCCTCCGCCAGCGTCAGATCCGCCGGGGTGGTGATTTTTAAATTCGGATGTTTCGACTCCACCAGCTTCGCCCGCACGCCGATGCTCTCCAGTGCGGAAACCTCGTCGGTGATCACCAGTTCCTGTGCAGCGACGTTTGCATAGGCTTCCTTCAGCAGCGCGATCCCGAAGATCTGCGGGGTTTCCATGAGCCAGAGGTTATCCCGCGACACCGCTTCGTTAGAGAAGCCTTCGTCGTCGGAGCGTTTGAGCGTTTCCGTTACCCGCCGTCCCAGGGTGGCTGCCTGGTGCATGGTTGCGGCGGCGACGCAGCGGTTGATATCGTCCGGGGACACCAGCGGCCGCGCGCCATCGTGGACCGCGACGTAGTGGGAGGTGACTTTTTCCAATCCCGCCGCGACGGAATCCTGCCGGTCCCTGCCGCCATCGACGCGGGTGATGGATTTGTTGAGTTCGATGCCGTCCAACAGCCCCCATAGCTCCTCCGGGCAGACGATCACGACGGACTCGATGGAATCCGCCGCGAGGAACGCCTCCACCGTGCGCCTCAGGACGGGCACGCCGCCGAGCTCTGCGGCGAGTTTGTCAAAGCCCATCCGCCGGCTGCTGCCCGCAGCCACAATGATGGCCGAACAGGTGTGGGGCAGGTGGGGAACTTCCATGTGCGGCGGAGTCTTGCAGCGCGTTTTACGCTGCGCCAGTAAAATGCCCAAGCCTCAGCGGCCGGACGTTCTCCAATCGCGATAGGCCGCCCCGAGGTGGTCCAGCACGTCCGTCGGTGACAGCGATTCTTCGGAAATCCGGGACACGTTCAGGGAAATTTCTGCCGCACGTCCGCAGAGCCAGGCACCGAGTGATGCGGCATCGAGCGGTGGATCACCTGCTGCCAGACGGGCTCCGATCACGCCCGCCAGCAGGTCGCCCTGGCCGCCGCATGCCATGCCTGGCGTGCCCGTCGTATTGCACCAGAGCGGTTCGCCCTGACGCGTGACGATGGTGCGGCTGCCTTTCAAAAGCAGGGTGGCGGGGACACGTTCGGTGAATTTCCGGGCGGCGTTTTCTCGGGAAAGGTCCGCGAGATCGGGCGCGAGTTTTGCAAATTCGCCGGGATGTGGCGTGAGGAGGTGTTGGTCGGATAGAATGTCGCTCGCACCGCGCTCGGCGATGAGATTGAGGGCGCAGGCGTCGATGACGACCGGGGCGGGGGAGTTTGAAATCAGATCGAGCAGCCCGGCGGCGGTTTCCCCGTTCAGCTCGCCGAGTCCGCAGCCGGTGACCAGCGCGTCGAACCGCGTCTCTAGCACCTCGCGCGGGTCGTCATAACCGCTTACGATGATTTCGGGCGGACATTTGGTAGAAACAAGGGCGACGATCGACTTCGGAACAAACAGGGTGATCAACCCGGCCCCGCCCCGCAGCGCCCCGGTGGCGGCCAGCACCGCCGCGCCGGTGAAGCGCCCGGAGCCTGCTAGAATGGCGACGCGGCCGGCCATGCCCTTGTGGAAATCGAACGGGCGAGGTATTTTTCCAGCATCCAAAGTTTGCGGAGTGATCGCTTTCATCCCGGACGAGCCTCCGACTGTCAGGCATTCCACGGGCACCAGCACCAGCGCTCCGGTCGCGGCGGCCGCACGTCCGCGGAGCAGCCCGGCTTTCGCATTGGCGATCATGAAGGTGACATCGGCGGTGACGGTGTCTGCGGAAATTTCGCCGGAATCCGGATCGATCCCGGACGGCAGATCGACCGCCGCGACGCGTGCTCCGGCAATTTGACGGAGCCATTCCATTTCCTGGGCAAGTGGCAGCAACGAACCTCGCAGGGTGCCGGAGCCGCCGCTGCCGAGCAGTCCGTCCAGAAAAAGCAGTGGCCCGTCAAGGTCGCGCCAGGCGGGTATCCGGTCGAGCGGCAGACGGAGGCCGAGTTCGTCCCATTTTTTCAGTGTGAGTGGGGCGAAATCCTGGAGGGGAAACGCGCTGCGGACGGCGATTTTCCATTTAAAGCGGTCGCGCAGGATTCTCAGGGCGACCAGCGTATCGCCCGCGTTGTGGCCTTTTCCGAGATACCCGACGACCGTGCCCGGGTGGGGGAAATAGCGGCCGATGGCGATTCCGAGCCGTTCACCCGCAAGGTTGAGTAGCTGCTTTTCCGTCCAGCCGTTGGACTTGGCAGCGGCTTCCGCTGCGAGCATTTCAGAGATGGTGACTGCGCCCATGCGGAAAACTAGACCGAATTCAAAGCATCGCAGTCAAAAATGTTGATCACATTCCGCGGCGGTAGCGCTGGATGCCATCGACGATGCCTTGTGCGATGGATTCGCGGAACCAGGCGGATTTCATGCGGTCGCGCTCGGGAGAATTGCTGACAAATCCGCCCTCGACGAGGACGGCGGGAAGCTTGGCGTTCCGGATGACATAGAATCGGGCATATTTCACCTTGCGGTCCACCGTGCGGGTGCGGCGGATGAGGTTGTTGTGGACGCAATCGGCGAGGGGCTTACTTTCCGCGCTATAGTAGAAGGTTTCCAGCCCGCTGACTTCCTGTTTCCAGGTGTAGTTGTAATGGATGCTGACGAAGATGGCGTTGCGGTAGCTGTTGGCAGTGCTGACGCGTTGGGGCAGGGAGATGAAGTAATCGCTGCGGCGTGTCATCACCGTGTTATAACCGAGCGCCTTCAACTTGCCTTCGAGGCGGTAGGCGGTGTCGAGCGCGAGGTGCTTTTCATAGACCCGGCCCCACTGGCCGCCGTTGTCGTGACCGCCGTGACCGGGGTCGATGACGACGGTTCTGAAGTTGCCCGCTTGGGCGATGCCGCTGAAGAAACAGAGCGTGGCGGCGATAAAGATTTGGGAAAGAGCTTTCATAAGAAACAAAGGTTTCAAAAACAATTAAGATATATTGATATTTTTAAAATTGTAAAGACCATTTGCCATAAAAGTGAAACTTCCATCAGAACGGGAGCCTCAATAGGTGATGGGAGGACGCTCGGAGACCTTGCGGATCTTCGCTTTTGCTTCGGCAGCGGCCTTTTGATCGTAAGGAATACTATTAGAGACGCGGACGGTTCCGTCGCCGAAAGTGAGGAGCTGCGGGTCGCCCTGGCTGCCGCGCTGATGGATCTCGCGGTTGACGAGTTTACCGTCGGTATCGATGGTGCAATGAACCCACATCGTCGGCGTGGCGAGGAACATGACGTGCATGCACTGCTTGCTGTCCACGGTGACGAGCGGTTTTCGCAGCATCAGGACATCGCCGAGCAGGAAGGTGCGGACGAACTGGCCGGTGCGCTCATTGACGACTTGGGCGTAAAGCTGGCTTTTCTGGTCACCGGCGAAGTTGAGGAGGCGAAATTTTCGGGTCTGTGCGGATCCACCGGAAATGCCGACGGTTTGCGACCAGTAGAGCAGGCCCGGGCTTTGATTGAAGAGCACGCGGTTGGTGCCGGTGCCCTCGGTGATCTCACCCGGCATGCGGATGATGGCCCCGACCGAGAAATTTCCCTGCTCGGTGAGAATGAAATGCTGGCCGAGATCGACCTGGCGGGCGAGCGACTCACCGGCCTTGATGGTCATTTTCCCAAACGTCGTATTCCTCCGCGGAGTGACGGAATCGCCGCGGCCGTCCTTGATGAGGAAATCCAGCCACTGGGTGCGGCCGCTGCCAACGAAGGTGATGTCCTTACCGGCGTGGTTGGTAATGGTGACGGTGGCGAGCACCGGCTCCCCGGCGAGGTATTGATTCTTGTTGAGGCTGAGGGAGGTGGCCAGTTGCGCATCGGCCGGGCCGATGAACGCGAGGGCGAGGGCGAGTGCAAGTGTGAGAATGCTGAAACTCCGAGTAAACATTACCCTGCACAAATAGCTGAGACCCGTACGGGCGTCAATCTAACCTGCGGAAGGCTCGGGGAGTCGGTGGCTTCGGTCGGAATCGGGCAGGGAACGCCGTTTTCTAAAAATCGCCGTCCGGATAGAGCTGGTGGAACTTGATGGCCTCCACTGCGATGGCGGCGGCGGTGCCGAAAATCGTTTCCACCGTGGCGGTGCGCGGCACCTGGGCAGCGGGACGGGAGAGGCCGAGGATCAATTGCCCGTAGTTCTGGGCTCCGGCGACGTGCTGGAGCAGCTTCAGGGAAATGTGCGCGGCGTCCAGATTCGGGAAAACGAGCACGTCTGCCGTCGGCCGGGTCTCGGCGGCGGGCATCTTGGTTTCCGCAGCTTCAGGGTCGAGGGCGACGTCCGCCTGGAGCTCACCTTCGATGCTGATGTCGAGAAACTGGCGGATCGCCTCATCCTGCGCCAGCGATGCGGCGGCAGCCATGCGGCGGGCGTCCGGCGTGTTGGCCGAGCCTTTGGTCGAGTGGCTGAGCATGGCGACGAGCGGTTTGCGGCCAAGGAAATGGCGCGCCAGTTTCCCGGTTTCGAGCGCGATGGCCGCGAGTTCGCTGACGTCCGGGTTCGGGATCAGGCCGCAGTCGGCGAGGAACAGGATGCCGTCACCGCCGAGGTGCTTGAGATGAGGTCCGGTGAGCAGGGTGACGCCGAAGATTTTCGGGACGTTCGGCAGCGGCTTGATTGTGTGCAGCAGGGCGCGGAAAAAAGCGGCCGGCATGGAAAGATTGCCGCCGACGATGGCGTCCGCCTGACCGTATTGCACCATCAACGCCCCGAAATAACTCGGGCGGGCGACGATTTCCTCCGGTTTGCCAAGCTGCAGTGTCCGGTAGCGGGCCATGTTTTCCACGCGCTGGCAGAACAGCCCGAAGTCCGAAGCCAGCGGCGGATCGATGATATGGACGAATTGCAGCGAAACGGAATTTTCCGCAGCCAGCGCTTTGATGCGGACGCGGTTGCCGAGCAGGATGGGGGCCACGACCTCCTCCTTCACCAGCATTTCAGCCGCCTTGATCACGCGAATGTCTTCTCCTTCGGTGAAAACCACCCGTTTCGGATGGCGGCGGAGCTGTTCGAGAAGGTAGTGGGTAACGCGATTGCCGGGCAGCGTCTCTATGGGGAAATCGGTCATGGAAAGGGCTGGTGCTTGCACCATGAGCGGAGTCTAGTATGGCTTTCTGCGTCCGTTCAACCGGATTCATCCTCAAACACCGAAGTGCCCGCAGATTACCACACCCACACGCCGCTTTGTCACCATGCGGAAGGCGAGCCGGAACAATACGTGGACGCTGCGCTCGCAGCGGGGGTCACCGAATACGGAATCTCCGATCACGCGCCATGCTTGCCGGAACCCTTCGACGACTGGCGCATGCTCTCCACGGAACTGCCGGAGTATTTCCAATGGATCGAACGCGCGCGTGCCCGTGCCGCCGGGCGGATTCCAATCCGCGCCGGGCTGGAGTGCGACTGGGTGAACGGCTGTGAAAATTGGATCGGCGAGCTCGCCTCGCGCCATGACTGGGACTATCTGATCGGCTCCATCCACTACCTCGGCGACTGGGATTTCGACAACCCGAAATGGCTCGGCCGCTGGGCGGAGTGCGACGTGGACGCCGTCTGGGCGCACTATTGGAGAACCTACGCGGAAATGGCCGGGAGCGGAATTTTCGACATCCTCGGCCACCCGGATCTGGTGAAAAAATTCGCGCATGTCCCTCCCGGCGACCTTGACCGCTATTACGAACCGGCCATTGATGCGATCGCCGCGTCCGGCAGTGTGATCGAGCTCAACACCGCCGGCTGGCAAAAGCCGTGCGCCGAAGCTTATCCGACGCCGCGGTTTCTGGAACTCGCCTGCTCGGCGGGCATCGGGCTGGTGATTTCATCCGACTCGCACCGCCCGTGCGAAGTCGCGCGGGATTTCCCGCGGGCCATCGAACTCGCCCGAGCCGCCGGCTATCGCGAGACGATTCTGTTTGAGAAGCGGAAGCGCCGTAGCGAGCCGCTGTGACCCTACACCGGGAGCGCGGACGGTAGTCCGCCAATGTGGAAGCAATGAGATCCAAGGGTGGACCGCGAAATTTATTCCGTCTGTCCATGAATGGCCAAGGGCATGGGAAAATCCGCAATTCCGCCGCTCTCGCAGCGACTGGCGGAATGAATTCCGCAGTCGAGTTAGTTCGCGGGTTCTTCCGGCTCTTTTTTCTCCGGCGGTTCAATTTCTACGGCCGATTCTGCTACTGGAATCTCCGCTTCGCCGACAGGTTCAGCAACTGTTTCAACCGGAGTTTCCGCCAAAGTTTCCACTAGCGGCTCGGCAGGAGCGGTCTCAGATGCTGTGGAAGTTTCTTCACTCACCGTCTCCGCGATGGAGAGGTTTTCACCTTCAACAGCACCCGGCACCTTGGCCTTTTTTTTCTTTTTTTTCTTTTTCTTCTTCGGCTCGCCATTGGCATCGGGAACGCTCGCTTCACGGGATTCCTGCACCACGAGCATATCGTCGGTATAGAGCAGAATGTGGCCCTGATGGAGCAGCCAGAAAAGATCGGCGGCGTATTCTGCGGGTGGCGCGGTGCTGCCTTCCGGCAGCACGGCTTTCCACAGGCCTTCGAGCTTGGCAGGTTTATTCTCGCGGATCCAAGCGACCATGACGCCCGGCCGTTCCGCCAGGACGGCGTTCAGCGGCAGCGGATGCGGCCGCGCCGGACCGGTGTGGAGCTTGCCCTGGCGTTTGAAAACGGGGAGATGCTCGGCCTCGATCGCGCGGCAGACGGCGGGAATCAGGATCGCCGGATGTTTCCGCGCGTGGCCGCCCGAGAGTTTCAAAGAAGTCAGCAGCGAAGGTGATAGATTTTTAGCGGAGACCGCGCCGGACACCTCGGCCTTGCGGCTTTCCTCGAATGCCTTGTCGAAACAACGCGCCGCGATGGCACGCTCGGCCTCCGCGCGGTCGTCGATCCATGCGTCATCACCGTCGCCCTTCAGGCGCCAGCGGGTTTTCTTTTTCATCGTTTCCAGCCAGGCGTTCACCGCCTCCTCGCCGCGCTCGGTGCGGACTTTGGACGAATAGATTTCGAACGGCATGTTCGCGAAACGCTCGCGGTGCAAGCGGCGCAGGTTCGTCTGATAGGAATGGAAATTGACAGGGCCCAGCCACTCGCCGGAGATCCCGCAGCGGGCGATCGCCTGGAAGTTGCCGGTCGGCGGATCGACTTCGATGGTTTCCTCTTCGATGAGCTCATTGCGCAGGTCCGAGTTCCAAAGATGCCGCACGGCCTCCTCGCGGGTGAGGAAAACGCATTCATCCAGCTTTCCGCGGATCAGTGGGGCGTGGGGTTCCGCTGTTTCGAAAACCGCACGACAGCGCGCTTTCTCCGCTAACAAAATCTTCGCCACATCGAATAACGGATAGACCCGCGCCACGGCGTGGACTTCCTTGCCGATGAGATGCACGGCCTGCGGATCTGGAGCGATCGTCACCCGCACGCCCTCGGCCGGCGGGGCCTCTTCCTGGCGTGGTGGTCCGTCGCGGCGGTCGTTGAAATTGCCGCCACGTCCTTGAAATTCCCTGCGCCCACCACCGTCGCGGCCCCGCGATCCGCCATCACGATCCCTGTTTCCGCCACCGCGGTCGTCGCGCCTTGGAGGACGGTCGCCGTCACCTGAAAACGCCTTCGGTTTGCGCTCTTGTTGGTCGCCGGCGGCACGCGCCCAGGCGGGTCCGAGGGCAAAGCTGGACAGTAGGCTGCTCAAAGGGTCGTTTTCAGAATCACTCACGGCGCGAATCCTATGGTGCTGATTTGAAAATGACAAACTCCGCTTTTCATCAAATCTCGGCCGCTTCTCAGATGGGAAATGCGGGCGGCGTGCAACAGGTCGCACCCGGTTTCAGCCGTTTCGCAGGAGGCTCACGATCCTTCGCGTCGCCCCTTTGTGGTGGACTAGCAGAGCACTGGCGCTCGCGGTTATAATTTCCGCCTTGCTGGAATCGAGGGCGGTTAGGATGGCTTGGGAGAGTGTGGTGGCACCGCAGGCCAGCAGGCAGCCGCCGTCGGCAATGAGGCGTGAGGCGAGGGGCTGGAAATTCTCCATGTGCGGGCCGGTGATGATCGGCTTGCCGGCGAGGATGGCTTCGCAGGGATTCTGGCCGCCGGTGGAGAGGAAACTTTTTCCGATGATGACGACGTCCGCGTGCGCCGTCCAATCGCGCAGCTCGCCGGTGGTATCGATGACGAGACAGGCGTTTTTAAAATCGCGGGCCGGGGAGAAAGCCGAACGCAGGATGACTTCGAATCCGGCATGTTCGAGCTCCGTTTTCACTTCCAGGCGGCGCTCGGCGTGGCGGGGGACGATGACAGCGAGTGCATCAGGGCTAGCGGTTCTGATTGCCTCCGCCATTAGAGTTTCCTCCTCAGGAAACGTGCTGGCGGCGAGGATGATAGGGCGGCTTTCTCCGAAGGCGGCGAGCATCTGTTGGAACTCGGGCCGGGTGGCGGGACGTGCGCCGCTGTCAGGATCGAACTTGAGGCTGCCGGTGTTGTGGATGCGCTCGGGCGCGACTCCGAGGTCCTGCCAGATTTGGGCGTCATCGGGTTCTTGAATCGCAACGGCGTCCAACATCGCAAAAAGCGAGCCGATCCACGGCGCAAATTTCCGATAGCGCCGGGCCGAGCGCGGAGACATCCGGGCATTGACGAGGCGCACGGGGATGCCGCGGTTTTGGCAAGCGAGCAACAAGTGCGGCCAGACCTCGCCCTCGATGAGCACGATCTGCGAGGGCTCGAAGCGCCCGAGGTAGCGCCGGACCATCGACGGGAAATCCAATGGCGAATAGGTGACCCGCAGACTCGGAATCTCCGCGTCTGTGGCGACGGCGTGTCCGGTGGCGGTGGCGGTGGCGAGCACGAAACGGCGGTCCGGCTCGCGCAACAGCCACTCGCGGATGAGCTTGAGGGCGAGCAGTGATTCGCCGACGCTCACGGCGTGGACGTGCACCGCGCCGCAAGGTTCGAAATCGCCGGCTTGTGTGTAAACCGCCGCGCGCTCTCCCAAGCGGGTGCCGAAGCCGCCGCGCCGGAGCATTTTCACGATCCATCCGGGAAAAGCCGCTAGAAAAAGCAGTGGCAGCAGCAGCCGATAGGTCGCGAGGGCGAGGGTGAAACGCATCGGAGAGGAGGATAGGCGGCGGGAGAAGAGTAGTCGAGGACTTCAGTCCGTTCTTCGTCTTGAATTTGAATGGGCGGACTGAAGTCCTGGACTACTTTGTGCGGTAAATCAGGATCGCACTGCTGCCGTATTCGCGACGGGCGACGAGGGTGAAACTATCCGCTTCGGGGGATTTCTGATTGGCGGAGACTTCGGCGATGAACCAGCCGTCAGGTGCCAGACGCGGTGGAATGAGGGCGCTTTTCAGGAGGTCGGTGACGTGGTCCTGATCACCGTAGTATTTCCAGTATGGCGGATCGGCGAAGATGAGGTCGTAGGTCGCAGCGTCGCGCTTGAGGAAAAGCTGAACTTCGGCTTTTACCGGGTGGCCACCGGCGAGGCGGGCTTTGGCGAGGTTTTCAATGATGACCTGTGTGGCCTGGCGGTGTTCGTCCACGAAGGTGCAGGTGGCGGCACCACGGCTGAGGGCTTCGAGGCCGAGCGCGCCGGAGCCGGCGAAGAGATCGAGCACGCGGGCGTTCTCCACTTTTTCACCGAGGATGTTGAAAACCGCCTGGCGGACGAAATCGGTGGTGGGACGGGCAACTGCGGACGGCACCTTGATGGCGATGCGGCCGGCTTTTCCGGCGATGATTCTCATGGCGGTGGATTTTCTTTTTTCAAACTCAGGACCGGGCCGTCCTTGCCAAGCCGGAGGTAAGGCTGGCTGATGGTGCCGAAGGCTTCCAGATCAAAGGCGCTGCGCTGCGGCGTGCTGAGTGGGGTGAGGGAGGGATCCTGGATGCTGGGGAACACCTGTTTGACGATGGTGTTCACGCTATCGGGCGGTGCGACGATGCGGACGACTCCGGCGGCCATGCCGTTGGCGAGCACGGTCGCGTTGCCTAACACCGAGAGCTCGTCGCCGATCAGGCGGGCATCGACACAGGAGAGCAGTCCGCCGCGCAGGACGGTGACGGCGCTGCCACGATCAAACTCCGCCTCATGCCCGGATAGATGGAACGATGGCTCGACTGTTTCCGCGACGAAATCGCCCTGCCAGGTTCCGGGGGCGAGCAGCAGGCCGCGGAAACCGGCGTTGGCACCGATGGCGGCTGCCTGGACATCCCCATTGAAAGGCAGCATTGTTTTGGCTAACGGCTGTTTCGGAATCTGCGCCTCGAGCTGGACGGGCAGGCCTGCCAGCGGGGCGACCTTGCCGGCGACGAGGAACTTGAGCCCTTGGAATTCCAGCGTGACGGGCCTGAGCGAAAGGGCGGGGAATTTCCAATCGATCTCCGCTGATAGATCGGAGAAGGTCCGTTTTCCGCCGAACGAGATGGAGTCTATTTTTAGAACGGACCGGGCGGGATCTCCACCGATCGGCAGCGAGCCTGTGGCGTGGGCGATTTCCAACAGCGGGTGGCTGCGGCTGATGGAGACGATGGAAAACGAAGCGTTTTTCAAATGCAGCCAGCCGGTCGGCTGCGGAGGGATGGCGGGAGGTGCTGCGACTGCGACGGGAGGCGTGGGGGCGGTTGGATTTTGAGGTGGTGGATTCGCGGCAGGTGGGACGGCTTGCGCGGCCAATGGCGGAGTGGCTGCTGGCGGAGGCGAGGGTTTCGCCTGGCTACCTGACAGGTAGGAAAGGAGTTCGAGCGGGGCGGTTAGATCGGGTGTGTCCAGCGTGATGGAGCGCACTTCGAGCCGGCCGCGGAGCCAGGCACGCCAGACGGGAGCGAGCTGGATGCCATCGATGCGGGCGAAGGGTTTCGGGATTGCAGCGCGGAGGGCGGCGGGTTGCAGGAGCTCCACGGCGTGGAGGGATGCGCCATTCCACGGAGACCAGGTGACGCTGCCGATACGGGTGTCAAGACCGGTGGCACGTTCGATTTTCGCGGCGATCCAGCGTCGCGCCCAGGGGGTGGCGAGCCAGAGATTGCTGAGAAAAAATGCAAGGACCGGCAGGATCAGCAGCGTCGGCACGAGCCACGCCCAGCGGCGGTAACCCCGGCGTTTTTCGCCAATCGGGGCTTCGTCATCCATGGTTTACTTTTTCTTCGTGGCAGGTTTCGCAGGCGCCTTGGCAGAAGCTTTCGGAGCGGCGGGCGTGGCAGCGGGATCCTTGGCCTGGCCAGCTTTTCCGAGCGGGAAGCGGATGACGAGGCTCTTGTCGAGAAGGCGCGTGCCTTCGCTCGAAAGCTCCTGCGCCCGATAGACGATGAGTCCGAATTTGTTATCCGCGAACCGGCCGACGGCGAAATTTTCCTTCACTTTGCCGAGTCCGGTTTCCTCTTCGAATTTCCACTCGTGTCCGGTCCACTCGCCGAGAATGCTGGAAGGTTCCGCCTCAATGTCCTTGAGACGCTTGAGCTCGCCGTTCGGGGAGCGGAAAAGATCCTCCTTGGCCATGTAGCGGAGGGTGGTGAGCGTGCTGCCCGTGCCGGTGGCACTCAGCGTCCAGGTGTTTTCCGCACTGTTGCGGAGCAGCAGCATGACATCCTCGATGGACTTGAAAGCGCGCTGGTTCCAGAGTTTCAAATACTCGTCGTATTCCTCTTTGGTGAGGCCGAGACGTTCGTCGTAGGGCAGGGGGGCACCGGGCTTGGCCTGGCCGGAAAACTCGCGGAACCATTTGGGATCCTTGCGGGCTGCGGCTTCCACCTTGGCGACATATTTGTCGATCTCAGGCGGCGGCAGGACCACGCCGATCTGGCCGCGCACCGCGGAGTTCTGCTCCAACAGGCCTTCGAAAACTTTTGGAACTTCTTCGGCCGCGTCAAGGCAGGCAATCAAGGCGAGGGCGAAAAGCGGTGCGTGGAATTTCATGGATGCGCCGGAAAGCTGCCTGCCGGGTCGTGAAAACTCAAGCGGCAATGCATCGTCATAGTCCCCGTGCTGGAGCGTTTGGCTGGAGGGGTCATGGAAAGATGCGGGCTTTGAGGACGAGGTCGGTGGCGCGCAGGGTGGCTTTTTTGTGGTGGAGCAGATCGGCGGTATTGAGGGAGTTCTCGAAATTGACGTGTTAGGCGGCGGGCGGAGCGCTGGTTTCACTGACTTCGCAGTCTCCCTTGTTCCCGGTGGCCGGAATCGAAACTCCAGGAAACAAGTCCAACGCAGCATTTTTCAGGTCTTCTGTTTTGGACTTTCTCGAACGTCCATCGTTCAAGTGCTCGCGGAGTTCAAACCAAACGCCCTCGCCAAAGGAGGTCGCCGCGTTTTTCGTTTTTCCTTCCTGGGGAAATCAGTGCTAACCCTTGATCGTGAGTTCGCCCATTTCCCAGAAACTGCCGGAGCCCGTCGAGGAGCACGCCATCACCGAGGAGGAAATCATCAAGCAGGAGATCTTCGAACTGGAGTCGCCGGATCATTCGCTTCTATCAGGTCCAGGGACCCGCATGCGGGATCTGGCGACGTTGTTCCGGGTGGCTCGTGATCTCCTGCGGGGCTTCCGTGCGCTGCATTTCGCGGGTCCCTGCGTGACGATCTTCGGTTCCGCCAGAACGAAGCCGGGAAGCCAATACTACGAAATGGCGCGGAAAATGGGTGAGGCCTGCGCCCAACTCGGTTTCACCGTCATCACCGGCGGTGGGCCGGGCATCATGCAAGCGGGAAACCAGGGCGCTTTCGAAGCCGGAGGGCGTGCGTTAGGGGTGAACATCGAACTGCCCTTCGAGCAAGCGCTGAATCCCTACGTCCACAGATCGGTCACGATGAAATACTTTTTCACCCGCAAGGTGGTGCTCGTGAAATATTCCTACGCCTTCATCGTCATGCCGGGAGGAGCGGGCACGCTGGATGAGATGTTTGAGACCATGACGCTCATCCAGACCGGGAAACTGAAGGTTTTCCCGATCATTCTGATGGGCAAGGACTACTGGCAGCCGCTGATGGACTTTGTCTATCGGATGGCGGAGGAGGGGACCATCAGTCCGGATGATCCCGAGCTGATCTTTTTCACCGACGATGTCGAGGACGCCAAGGCGCATTTGCAACGGCATGCGGTGAGACAGTTCGGACTGCGCCGGAAAAAGCAGCCGTATCCGATCAAGATTCTGGGAGAGAAGCCGGTGTGATGCGGGTATTGCTGCCTGTTCTTTCACAAGCCCCCGTCCGAAGAACCGGCAGGAATGCCTGTGTCACGCCTTGGGTAGGAAATAGCCGCGCTGCTTCTCGGAAATCGGCAGGCCGAGTTTCTCCATCGCCGCGAGCATGTCCTCCCAGACCTGACGCTTTACCGGATTGCTGCCGCCGCTTTGCAGCAGATAGCTGGGGTGATAGGTCACACGGACTGGAGTGCCCTCGAAGTCATGCCACTTGCCACGCATCGAGGTGAAGGCACCTTCCAGACCGAGCAATCCCTCCGCTGCGGTGCCGCCGAGGGCGATGATGATTTCCGGCTGGATGATGCTGATTTCCGCCCGCACGAAGGGCATGCACACCGCCATTTCCTCGGGCGACGGCTTGCGGTTGTTGGTCGTCTGCTTCGGCGTCGCGGGACGGAATTTTACGATGTTGGAAATATAGACTTCCTCGCGGGAAATCCCCATCGCCTTGAGAATATCATTCAGCTTCTGCCCGGCAGGGCCGACGAACGGCTCACGCTCCTTCTCCTCCTGATAGCCCGGTGCCTCGCCGATGAGCATCGCGCGCGCCTCTGGATTTCCCGTGGCGAAAACCATCGTCTCCCGCAGCGTGCCGAGCGCCTTCGCCGGACCCCAGTTCTCCGCTTGACGCCGCAAGTCGGACAGTTTTCCGACGCGGGTGGTGCTTTCCATCGTGATCTCCAACGAGACCGGCGCGGCGGGGGGGGCCACCGGCATTTCCACTCGCACGGCAGGTTCCCTTACGACGTTTTTCGCCCCGGGACGGGATTTTTCAAACAGCCCGCGCAGCGCGTCGCGCGCGCCTTCGTCGAGATGCACATGGCTCACGCCGCGGGCTTGTTCAGCTTCGAGAAATTCCAGGAACACATCGACAGGACGAATCACGGCGGCACGCTAGCGACTCGCCCGCCCGCGTGCAACCGCTGGATTCACTGAAGCGCGCTTGTGCTTGCCCGGAGGGGGAAACGTGTGCATTTTTCGCGCATGTCAGACGTTCCTCCATTGCCCGGCCGCTTGTCGGCCCCGCACTGGTATTCCGGGCCGAGGCTTTGGCGCACCTTGAAAAAAGCCACCCTCAGCGCCGGTCGGAAGACGCTGCTGACGGCGCTCATCCTCTTCTACTGCTTGCAGGACAAGGACACGCCAACGTGGGCGAAGGGCGTCATCGTTGGCGCACTCGGCTACCTCGTTTTACCGACAGACTTGATCCCGGACATTCTCCCGGGTGTCGGTTACGGTGATGACTGGGGAGCGCTCGTCGCGGCTCTTGGCACCGTGGCGGCTTACATCAAGGATGTGCACAAGTCGAAGGCGCAGGCTCAGGTCGAGCGGCTTTTCGGCTCGGTGAACCCGGTCGCTCCGCCGGAATTTTTCGAATAAAATCACGCCTGCCGGAGTATCACCCGGCGGCCACAGCCTCCCATTTTCATGAAACCGACATTTTTGTTCCTCAGCGCACTTTTTTCCACCGCCCTGTTCTCGATGGCCGGCGTGGAGATAGACGTGGATTCATTCGGAAAAAACCTCGGCGGCTGGACCAAGCGCGGTAACCAATCCGCCGAATACCCGCTTTCTGGCTCCGGCTACCGGACCTACAAACCCGAGGTCAGCCCCACGCCAGACGGTGGGATTTTTGTTTCAGTCCGCATCGACCACGTCCGCGGTTGGCTGGCGTCCGACGATCATGCCATTCTGGAAATCACGGTGAACTCGAAAGGCATGATCGCCTCCGCCCAGTCGAATATCGCCATCCAAGGCCAGTCCATCACCAGTGACGTGATCCTCGGCACGAACGAAGCCAGCAAACAGATCGTCAGCGGCCCCGAGCGGGCCGTGCAGATTGGTGCCGACCTCGTTTCCGATCTATCCGCAAAGATGCTGCGCGAAAACATCGTCGAAGCTGGACGCGTTTCGTTCCCCGCCGCGCTGCGCCACAATTACAACCTGCTTTTCCAAGCCGTCCGCCTCGACGGCGTGCCCGCCACGGTCACGCCTGCGGTGCCTACAGCCATTACCCCGGCAGTGAATCCGCCCGCCGTTCCCGCGCCGGAAGCACCGAAAGCCATACCCGCGCCGGTCGAGAAACCTGCTGAACCGGCTCCGGCTTCCGCACCGCTGGAAATCAAGCCCTACGCCACTCCCAGCGGCGCAGAGCTTCCCGTCCAAAAGTGAAGCAGACATTCATGCCCGTTCTGGCGTGATACAGACATTCCTGTCTATTCTGGCGTGATACAGACATTCCTGTCTGTTCTTTCACAAGCCACCGCCTCCTCAGGGTCACCTGCGGCGCGTGTTCATCCAAGGACATTCCTGCCTGTTTTTTCACAAGCCACCGCCTCTCAAAGAACAGACAGGAATGTCTGTGTCACCCCCGCGGATGAAACTGCTTGTGCACGGCCTTCAGCCGCTGCCGGTCCACATGCGTGTAAATCTGCGTCGTGGAAATATCCGCATGGCCTAGCAGCTCCTGGATGATCCGCAGGTCCGCGCCGCCCTCCAGCAGATGCGTCGCGAACGAATGCCGCAGCAGATGCGGATAGATGTTCTGCTCGATTCCCGCGAACTTCGCCCGCTCCTTCACGATCTGCCGCACCCGGTCCGGCGAGAGCAGGGTGCCTCGAACGCTGAGAAAAACGTGTGACGTCGTTTTTTTTCTCACCAAACCCGGCCGCTCGTTCCGCAAATAATCGTTGATCGCTTCCAACGCTTTTGTCCCCACCCGGACGATCCGGGTTTTTCCGCCCTTGCCGGTCACACGGATGAATCCTTCCTCAAAACTCAGCATCTCCAGCCGCGCCTTGCACAGTTCCGATAGCCGCAGACCGGACGAGTAAAACAGCTCCAGAATCGCCAGATCCCGCCTGCCAAGCGGCTGCGCGGGGTCGATGGATTCCAGCAATTTCACCACCTCCGATGCATGCAGGGTTTCCGGCAGAGACATGTCCGGCTTCGGAGCCAGCAGCGGTTCCGCCGGGTCCATCTCCAGCTTTCCCTTCGCCGTCAGCCAGCGGAAAAACACCTTGAGATGCACGGTCGTGATCCGCAGCGAGGCGGCGTTCAGTCTGTTCTTTTTCCGCTCACTTAGAAACGCCGCCAGCTCATCCGTGCCCAGGTCTCGCAGTGTGGTCCCGTGCATTTTCACCCAGCCTGCCAGCGCGTCCAGTGTCTGCCGCACTGAAGATTGGTAGGCGTCGGAAAGCCCGCGCTCGGTGGCGAGATAGCGGATGAATTGGTCGGTGCTGGCTTCCATCGGACAAAGCGGATCATCGCCGCCGTCTTACTGGGAGTAAAGCCATGAGACGCACCCGCACCGCGGATTGAAGGAAGGGCGAAACGCCGGTGGGCGAGCAGCTCCGCTACGTCGCCGGGATCGATGGCGGGCAAAGCCACCCGGCGCACGGAGAGCTTGCTTGGTATGACTTGGTCTCTCCAGTCCAAGCGGGCCAGCGGACGGGAATATTCAAAAACAGGCCCGTTGTCCGTCGTGCGCTGCTGGGCACCGGGAAGGTCACAACCGATGGTTTCAATCCGCAGACATCGCCATTGCGGACACATGTGGAACGCATCGGTCAAATGCAAACGCAACGCGCGGTTTTATACACTAACTGAATTTTCTGATTCAGAGGAAACATGGCGACCAATTCAAAGTGAATCAGTTGTGAAGGAATTACAAGGACTGGGACTCGAACCCAGGAAACGCTTCTCAAGTGTTGACAGTCAACGGATTCCATGTATTATAAGGGAAGTGAGAACAGCATGAGACAGTAAAAACAGCATGAACGTTCTCATTTTTGTTATCACCTCCATACCACCCGTTCCATCCTCACCAATCCACTCCCATGGCCACGATTTTCAAACGTAAAGAATCCCCCATTTATTACGCCGCCTATGATGTCCCACAGCCCGACGGAACCATTCGCCGGCTGAAAAAGTCCACGAAGAAGACCAAGAAGGGGGAAGCGCAGGTCGAGGCTGACCGCTTTGAAGCGCGGGACCTGAAATTGGCCGGCACGACCGGGGACAAGGGAGCAAAAGCCTATGCGATTCTCGTAGAAGCCGCAGATGCGGCAGCCAAAGGGGAATTGTCGGAAGCGCGTGGTCGGCTCCTGCTCTCGCGCCTTGTGGAGGTCTCCACGGGTGAGGTCTTGAAGTTCTACACCGTTCGCAGCTGGGCCGAGGACTGGTTGGATTCCAAGTGCGAAACCAAACCGGCTACACAGAAGCGGTACAAATTCAGCGTCGATCTGTTCCTCGCATATTTTGCTTCCAAAGCCGAAGAGCGTCTTGAATCCATCACCAAATCCGACATCCGGAAGTTTCGGGATGACATTCGCGCTGGGTGGAGCTCGGAGAAGAAGACGACGAAGAAAACGCCGGGGATGGGAAAAAGTGTGAAGCAACAAAATGACGCCCCTTCTCCGAAGCGATCCACCACAACGACCAATCAAGTCGCGGCTGACATCACGGGCATGTTCCGTACCGCTGTGCGGGACGGCATCTTGCTGGCCAGCGGGGAAATTTTTCTTTCCGTTAAATCGTTAGAATCTCAGCGGGCTGGCTGATGGACATTCGATATGAGAATCCGATCTCACTTGCAAGCTCGAAATTCTCTCCCGCGCTCGGACGGGCTGGCGTAGCCGACGAGGAGCGTCGCGACACGTCGGCGGAGCCAGCCCGTCCGAGCGCGGTGGCCAGGGCACCCAGCTCCTTGTGCCCCCGGACCCGCCGGAAGCCTTCCTGGGCCCGCAGCAGCGCTACTCCCATCCATCGCGTCAGTTGGTCGGTCTTCGCATTCCAGCCGCACACCTTACCGATCATTCCGCGCGAATTGCGCATCACGTTTTGGAGATGGTTGGTGCACAGTAACGTCACATTGTGCGTCGCCGGCAGGTTGAGCCGGGGGAACGACAGGATTCCGTCCTTGCGGCTTTCCAAGCTCTCCGCCGCCGCCAGGTTTTTGCCTCTGACGAATTCCAGCAACTCCTCAAAAGCCTCTTCTCCCGCCTCCGCCCCCTCCACCCCGCGCAACCGGTTCAT
>JBBRCO010000065.1:0-20422 GCA_038204755.1 Verrucomicrobiales bacterium
CCCGGTGACAGTGGGGGTGAAATACTCCGAGTGCCCCTCGCGCGAGGCGCGGATCTCATTCATGCAGATCGGGACCATCCAGGCGCTGCGGGTTTCCGCCTCTGCGGACAGGCCGCTCTTTCCTGATTCGGCCAGGGCTCCAAAAACGAGCGGAACCGCGACCGCCATCACGCCGACGGCGATGACCACCTCAATGAGAGAGGAGCCACTCTGTCCGGATTTCCTGATGCGCGGGATTTTCATGATTAGTCGATGCGGAAGGGCCGGGCGGTGACACGGCCGATTTTTAGGAGGTTTTCGGAAACCTTCTTGTCCGCGCGGATGTTAGGAGCTGCCTTGCCTCCACGGTAGCCGCCCTCCGCGATGCGGAAGGTGATCGGGTCCGAGCCCTTCGGAAGAATCAGCGCGCCTCTTGAGTTGATCTTGATGATGTGGGCGTTGAGGGTGATTTCCTTGGCCGACGGACCGTAAACGATGGGCACTTTGTCCTCATCCAAGGGATTGGGGACTTTGCCGACCTTACCGCCTAGCAGCACCACGCCAGTGTTTAATGTCTGCCAACGGGCGATGAGATCATACTTCTCGGTCGTCGGCGGCGGTGCGCCCGCCACTGGTTTCCTCAGGCGGAAAAGTCCCAACCGGCACCTTTCGTCTCCGCCTGGAAGATCACCCGGCTCCGCGATGGCGATAACGACATCGGTGCGGGTGGTGATGGCGATGGTGCGCGCTTGCTCGATGAGTCCGCTGATCATGTCCGTGCCCGCCTTGCGCGATTGCGAACCGCTTCCACTCAAAAGGCTCAGCCCGGCTGTCATCAGGATCACCAGGACAGCAATGACCGTGACCGTTTCGATCAACGTAAAGGCCTTCGGCCGGTTTCCCTGATTATTTCGATGTTGTGAAATCACAAACATGTAATGTCGCTCTGGAGTGATGGATTGCATACAACGTGCCAACACGAAGTAAACACAGGAACCTTCTCGCGTAATTTTCATACGCTCAAACCAGGACGTGTGACAGAACCGCCATAATACCTAAAGGCATAAATTCCCGATCGTTCCGAAAAGTGACCGGCCGAATCGGCTTAACTGATAACAGTTTGTGTCGCACGCTGCATGTAAAGGCTAGGAACGCACGTCATACCAGAAATGATCGGCCGCTTTCCGGTCATCTCCACGGAACACTTTGCGGACGAATGCGGGGTTCTTAAAAAGGTACCAATCGCCGAACTGGTCGAACTTCCGGCACGAGGTGACCAGCGGCGCGCAGAAAAGCGTGCCCCATTTCCGGCCGGATCCGCGGCCATGTTTTTTCAGCCGCCGGGCGAAATCGATGTCCTCCACGGAGACGAAACGATCGTCAAAACCACCGATCGCGTCAAAGTCACTCCTGCGACACCAGAACATCCCGAAGCTCACTCCGGTAAGCGCGATGTAGGGCAGAATCGCAAAACCACTGGCGACGATCCCAAGCGACCACCGCTCCGGCAGCACCAACGCCCCGCCACCGACAACGCGCCCCGTGTCCAGATGGCGCAGGATTTCGCGGAAACTTTCCCGATGCATCCGGCTGTCCGCATCGCAGGTGACGATGACCTCACCCGAGGCCGCAGCGGCACCGGCATTGCGGATGAGGGAAAGATTTTTCGCATCCTCGCGGACGATGGTGCAGCCGTGGCGGCGCGCGATTTCCTCCGTGTCATCCGTGCAGCGGTTCAGCACCACCACGATTTCCAGATCACCACCGATCCGCTCACCAGCATTCCTTGCCGCTTCCAGGCAGGCCGATAAAAACGCCGACTCGTTGTGCGCCGGAACGATGAGGGAAACGCGCGCGCTCATTTTTTTTCATCCTTTGGCTTTTCGTCCCCGCTTCCTCCACCGAGGAAACCATCCAGCACTCCGCTGGCCTCGCGGAGGATGCCGGTGCCCTGCTCGATGATCTTCACGCCCTTGTTGATCGCCTTGTTAGGATCATCACCGAGGACCGATCGGGTGAACTTGATGACCTTCTCGCCGGTCTCCGGAATCTGATCGAACATCCGCAGTCCGGCTGCGGCGATGAGGCGGTCGGTGAGATCTTCCTTGGGATCGTCCAGCGTGCCGGTGATCCGCAGCGGGCTCCACAGGAGGCCGCGTTCGCCGGGGATGAAAACATCCGTCTCCGCGCCGGGGATGGTGGCCAGTGTGCCGGGTGCGAGGCCGAGGCGGAAAATGCCGTCGATGTTCCGCCCGCGAATGGTGATGGTGCCTTCGAGGCGGACGAGGCCATCGCTGGAAAGCACGAGATTGGTTAGGTTGAGCTCGCCTGTTTTCCAGCGCCAGTCGGTGTGCGCTTCGTTGAGTTGCAGGACCCGGAAACGACGGGTGTCCGCGTAGGCCGCCAGCGCATCGAGCATCGGCAGGGCAGTGAGCACGCCGCCTTGGATGGTCAGTTTCCCACGGGCGGTCGGAGTGCCGGTGGAATTGTCCATGGCGAAGGTGGACGCGACATCGCCGGTCATGCGTTTCGCCCAGTCTTCACTGAAAATGTCTTCACACGCCATCCCTGAAGCCCCGCCTTCCATTGAAAACTGCCGCGATTTCAGATCCCACTCGCCCGATCCCTCGATGCGGCCGTTTTTCCAAGCCAGCACCGTTGCATCGGTGAGAAAAACCCCGCCGTCCTGATAGCGCAGCTTCAGTTGGTCGAGCCGGATTTCCGGCAGGATCTGGAACGGCAGGCGCACCGTCCCTCCCTTCACCTCAGCGCGGTAGGCGTTTTTCCCGCTGGCTGGCTCGACATGTACGGTCATGCCGGACGCCATGGCCGGGCCTTCCAGGAGATTCGCCCGCACCACCACCTCATCCACGTCGATTCCCTGCAATTCCGCGTCCCTCGGCAGCCAGCCGGATTTCACGACGACCGGCTTCTCCGCATCGCGCTTCACCTCGGCGGTGACGGTTTCAGTGACGGTCTTGGTGGCATCCACAAAAACCTCCAGCCGCTTCAAGCTGGTGCCCTTGATCTCCCACACGCCCCGGCTCACGCCACCGAATCCCACTTCCGTATGCAGCCCGTCCGCCCGCAGGCCGGTCACCAGTCCCTCGCCCTTCGCCTCGAACGAATCCGTCTCCACCGCCAGTCCGTCCCAGCGGAAGGGCGCGAAACCGCCGGTCACTCCGGCCATGTCGCCGGCCTCTACGGATAGAAATTTCCGGAACGAATCGCTGTGCAGGTAGTGGCGCAGCATTGCATAGCCCACGCCCACTCCGAGCACACAGACGATCAGGAAAACCACCACCGCCCGGCCCCACCATCCACCACCGTTGGCGGCGTTTCGTCTTCTCGATCTGCGACTCATTTCCCGGACTTTAGCCGCACCGCCCATGACCGCAAGCCCGCGAAATTTCATGGGCAAGCGGCACATTTCATGGTTCTTCTATCCCTATTCCATGAAACGCCGCCATTTCCTCGCCACCACCACGGCCGCCCTCGCCGCCTCCGCCCTTTCCTCCTGTAACAAGAGCTCGGCCACCACCCTGCGCATTTACACCTGGGCGGATTACGTCGATCCGAAACTCGTCGCCAGCTTCGAGAAATCCGCCGGCTGCCAACTGGAAATCGATACCTTCGACTCAAACGAAGCGATGTTAGCCAAACTCACCGCCGGAGCCACCGGCTATGACCTGCTCACTCCGTCCTCCTACATGGTGAAAGCCCTCGTCCGTGAGAAACTTCTGCTGCCCCTCGATCTAGCGAAAATCCCCAACATCAAACACATCGATGCCGCCTACCTCAAGCGCGCGCTCGATCCGCAGATGACCCACTCCGTTCCCTATCTGATGGCCTGCACCAGCATCGCCTGGCTCGCCAGCAAGGTGGAAAACCCCATGGCCTCCTATGAAATGTTCGACCGCCCCGCGCTCAAAGGCCGCATCACCTTGCTAGACGACATGCGCGAGGTCCTCGGCGCGGCGCTGCTATCGCTCGGTTTCCATCTGAACTCCACCAACCCCGGCGAACTCGCGAAAGCCCGCGAAGTCGCCCGCCGCTGGAAGCGGAATATCGCGAAGTTCGATAGCGAGCAATACAAGAGCGGCATCGCGTCCGGCGAGTTCCACCTCGTGCAAGGCTACCCCAGCGATCTCTTGCAAGTCGCCGAGGAAAACGAAGACATCGTCGTCCGTATCCCGCAGGAAGGTGCCGCGTTCTCCTGCGACGACCTCTGCATCACAAAGGACTCCAAAAATGGGGAACTCGCGCACCAGTTCATCAACTTCATCACCGATCCCGCGCACTCCGCGCAGAACATGCAGGCCATCGCCGGGCGCTCGCCCAACAGCTCCGCCTATAAGCTCCTCAGCGAGGACTTCCGCGGAAACGCCGCGCTCTTCCCTGACGAAGCCGTCTTCGCGAAATGCGAACCCATCGACGATCTGGGAGATGCGCTCGCGCTGTGGTCGAAGACTTGGGATGAGGTGAAGGCACCGTGAGGGAAAGACTAACGAAAAAAGCCCCTCGTTTTCACGAGAGGCTTTTTGAAATGAGACGGGCGGACTGAAGTCCGCGCTCCCGGTGTTAGCGGGCGCTGCGGTCTTCGACGCTTGGGCCTTTGGAGGCGCGCTTGCGGGCGTTGGCGTCGAGGATGCGCTTGCGGAGGCGGATGTTGAGCGGGGTGGCCTCGACGAGCTCGTCGGCATCGATGTATTCGATGGCGCGCTCAAGCGAGAAACGGAGAGCGGGAGTAAGCTTGGAGGTTTTGTCCTTGCCCGACGAACGCATGTTGTCGAGGTGCTTTTCCTTCACGGGATTGACAGGAAGGTCGCCGACGCGTGGATTTTCACCGACGAGCATGCCGCCGTAAACCGCATCGCCAGGAGCGACGAAGAGGATGCCGCGTTCTTCGAGCGTTTGCAGGGAGAACGGGGTGGCGGTACCGGCATCCATGGAAACGAGTGTGCCGGTGGTGCGATTCTGGATGTCCCCGGCGTGCAAGGCGTATTCCTTGAAAAGATGGGACATGATGCCGTGGCCGGACGTCAGGTTGACGAGCTCGGTTTCGAAGCCGATCAGGCCGCGGGTCGGGATGGTGGCCTGGATGAAGACGCGGCCGGATGCCTCGGTGTCCATGTGCTCCATGAGGCCCTTGCGGTTCATGAGGATTTTCAGGATGCCTTGGGTGTAGTCGCCGGGAGCTTCCACGTAGAGGGTTTCGAAAGGTTCGAGGAGTTTTCCCGCGTCATCGCGGCGATAGATCACGACCGGACGGGAAACGAGAACCTCGAATCCTTCGCGGCGCATTTGCTCGACGAGAACGGCGATCTGCATGGCTCCGCGGGCGGAAACGTTGAAGACGCCGGACATGTCGGTGTCCTCGACTTGAATCGAAATGTTGGTTTTCAACTCGCGCATCAAACGCTCGCGGATGGCGCGGGAAGTGACGTGCTTGCCTTCTTTTCCGGCGAGCGGACCGTCGTTGATAGAGAACTGCATCGACACGGTCGGCGGGTCGATGGCGACGAAAGGAAGCGGCTCCTGCTCGGCGCTGCCGGCGATGGTTTCGCCGATGTCGATATTTTCAATACCAGCGGCGATGCCGACGATGCCGCCTGCGCCGCAACCGTCGGAGTCGGCGGTGGCGAGGCCGGAGTAGGTGAAGGTTTTCATCACCTTCGATTGCACTTTCGTACCATCTCCACGGAGGAGGTAAATGGTGTCACCTTTTTTCACGCTGCCGCCGAGAACCTTGCCGACAGCGACACGACCGACGTATTCGTCCCACTCGATGTTAGAAACGAGCATGAGGAACGGGGCCTCGGGATCGGCTTTCGGCTCGGGGATGAACTGGACGATTTTCTTGAGCAGAGGAATGCAGTCTTTCCGCTCGTCATCGGGATGATCCATGAAATAACCGTCGCGAGCGGAACCATAGACGAAGGGGGCGTTGAACTGCTCTTCATCGGCGTCGAGGTCGAGAAAGAGTTCGAGGACTTGGTCGTGGACCTTCTTGGCGTCGGAAAGCGGTCGGTCGATCTTGTTGATGACGACGATGGGCTTGAGACCTTCTTGCATTGCCTTGCGGAGCACGAAGCGGGTTTGCGCCTGCGGGCCGCCGGATGCATCGACGACGAGGAGCACCCCATCGACCATTTTCATGACTCGCTCCACCTCGGCGCCGAAGTCGGCGTGGCCTGGGGTATCGACGATATTGATGGTGTAGCCTTCCCAGAGAATGGCGGTGTTTTTCGCCTTGATGGTGATGCCTTTTTCCCGTTCGAGGTCCATGGAGTCCATGGCGCGCTCGGTGGTGGCCTGGTTCTCGCGGTAAGTGCCGCCGGCCTGGAGGAGTTGGTCAACGAGGGTGGTTTTCCCATGGTCAACGTGGGCGATAATGGCGAGATTGCGAATTTTCAGAGACATGAGAACAAGGGAATGGGGTGGACCTCCGTGGGAAGGGGGGCGGGCTATGCACGCTTTTCCCAGTGATGGCAAGGCGGGATTCCCTGAAAAAACAGCGCGGCGGCCGGAAAGCCCCGATTCAGCGGACAGGTTCGCCGCGAAAACGGGCGGATCGGAGGAATTTCTGACCGAGAAAGCACATGGCTTTTCTACCCCGCATTTGTGAACACTTGATGAATCCGGTGTAAAAATCCCCCGTCCCTACTTTGGCAGCCTCAGCGGCAGCAGTTTCAATCCCGCCGCTTTCGCCAGATCCCGCTGGCGGCGATCAAATGAACAGGACACATCCGCGCCGAGAATGAGCGCCGCCGCCGTGTGGAGGATGTCCAGCGGGCGAGCCGGGATCGTGGGGGTGTGCTTTTTGGATAGCTCGCGGGCCTTGCGGTAAAGCTCACTCTGCGGAACGTCGCTTTTTGCTAGAATGCGATCTGCCAGATCCATTTCGATCTGGAGAAATGCCATGTCATGCTCCGCGCGGGTGATGGTTTTTTCCCGCAAGGCGCGGCGGATCGTGTTGCTCACTTCCAACTCGGCCAGCAGCGTAAAGGGAATGCTTTCCGTGAATTTCGCCGCAAGCGCCGCCGCTCCGTCGTGGAAAAAATCCGTCTTTAAAATCAGTGCGATCAGAAAACTGGAATCGCAGAAAATCATTCTCCACGATCTCCGGACAGCAATGTCACCGCGCTGTCTTCCCGTCGGCCCGCTGTCGGCGAAACTCCGCCGAAACGGGCTTTGAAATCAGGTGCCTCCGCCCGGTCCGCCGGCACTAATTTTGCTACGATCCGCTTGTGCTTCGTGATGGCGATGGATTCCCCCTCGCTCAACAATGCTTCCAGCCGGGGGAATTCCGTGCGCAGCTCTCTGACGGTGGCGGTTTTCATCGTGAATCAAATATGATTCACAGCATTCGCCTCGCCAAGATCGCGCTCCTCCGTATGAAAATCCCCCGCAGATTCCAATCTCCGCGTTATTTCTTGTCATCCAGCAGCCAGCCCGCGAGCCTGCGGACAGATCAATTCTCTTTCCCATGGCTATCATTCTCGGCTGCATTTTTGGTTTCCTGCTCTGGTTCGCCATGCGCTACCTCGTCGCGGGCATCTACACCGTCGCCCAGAACGAACGCGCGGTGAAAACCCGCTTCGGCCGCGCCGAGCGCGTCGGTGACCTGACCACCCTCGACGACCCGATCTCGGAATCGCTCAACCCCGATCAGAAAAACCGCTACGTCTATCCGCAGGTCCGCGTCATCCAGCCCGGTGGACCGTATTTCAAATGGCCGTGGGAGCGCATTCATAAAATCTCCGTCGCCACCGAGACCGTGAACATGGCGTGGGACCCCGAGGATCCATCCGCTAATTACAACGGCACCATGCTCGAAGCCGTCACCAAGGACCAGCTCAACACCGGCCTTACCGGGCAGATCCGCTACCGCGTTTCCGAGCGCAATCTCTACGCCTTCCTCTTCGGCATTAAAAACCCCTTCGCCCATGTCATGGGCTACTTCGTCTCCGTGCTGCGCGAGCGCATCGCCAATTTCGAGGCCCCCGCCATCCCCAATGAAGACGGCAGCCCGGATAGCTCCGCCGTCATCGGCATTTCCATCAACGACCTCCGGAAAAACCTCCGCGACCTCAACGAGCACATGGACAAGGAATGCCTCTCGTCCGCCGCCCGCTACGGCATGGTGCTGGATGCCACGCTCATCACCGGCATCGATCCGCCGCCAGAAGTCGAGTCCGCGCTCGCCGCCATCAACACCGCCTACAACCAGGTATCCTCCGACATTTCCCTCGCCCAAGCCTCCGCCGACCAGAAAATCGTGCAATCCAGACGCGCCGTGGAAATCGAAACCCTCAAGGCCCAGGCCGAAGTCGAGCCGCTCGTCCGCCTCGCCGCCCAGCTCGCCGATCTGAAACGCCACGGCCCCGACGCCCTCCGCGCCTACATCCGCAACGTCCGTCTCTCGCTTTTCGACAAAGCCCATCAAGTCTTCGTGGAATCCAAAAAATGAACTTCCTCATCGCCACCGCCATTTCCTTCGTGGGTTGCGCCATCGCCTTCCCGCTCTTCCTTGGCGTCTGCCGCATGCTCGGCCTCTACGCCATCGTCAACGAGCGCCAGTGCAACGTCTATGTGCTCTTCGGAAAAGTGTTAGCCACCATCGACGAGCCCGGCCTGCACATCCTTCCATTCAAACTCGGCCCCGCCGCCTTCATCGTGAACTGGCTCGGCCAATGCCACGTCCTCGACATGCGGATGGACCAGGAATACCTCCGCAGCCAGCCTGTGAACTCGGAAGAAGGCGCGCCCATGGGCATCGGCATCTGGCATGAAATGTTCATCAGCGATCCCGTCGCCTATCTGTTCAAAAACAGCGATCCGCGCGGCTCTCTATCCGCCAACGTCAGCAACTCCGCCGTCCGCTGCCTCAGCAATATGCCGCTCGCCACCATGATGGTGAACCGCCACTCCATGAGCGATACGGTGCGCAACGAAGTTTCCCCGAAATCCCACGAATGGGGCTACAAACTCGGCTCCATCTACATCCGGAAAGTCCACTTCCGCGACATCGGCATGATCCGCCAGATCGAGAGCAAAGTCGTCAACCGCCTGCGCCAGGTCACCTCCGCCATCAAACAGGACGGAGCCAACCAAGTCAGCATCATCACCAGCACCGCCGAGCGCCAGGCTGCCGTCGAGTTTGCCAAAGCCGCCGCCATCCGCCCGCAGATCGTCGGTCAGGCACTCCAACAGATTTCCCGGGACCGCGAGGTTTCCGAAGCCATGTTCGAGATCCTTGAAACGCAGAAAGTCGTTAGCAGCGGAGCCAAACTCACCGTCCTCCCGCAAGGCGGCGAATTGTTAGCCCAGCTCATCGCCGGCCAGCCGGAAACCGGCAAACCCACGCCGCCGCCGATGGGTTCGTAGCCCAGCCCTTGAGGTCGTCTTCGTGCCGCCCGGAAGACACCCTGAAGGGTTAAACTACAAACGCAGCCGCCGTTCCAACAGGCGGTTGAGCCCGTCCCAGCGAAGAGGAATTCCCTCAGGGCATCCGTCCCGCATGATTCGCGCGGTGGAGGCCACTGTCGATTTGCGCATCGAATCGGGGACTGGGCATTTCCCCTTGGAAAAGCCACCGCAGCGGTCGATACTTTGACATGCCGAATCTCGTCCGCGTCGAGCCGATCGCCCTGCTCCCCACCCAAGCAGGCTGCGCCGTTTTCCTAGGGGACGGATCCAAGGCCATCGTTTTCTACATCGACCCGGCAGTCGGCGCGTCCATCAACGCATCACTGAGTGGTCAGCTTCCCCCGCGGCCGCTGACGCACGATCTGTTCCTCCTGACTCTGGAAGCGTTCGGCGCAAAAATCTTGCGGGCAATCATCGTGCGGATGGATCAGGAAATCTACTACGCCCGGCTCATTCTGGAGGCCGAAAACGAAATCATGGAGCGCAAGATCATCGAACTGGACGCGCGTCCGTCAGATTGCCTGGCGCTCGTCGCGCGCTGTGGTGCCCCGTTTTACGTCGTCAGAGCGTTGTGGGAAACTCTGGCGGACATGTCCTCGGTATTGGCGGAAATGAGGGAAAACGGCGGCGAAGCAGGTTGACAGCTCCGTCGAATTTCCCGGATTCGCCTCTTGCGGGGAAGGACATTGGTTATAGGATGCTGAACTATGTCGAGCATCACAGCACCCTTACTTCCCGAGTATTATGACGAGGAAATCCTCCTCCATCCGGAAAACCGCAAGTTTCCCAAATTCAATCTTGTCCGGCTGCTAGGCACGGTCTTCGCCCCCACGAAAGGCTGCCGCGTCTGCATCCTGATCGACTTCGACGAGCCCGCCGCATTCATCAAGGACTTCGCCTTCCTGCAGCAGACTGGCTTCCCGGTTCAGAAAAACGCGCACAAGCATTTCTATCAAAGTTTGCAAAACGGGGCGCTCGAAGACCTCGGCATGACCGGCGGGGAAATGTTCGCTTTCCGCTGCACCCACGGCTCGAACCTTGATCTCACAGACGACGTCTGGGACACCGCCGGCAACCGCCTCTCCCTTGATCGGGACATCTATCCGAACTACGACCTCATCCTCTGCATCTCCACTTTCTCCGCCACCGCCCCCCTAACTGCCAAGTGCAGGGAATACGGATTCCGCGGCGCCACACTGCACGGGCTCAACGACATCATTCTCAACTCCGGCCTCGCAGTGGACTATCACGAAGTCTCCGGCGATGCCGAGCGGCTCCGCGTTGCACTGAGCAACGCCGACTCGATTGAAATCGACTTCGCTCTCGAGGATGGCCGCGTCCTGACCGCATGGCTCGGTCTGAACGGCCAGGACGCGCAAAAGTCCCACGGCCTTTGTTTGGGAAAAAAGCCCGATATCGCAAACCTTCCCGCCGGTGAGGTTTACTTTGTGCCAAGAGACGCGCGCGGACAGTTTCCGATGAAATATGAAGACGGCACACTCGGTGTGCTAGACGTCAAAAACCGCTGCATTGTCCATTCCACCCTCATTCAGGGAAACCAAGCCACCATTGATGCTCACAATGCCCGGCTTCTCGACGACCCGATGACCGGCACCCTTGGCGAACTCGGTTTCGGCACGCAGGTCCTTCCCGTTTCCGGCGCGGACATTCAGGATGAAAAGGTCCTCGGAACCTGCCATCTCGCCACCGGTCGCGATGACCATCTCGGCGGAGACATCCTGCCCAGCATGTTCAAAAAACACGAAAACTCCACGCACGACGACATCCTCTTCGCGCCGCACAAGACGCCGAATTTCAACATCAGCCAGGTCCGCATGAAGCGCGGCAGCCAGAACGAGGTGCTCATCGAGAACTTCCGCCCCGCGCGCTATCTGATGGACGCGCTTGCCGCCGACCGCTGAGGCCCGGTGGAATCTTCCGTCTTGGAATAGCGCTCGACGTGGGTTAGCAGGTTGCTGTGACCTGATGCCCGTTTCGCGCTCTTCCTATTCTAACAGCCTCCATTTCCATGAAATTCCTATTTGCCGCCCTGTTGATGTCCGCGCACGCCTTTGCGGCGGAAGGTCCCTTGATGCATCCACTTTTCAATGGCAAGGACCTGACTGGATGGAAAGGCGGGGGCTATCTGGTGGAGCACGGGGCCATCGTTTGCACCCCCGAGGGCAGGAACCTGGTTAGCGAAAAGACCTATTCCAGCTATATCCTGGATTTCGAGTTCAAGCTGCCGCCGGGAGGAAACAGCGGGCTCGGAATCCACTATCCGGGCGATGGCGGCGGCGCCCACACCGGCATGGAAATCCAGATCCTCGACAATTCCGCACCCAAGGCGAAATCCCTCAAGGAGGATCAGTCCAACGGCTCGCTTTACAAACTGGCTGCTGCTAGAAAGGCTGGACTGAAACCCGTCGGAGAATGGAATCACGAGCGCGTCAGCGTGCTGGGATCTAACGTCACCGTCGATCTCAACGGAGAAATCATCCTCCGCACCAATCTCGACGATCTGAGCACCGCCAATCCCACCCACGAAGGCGTGAAACGCCGCTCCGGCCACATCGCCTGGCTCGGCCACGGAGACCGCGTCGCGTTCCGGAACATCCAGATCGGCGAGGTTCCTCCCATGGCGAATGTCGATGGCGTGAGAGCCGCCGGATTCACCCGGATCTTCGACGGGAAAACCCTCGCCGGATGGAAACCCGAGCCCGATACCACTGGCGAGTGGACCACAGGAAACGGCATTCTCAAACACCTCGGCAAACCCGGCGATGCCTCCGATCTCTGGTCCCAGAAGGAATACGGAAATTTCACCCTCGTCTTCGACTGGCGCTGGGCCGGCCGTGGTCCGCAGAAATTCCAACCCGTTGTCCTAGCGGACGGAAATAACAAAATCGGAGCCGACGGTCAGCCCGAACTCGTGGAAATCGAGGATCTCGACAGCGGCATCTATCTCCGCGGCGACATCAAGAGCCAGGTCAATCTCTGGAACTGGAGCATCGGCTCTGGCGAAATCCACGGCTACCGCACCGATCCCGCGGTTTCTGCGGAAGTTCGTGCATCCGCAACTCCCAAGGTGAAGGCGGACCGCACGCCTGGCGATTGGAACCGCACCATGATCACCATGATCGGCGATAGAGTCACCGTCTCGCTCAATGGCCGCGTCGTCATCGAAAACGCCCGGCTGCCGGATGTGCCCACACGCGGAAAAATCGGACTCCAGCATCACGGCACGTCCGCCGATTTTGCGAATCTCTGGATCAAGGAACTTTGATAGAAGCCAGCGCTTCACCCGCGATGACGTAGTTCCATTTCGCCAGAATCGGGTTAGGGTGCGTGCGTCTCCCCCCTACACATGATCACACAACTCCCCCCCCGGGTTGTGCGGCACCGCGGTATGAGCTTGCTCGAGCTCACCGTCGTCATTGTCGCACTCCTGTCCCTTATCTCCATCCTGTTCATCGGTTCCCGTGCTTGGAAACGCGGCAGCGACCGCGCGGGCTGCGTTCTCACCCTCCGCAATGTCCAAGCCGCCACCCGTTCCTATCAATTCCTTTACGACTACAACTACGGCGGCCGTCCTTACGCGGAAAACGGCACGCAGGACATCGCCACCCATCTTTACAACAAGGGCTACATCGAGCAGAAACTCTACGATCAGGCGCGCGGCATCGCCACATGCGCCGCCGGCGGCACCTACAAATGCCCCGTCCCGGACATCTTCCCCCCGACCGGCCAGCTCTACATGACCTGCTCCCTCTCTAGCTCGGACGAACACACTCCGAGTTCCCACGCCGATTGGTGAAATTGACTGCTTGGCAGACGCCGGAATCCGGGTGATGCATGGAGCTTCACAATGCACTACCGCGAGGCGATTGATTGGCTGTTTTCCACCCAGATGTTCGGGATCAAACTCGGGCTGGACGGACCGCGCCACCTGCTCAAGGAGTATCTCGCCCATCCGGCCCATGGCGTGACCGTCATTCACGTCGCCGGGACTAACGGAAAAGGCAGCACCTGCGCCATGATCGATAGCATCGCCCGCGCCTGCGGGAAACGCTGCGGGCTTTTCACCTCACCCCATCTCATCGACTACCGCGAGCGCATCAAGGTCTCCGGCCGCGAGATCCCCGAGGACTCATGCGCCGCCATGCTCACCGAGCTGCGGGAAATCTGTGAGAGGATGGAAACTCACCCCACGTTTTTTGAAATCACCGTCGTCCTCGCCATGCGCTGGTTCAGAAAATGCGAATGCGAGGTCATCGTCCTGGAAACCGGCATGGGCGGAAGGCTCGACGCCACCACCGCCGTTCCCGCAGACATCTGCGCCATCACCCCCATCGGCCTTGATCACATGCAGTGGCTCGGCGACACGCTTGAGAAGATCGCACTGGAAAAGGCCGGCATCTTCGTCCCCGGTAAGCCCATCATCTCCGCCCCGCAGACACCCGGCGTGCGCTTCGTCCTCGAAAAGGAAGCCAACGAACTCCGCGCGCCCATCGAGTTCATCGAGGAACCGCTGCTAGGCTATCCGATGGCTCTCGCCGGCGAGCACCAGAAATGGAATGCCGCCCTAGCCGTCACCGCCTGCCACCGCGCCGGATTCCAGCTCAGCTCGGACAGCGTGCGCTACGGGCTCACCAGCGTCGATTGGCCCGGTCGCTTCGAAGTCATCCGCCCCGGCATCGTGCTGGACGGCGCGCACAATCCGCAATCCGCCGAAGTCCTGGCAGCCACCTGGCGCGCCTTCTACCCCGGAAAAAAAGCCGCGCTCGTCTTCAGCGCCGTCGGCGGTAAGGACATCCGCGGCATCCTGGAAATCCTTGCGCCGCTCGCTTCGGAAATTTTCCTCTGCCCCGTCGATACAGCGCGCGCCGTCACTCCCGCAGACCTTGCCACCCACCTCCCGGAAAACGCCCCGCCCCACCGGATCTTCGGCACCCTTGAAAATGCCTTCACCGCCGCCATTTCCCATCAGGATCCCGTGCTCGTCGCGGGCTCGCTCTTCCTCGTAGGAGAAGCGCGGGCATTTCTCACTGATGGAGATTTCCAATCGAGCGGCCAATGATTTTCCGGCATAAGGAGCCGGGACCTTATGGACTCTGCCGGAAGAAACACCATCGATTGGGATTCGAGACAAAGTCCATGATAGAGATAGGAACGGGACATTGGCTTGTCCCGCTCCCCCCTCCGTCTGCTGGAGGGCATGCAGGCTAACAAAACCGAGCCGATGGAACCCATGACCACCCGCCCATCGAGTCGGTGCGATGCCACCTCGTTTCTGAAATCAACGCCCACGGAGATACGCTCCGTTTCACCAACGGCGTGCTGCTGCGTGCCGGGGAGGCGCTGGGCGATGTGAAAGAGGTCTCGCTGCGCCGCATCCAGATCCGCGAGGCGGTGAAATAACCCCATCATCCGGCCAACCTCGGATCCGGCCGGAAGGATCTCGCCCCGCCGATTTGGATTTCGGGAAAACGTGGATGCGCTGGATTGAGCAGATAGTTCCATTCGTCCGGGGTTATAACCGATGGAACGGCCAGGACCGCGGTGCGCAGAGTGCGCAGCCACGCATCGCCGATGGACCGTGAGGAAATGCTGGTTTCGTCCGCGCACCAGCCGGTGGGGAGCTTGGATTCGTCCAGGGTTTCGATGGTGTTTTCGGGGATTTCCAGCGGGATCCAGGAAAACAAACGGGCGAATGCATCCGGGTCTTCCAGATGGACAAGCACTTCCAGAGTCGCCAGCGAGAGCGAGGACGACGTGTACACCACGGCCAGCCCCGGCGAGTTCCAACGGCCGCCGTTCAGGCGTGCGCCCTCGCCGGAGAACGCGGACGTTAGAAATTTCGTCTTACACAGCCGGAACGCGCGGGTCATGAGAAAACGCCGTGCTCGATCCTGCCTAACAAACCCTCCACCTCCCGCGCGCCGATCTCCGTGTCACAGCAGCGCAGCGGTGTGAGACCGCCCAGCGCGCGCTTTGGCTGCGTCATCCAGCGGCGGGTGGACTCCTTGTCTTCCAACACATCCAGCGCTTTTTGAACCACCGATCCGACCCGCAACAAACGCTCGGATTCATCCGGTTTGAAACGATCCGTGCGTCTAGCAAGAGTGCGTGTGGGGATGCCGAGGATTTCCGCGAATTCTTCCGTGGAAACGCCGAGATCATCCCGAAGACTCTCGAACGCGTTCCGCGGCACGCCTTGGCGGAGTGCTTCACGGATTTGTGCCAAAGTGCTTCCAGCCGCAGCGGAGGTCTTCACGCCGAGGTTCTGTAAAACGGAAATCCAGTGATCAAACACCTCAGCCACCAACGGCCCGGAGGCACCATAAGTTGCAACCGGGGACTCCACCTTGGTGATGGGCTCACCCACAGGATCGATTGCGACATCTCCTTTGGGTCTGCGTTTACGTGGATATTGGATTGCCATACGGCGTAAACATTACGCCATTTGGCATAGAGAGCAAGTGATTTTTATCTTTCCCAAAAAGTGGGTCGCTTGCGTGGTGGTGATCAGTTTCCCATCCCGGTGATGGCGTCGCGGATGGCGGTTTGCACGGCGGAGTCAGAGTAGTTAGGCCCGGCGCCGGGGCCGCCGGTGGTGTGGGTTTCGAGTAGCCGGAGATCATCGTTCACCAGCAGGAACGAGGGGTTTCCGCTGTCGCCGACGATCAGATTACGCCGATAGATGGGATTTAGGTTGGTGAAATAGTCGAACTGGACGATGGCACCGGAAACTGCGGCAAGGCGGTGGACAGAGAGCGTTTGAGTCTGGTCGGAAACGATCACGGGGCGGCCGATGGTGGCTTCGCTGGCATTTGCGAAGCGGTAGCATTTGATTTCCGGTGGCAGGGGAAGGTTGAGTTTCGCAACGGCGACATCGCCGACGTTCAGTCTCCTAACTGCACCGATGAGGCGTTCGTGGCGATTTCCCTGCTTGTCATGGAAAATGACCGGCACGGTGGACGGACGGATGAAATGCGCGGCCATGACGATGTAGCTCGGAGCGATGAGCGTGGCGGTGCGCGAGTCGTTCCAGGAAACGCCGGTGAGATCGAGGCGCGAGGTCCAGTTGTTCCGCCATTTGGAACCGGCGTTCGGCTGATAGTATTGGAAAAGCGCGCCTTTTCCCGATTTTTCCGGCAGAAAGCCGAATCCGGCTTGGGCGGGCGGGCCGCTGGTCACGGTGGGACCGCTGCCGGTGCCGCAGGCGGTGAGAAGGGCGCAGAGGCAGAGAAGGAGGGCATGTTTCATAAGGCTTTCCCGTAGTTAAGCGTTCCGCCAGGCGTTGGCAAGCAGGCTTCCCCAACAGACCTTCTTGTCTTGCCGTTCGTTGGGGGGGAGTGTCTCGATCCGGGTATTCTCGGTTTTTGTGCCCCTGTCACCGAATTCTGGAGATGTTCGATCCAGTGTTCGAAGAGCGGTTTCCCGATGATGGAATCTGGAAAACCCGGGAGACTCGTAGCTTGTTGACACGCAGGATTGGCTGCTAGGAAGATTTTTTTAGTGAAATAGTTGTTGCAAAGTTGTTCTTGAGGCTTGCCATCAACTCCGCATATTTTACTTTCATCGTGGATTCACTGGTTGGTTCGTCGTGCGACGGGGTCAGTGGGTCTTGAATTTGAGACTTTTAAAAAATCATGAAACACATTGAAAAAATCACATTGATTGCCGCCACGGCGGTATCGGCCGGATACTTGATCCGTCAGGCTATACGCAATCGTTCCGAACGGCTGTTCCGTCTGGCCGCAGGTGAGTCTCCCTACGAACGCACCCATCCGCAGGCTCGCGCCGCGAAGAAAGTGTTGGCGGCGATTTAAAACAAACAAATGGGGTCATTGCTCGCGGTTTCACAAAAAGCCCGCCCATTTGGAGGAGGCGGAGCAGTTTTCCCCATGTTGAATGGGGTTGGGCGGATCTGTAAGAGATTAAGCCGATCTCTGGTGTCTGTTATTTCGGTGCCTGGGACGCGCTGGCTGAGGAAGGCAGTCGGCCCTCCGCGCAGCCGTGGCTGAAGCTGTGGCGGTAGAACGGTGCGATCAAGGGAGGCGGTGTAGAATTGGGATTTACCCGTTACCTGAGGCGGATGAAGCGCTTTTCGCCCTGAGTGAGCGGGGTATTGTCGCGGACGCTCAGAGTGGTGGGGCTGTTCAACAAGGTGGTGGTGTGATGAGTGCCGCTATACCAGTCCAATAGATTCGAGGAGACTTCGACGGTGTGCTTTTCCAGGCTCCAATCTGCGGATTTGCGGACCGTGAGGACGAGGTATTTCGAACCATCGGCGGCGACGGTGGTGGTGGTGGTGGCCGCAGCGGAAGACAGATCGGAGGAGGTGGCATGCGGGAAGACCAGCGACGCCAGCGAGGCGGAACTCGGAGCGTTAAACGACGCGGACTTGAGGACTCCGGTGCCACGCAGGCGGATGTCGAAGGGGCTCTCGTTCGCGTCGTTGCTGGCGATGAGAATGGTGGCGGATCGCTTGCCCTTGGCGGTGGCTTTGAAGCTGACGATGAGGTTCATGCTCGTTCCAGGCCTGAGGCTGTTGACTTTGGGGGTTTTCAGTGTGAAGGCCGCCGAACCGCTGGTGGTGAAGGAGATGTTTTTGAGGACGCCCGTTCCGACGTTTTTGATGGTAAAGGATTTCTTGAGGGTGCGTCCTTTCGCCACGGAACCGAAGGAAGCCGACGCGCCGTCGGAAAGCTCGGCACCTCCAGTGAAGGAGACCGAGATTTCAGGGGTCTGGACTTCCATTCCGAATTCGTAGGGTCCGAGATCCACGTAGGACTGCTGGACGCGGACGAAACCGAGAGCATCCAGGGGAAGGAACTCGGCGACGTCGCCATCCCCATCGATGTCCAGAACGTCCTTTGGCAGGATGTTCGTGGGGCCGGGCAGGCGAGGGTCCTTGGCCGAGATGATGGCAGGGCTGCCGGGACCCGGGCGCAGGCCGTCATCGGCGGTGCCCCACTTATTGTCAGCACCATCGGGATCCGACGCATTCACAAACAGCGGATCTCCAGTCAGAATCGTGGCCGAAAGATTGCCGAGGAAGATGTCCCCGACAAAATCCGTGATCGAGCGGGAAAGCGGAATGCCCACGCCTTTCACGATGTTTGGGGCGATCGTGGCAGGAGTGGGATAATTGACAGCCGCGTTTCTCAGGACGCCGTGAAGAACGACGTGGATCAGATTTTCCTGATCAAATCCACCGGCGGCTGGGGTGGTGTACCAGAAGATGTTGTTGAGAATCCTAACAACACCCCCGCAGGAGAGGGCGGCTCCACGGAAGCCGTCGATTACGCCATTGTCCAGGAAGGTGCAGTTGGAGACGATGAGGGAGTCAGTGTTCTTGCTGGTGCCGCTCTGGATGGCGCCGCCACGGACCAGACTGGTGTTTTTCACGAAGGCGCAGTTTGCCAGAGTGGATTTTCCCTTGGAGACGAAAACCGCGCCGCCGCCGCCCTCGCCGGTCCCATCATCCTCGATTTTTCCGGTGCCGCCCTTGTTTCTAGTGAAATAACAGTTTGCCGCCGAAACGGCGCCGCCGCAGACCGCGCCACCTGACGAAATGCCGGGGGCACCCCTCGCGCTCGACTCGTTGGAGGAGAAACTGCAGCCAGTCAGATTCACCACATCGCCCGAGATCGCTCCCCCCAAGGCCACGGAATCATCACCAAACGCGATGGCCGAGTTGCCATCGAACGTGCACCGGTCCGCAGTGACGTTTCCTGAAATGGCTCCACCGGTGGCCAACGAGGTGGTGGTCTTGACGATATTGACCGCGCTGACGCTGTTACCGATGAAGCGGCAGTTGCTCGCGCGGACGTTGCCCTTGATCGCACCGCCGCCGGCGATGCTGATGGTGATGTCGTAGATGAGGGGAACCGAGTTGTTTTCAAACAGGCAGTTGGTGGCGATCACCTTGCCGGCATCGTCCGCGACCATGATGGCACCGCCGTTTTCCAGCGCGCGGTTGCCCCGGAAGGTGCAGCCGTTGAGTGTGAGCGTATTTCCTCCCCGGACATAGCAACCGCCGCCTTCGTCGTAGGGAGGAACGCGGGGATAGGCCCAGGAATCCGCACCGCTCGCGTGACCCTTTTCGACGGTGAGTCCGTCGAGGGTGGAGCTTTGGTTCAGAACGACGACGTGGAGCGACCAATAGTCGTCCTCGCCCGGCTCGTCCCAGATCTCACCCGAGAGAATGGTGGGGTTCGCTGTCGGATTGCGCTGTCCCAGGCTGGTTTCCTTGCCGGCGAATCCGCCGTAGATTTTCTGGCCTTTCAACTCGAAGGAAAGTTCGCGATCGCCGAAATCACCGGTTTTGCCTTCGTCGGGGTAATAGGTGCCCTTCGCCACATAGATCTGGTCCTTGGATCCTGAATTATCCAGTGCGTCGCGCAGGAATTTATAAGCGCTTGACCATGAAGCACCGTTGCCAGGAGTGGCGACCGCTTTGTTGACGTAAACGACCTTTGCCTGAGCCGCGCCCGAGCCGAGGATCAGGATGCCCATCAGTGCGGGTTTGGTGATTTTTCCGGCGGCGGAAAACACCCGCGCGCGTTGATCATTCCAACATTTCCTTTCGGCATCTTGAAATTTAAACATGGCCGATTGTTAACAGATGCCCTTTCCGGCGGCAAACACTATTTGGAGCGGATTTCCCACAAAGGCAGCTTGTAAATTGCCCGATCTAACCGTGGACGACCAGCTTTGGAATCGAGGCGAGGAGGCGCTTGGTGTAGTCCGCTTCGGGGTGATGGAAAACTTTTCCCGCCTCGCCGGACTCGACGATTTTTCCCTGATACATGACGGCGATGCGGTCCGCAATGTAGTGGACGACGCCGAGATCGTGGGAAATAAAGATCATGGTGAGTCCGAGATCTTTTTGGAGGGATTTGATGAGATTGAGGATTTGCGACTGGATGGAAACGTCGAGGGCGGAGACGGGTTCATCAGCGATGATGAGCTTCGGCTCCGGGGCGAGGGCGCGGGCGAT
>JBBRCO010000066.1:0-20266 GCA_038204755.1 Verrucomicrobiales bacterium
TTAGTGGGGTTGCCATCACACTTACGCCCGGCAAGAAATGAAGAAACTCGTCCCATGGATTGGCGGCTTTTTGATTGGACTTCTTTTGTCCGGCTTGATTGCAGGAATCCTTCTCCTTCATTCGGCTTTCGCTGATCAACCAGATCCTGCCTACGGGGTCGTTGCTTCCTCTTGGGGAGCACCGGCAGGTAGCCCCACCTTTGGATTTATCAGGTTCTGATCGTGGCGCAAGACCATGACAAGAGCGGCACCCTTAAAGTGAGCGGGAAGGCATGCATTGGTGGAAGTTCATATTATCACGACTCCGGATCACTTGGGATGATGAAAAGGTCACAATAGGTGGCAGCGGTGGCGTAGGCGCTTTCGTGAAGCGCAGTCAGCTCGAAAAGCACCGCTAAAGAAACCGAAGAACCGAATCGAAACGTTCCTTGGAAGTAGATGTTTTCAACTGCGGATATTCATTTCCAAAGACACAAGAACGGCCAGCCGAATGAACGACTGGCCGTTTGGGGAATGAAGAACAGGCAGGAATGCCTGTGTCACGTGGGGATCAATAACGGTATTGTTCGCCCTTGAACGGACCTTCGACAGGGACGTTGATGTAGTCCGCTTGTGCCTGTGTGAGGGTCGTGAGCTTGGCTCCGACTTTGGCGAGGTGGAGGCGGGCGACTTCTTCGTCAAGGTGCTTCGGCAGCACGGTGACCTGGCCTGGCTTGTTGGTGTCCCGGTTTTTCCAGAGATCGATTTGCGCGAGCGTCTGGTTGGTGAAGCTGTTGGACATCACGAAGCTCGGGTGGCCGGTGGCGCAGCCGAGGTTCACCAGGCGCCCTTCTGCTAGCATATAAATGCAGTTGCCGGTCGGGAAGGTGTATTTGTCCACCTGTGCCTTGATGTTGGTGCGCTTCACGCCGGGAGCTTCGTTGAGTTTGTCGATCTGGATTTCGTTATCGAAGTGACCGATGTTACAAACGATGGCTTGGTCCTTCATTTTCTCCATGTGCTCGAGGCGGATGATGTCGAAGTTCCCGGTGGTGGTGACGTAGATGTCGCCCCAGCCGAGGGTGTCCTCGAGGGTGAGGACGCGGAAGCCTTCCATGGCAGCCTGGAGCGCGCAGATCGGGTCCACTTCGGTGACGACGACTTGGGCACCTTGGCCGCGGAGGGCTTGGGCGCAGCCTTTACCGACATCGCCGTAGCCGCAGACGACGCCGACCTTGCCGGAAATCATCACGTCGGTGGCGCGCTTGATGCCATCCACAAGGGACTCACGGCAGCCGTAGAGGTTATCGAACTTCGACTTGGTGACGGAGTCGTTTACGTTGATCGCAGGAACGAGCAGCGTGCCGGCCTTCGCCATTTGATAGAGGCGATGGACACCGGTGGTGGTTTCCTCGGAGACGCCTTTCCAGTCTTTCACGATCTTCGCGAAGATGCCGGGTTGCTTGGCGTGGACGTCCTTGAGGAGGTCCTTGATGACTTGTTCTTCGTGGTTACCGGACGGGGTGTTGACCCAGTCGGAACCATTTTCGAGTTCGTAGCCCTTGTGGATGAGGAGAGTCGCGTCGCCACCATCATCGACGATGAGCTCGGGTCCGAGGCCTGCTGGATTGACGAGCGCCTGCCAGGTACACCACCAATATTCTTCCAGCGTTTCGCCTTTCCATGCGAAGACAGGCACTCCGACAGCGGCGATCGCGGCAGCGGCGTGGTCTTGGGTGGAGAAAATGTTACAGGAAACCCAGCGCACTTCGGCACCGAGAGCGGTGAGCGTCTCGATGAGGACGGCGGTTTGGATGGTCATGTGCAGCGAGCCCATGATGCGCACGCCCTTGAGCGGTTGCTCCGGGCCGTATTTGGCGCGGGTGGCCATGAGGCCGGGCATTTCGTGCTCGGCGATTTCGATTTCCTTGCGGCCGAAATCGGCAAGGCCGATGTCGCGAACTTTGTAGTCTGTGAAGCTCATAATTTAATAGTTTGGTTGGTGGTGAAAATGGGAGGTTTTAGACAGAAGAAAAGAATTCAGAACCAGAAGAACCAACAGAAGAGAGCATTGAAGATCGTGCCTCCAAGGTGTTTGCGAAGACCTTCGATCATTGGGGAGATTTCCTTGGATTCGATGATTAGCGGGCGAGCTTGCTCTTCCGTGAACACACCAGCCTTCAGGCCGATGTATAATTGGGTTCGAAGTTCGCCCGCAGATCCCTTTGAAAGGGACAGAAACCGGCGAAACTCGCGGTTGCTGTCTCTATCTGCTCCCTCTGCGATGTTCGAGGGAATCGAAATGCAGGACCGGGTCATTTGATCCCTGAGTCCGTAAAGGCGAGTCGTTTCAACCAACTCAATGGTCGAAACCGCCAACCTGGAAGCGCGTTTCCAAACCTCCAGTTCCTCGAAGTTATGCATTTATTTTCCCGTCTTAGATCTTCTGTCCTACCCTCTTTTGTCTGCGATCTTAGCCCACCGCCTTCTTGAGTGCGGCTGCCTTGTCGGTCGCTTCCCAGGTGAGATCGGGATCTTCTTTTCCGAAGTGGCCGTAGTTGGTGGACTTGGAATAGATCGGGCGGAGGAGGTTGAGTTGTTTGACGATGTCTGCGGGCTTGAAGGAGAAAACCTTGAGGATGCCGGCAAGGATGGCTGCGTCGGGCTTGGTGCCTGTGCCGAAGGTATCGACGTGGACGCTAACAGGAAGCGGGTGGCCGATGGCGTAGGCGAACTGGACTTCGCAGCGCGATGCGAGACCCGCAGCGACGACGTTTTTTGCAACCCAGCGGCCCATGTAGGCGGCGGAGCGGTCAACCTTGGACGGGTCTTTTCCAGAGAAAGCACCACCGCCGTGACGGCCGGTGCCGCCGTAGGTATCGACGATGATTTTGCGGCCGGTGAGGCCGGAGTCGCCCTGAGGACCGCCGACGACGAACTTGCCGGTCGGGTTGATGAGATATTCGGTGTCCTTGGTGAGCATTTCCTTGGGCAGAACTTTTTTGATGATTTGCTCGATGCAGAATTTTTCGATTTCTGCGTGCTCCACATCGGCGGAGTGCTGGGTGGAAATGACGACGTTGACGATGCGGGTCGGCTTGCCATCGACGTATTCGACGGAGACCTGCGTTTTCGCGTCGGGGCGGAGCCACTTGGCGAGTTTTCCTTCCTTGCGGATGCGGGTGAGCTCGCGACCGAGGCGGTGCGCATACATGATCGGAGCAGGCATCAATTCGGGAGTCTCGTCGCACGCGTAGCCGAACATGATGCCTTGGTCGCCGGCACCTTGTTCCTTGTGCTTCTTGCCTTCCGCAGCGGCGGCGTCCACGCCTTGGGCGATGTCCGGGCTCTGGGCGGTGAGGTAATTGTTGATGAAAAGCGTGTCGGCGTGGAAAACGTCGTCGTTGTTGGTGTATCCAATTCCACGGACAGCGTCGCGGATGATCTTGCCGATGTTGATGGCTTCATCGAGAGGCTTGGTGGTGCCTTTCTTTTTGTCCTGAAGCGATGGGATCGTAATTTCACCGCCGACAACGACGATATTGCTCTTCACGAAAGTTTCGCATGCGACGCGGCTTGTCGGGTCAAGGGTGAGACAGGCGTCGAGGATGGCATCCGAGATGGTGTCGGCGACTTTGTCTGGATGGCCTTCGCCAACGGACTCTGAGGAGAAAATGAAGGTGCTCATGTGCTTTTTGTTTTTCGTATCGTCAAATCGTGATGCGTTGATATAACCGCGACGCCATGCCGTCAATGCTGAAATCTTTAAAGCTCATTTCCGACCCTACCCGGCTGCGGATTTTGATGTTGGTGGAAAACGAAGCGCTCTCGGTGGCGGAGCTCCAAGAAGTGCTGGGAATGGGCCAGAGCAGGATTTCAACGCAGCTTTCGCAGTTGAAAACAGAAGGACTTGTGACGGATGAGCGCAGTGGAAAGAACAACATTTACTCGTGTTCGGCGGATCCGGAACTGATGGACGTGGCCCGGCTGGCCGCAGCGGAAGTGCCCGAAGTGGCGGCGGACGAGTCGGCGTTACGGCATTTGCTGAGGAAACGAAAAGACAGTGCGCGGGCGTATTTCGATGAGCTGGCGGGGCGTTTCGGAAAGGATTATGTGCCTGGACGGTCGTGGAAAGCACTGGCGGAAGCCCTGATCAAAGTGCTCAATTATCAAGTAGTCGCCGACCTCGGAGCCGGCGAAGGCACACTCGCCCAACTCCTCGCCCAGCGCGCGGAAAAGGTCATCGCTGTGGACCTTTCGCCGAAAATGGTCGAGTTCGGCCAAAACCTCGCGAACCAGAACGGCCTGAAAAATCTTGAATACCGCATCGGCGATATCGAGGAGCCGCCGATCGACGATGCCAGTCTCGATCTCGCGATTCTGAGCCAAGCGCTGCACCACGCCGAGCATCCGCAACCGGCGCTCGACGCTGCGTTCCGCATCCTGAAACCGGGCGGACGGCTGATCGTTCTGGACCTGCTCCAGCACCATTTCGAGGAAGCGCGCGAGCTCTACGCTGATCGCTGGCTGGGGTTTTCCGAAAGCGACCTCGCCGCGATGTTGGAAAAAGCAGGCTTCACGCAAATCGAAACCGTGGTGGCGGATCGGGAAACCGAAGCTCCAAGATTTCAGACGCTGCTCGGTGTCGGCGTGCGCCAAAGCTGACCCGCGCTCTTGCAAATCCATCGCCAGCGTGCGACTCCAACCCATGCGATTCCTGCTAGCCGCGCTCGTTGCCCTCCCTTTCCTGAGCTGCGCCCCCGCGCCTCCCGCCAGATCCATTGCAGTTCAGCAAGCACCGGAGAAACTCCCCGCCGCCGAAATCCCAAGCACTCCCGCCACTCCCGCCACTCCCGCCACTCCCGCCGACGCGCCCAGATTCAGCCGCCGTGAAATCTCCGGCATCACCTTCGAGGGCGTGGCGTTCGATTCCAGAAACCACCGCCTCGCCGTCGTCGATCAACCAAACGGCCCCGCCTCGCAATTCGCCGATGCCACCGCCGCCGCAAATTCCCGCAGCGGACTCGCCGCAGTGAACGCCGGATTTTTCACTCCGGAAGGCACACCGCTCGGACTCGTCGTTTCATCGGGAAAAATTTCCGGGGCATGGAATTCCGCCTCATCGCTCGGCAGCGGCGTTTGGTTTGAGGAAACTTCTGGAAAATCCACCATCACCCGCCGCGAAAAACTCGGACGCACCGCCGCCTCCGCCACCCGCGAACTCATCCAGGCCGGCCCGTTGCTCGTCGAAAACAGCCAGCCAGTCACCGGCCTCGAAGCCACCAAGTCCAGCGCCCGAATCGCTATCCTGTGGGACGGCGGCACCCGCTGGTGGATCGGCCGCGGCTCGCCCTGCACGCTTGCCGCCTTTTCCCAAGCCCTCGCCAGTAACAGCCCCACCGCTTGGAAAATCCGCCAGGCACTTAATCTCGACGGCGGCCGCTCTGCCGATCTCTGGGTTTCCGCCTCCATCTCCGGTGGCCCCCACCTCAGCCGCCCGCCATGGAATCGCCCGGTGCGCAACTTCCTCGTGCTCGTCGGAAGGTGACCGTTCAGTCACACAAAAACCAGATTGGACAGTTTGGCTTTCAATGGTAGTCTGTCACTCTTCCTTCGTATGAAACGCGTGTTCCGGGCAATTTCTCTACCTGTTCTGGCAGCCAGCCTTTGCCTCGCCTCCTGCGCCACCATCACCAAGGTCGGTCAGAGTTCGATGGCGATGGTTCAGAAAACGTCCGCTGCCACGACCTCGAAAATCGCCGAACTCACGGAACTCTCGATGGCGAAAATCCGCCCCGCAGGCGTCAAGGTCGTCGAAGTCCGCGAAAAGGACCTCAAGCAGATTCCTACCGGCCAGGAACGCGCGCTGGCCTATGAAAACAGCCGCAAGCGGGGCTTCTGGGGATTCTTCAGCGGTCCGGTGGATTTCAAGGAACCCACCCTGCCCGAGCCCGGCGCGGAAATGGACGGCAGCCTCCTGCCGCCGAAGTCCCCTTGATCCAGCCGCGCAGAAATGCAGAATCCCGGCTTGAAGCTTGCTCCTCCATGAGAATGATGCCCCGCATGTCTCGCTTGTTCTGTGTCCGCTTCGCTTGGCTCGCGTTCACCGCTGCCCTGATCACATCATGCGGTGGCAATCCACCCGCCAACCTACCACCCAAGGCGCGAAGGGTCGAGCAGGCCCCTTCCGGCGTCACCTCCATTCCGGGCACTCCACCACCGCCAATCGCCGGAGAGAGCGCCATCGTCATCGACGTCGTCAGCGGCCGCGTGCTCTATGCGAAAAACGCCGACCTCCCGCGCCCCGTTGCAAGCACCCAGAAAATCGTCACCGCCCTCTGCGTGCTGGACGCCGGAAACATCGACAAGCCCGTCACCATTGAGAGCTCCGATGAAAATTGCGAGCCCACCAAGCTCGGCGTCAAACCCGGAGAAATCTATCCACGCCGCGAACTGCTCAAGGTGCTCATGGTAAAAAGCGCCAATGACATCGCCCGTTCGCTCGCCCGCGACGTCGGCGGCAGCCAGGAGGGATTCTCCGATTTGATGAACCGCAAGGCCGCTTCCCTCGGCATGCGCAATTCCAATTTCATCAACCCGAACGGACTGCCTCAGGCTGGCCAGTATTCCACCGCCCGCGACATGGCCATCGCCGCCCGCGCCGCCTACCGCAGTCCGCTACTCCGCTCCTACACCGCCACCAAAAAATTTACTTTCCAGTTCAACGACGGCCACACCCGCGACATCGAGAACACCAACCGCCTCCTGAAATCCGTTCCTTACTGTGATGGCCTGAAAACCGGCACCACCAATGCCGCCGGCCGCTGCCTGGTTGCCAGCGGTTCGCTTAACGGCCGCTCGGTCATCGTCGTCGTCCTCAAATCCACCACGCCCAACATTTGGAAGGACTCCACCAGGCTCCTCGCCTGGGCGCTCGAACGCCCGACTCCCGGAGCCTGAGGCCATGCCCAGCCCCGCCGAGTCCCTGCGCCTGTTGGATGCCGAGGGACTCCTGCGCCGCCAGCGCCCGCTCGAATCCCCAACAGGAGTTAGAGTGATCCGCGAGGGCCGCACGCTTTGGAACTTCGCCTCAAACGACTACCTCGGCCTCGCCCGCCATCCACAGATCGAGGCCGCATTGGTCGAGGGCGTGCAGCGCTTCGGCGCAGGTTCCGCCGCATCCCGCCTCGTCTGCGGCACGCTGCCGCCTCACAAAATGTTGGAGGACGCCCTCGCCGCCGCAAAACAGACGGAAGCGGCGCTCACCTTTTCCTCCGGATTCGCCACCGCGCTTGGCTCCATTCCCACCATTGCCGGGAAATCCGACTTCATCCTCCTCGATAAGCTCGCCCACGCCTGCCTCGTCGATGCCGCACGCCTATCAGGAGCGACTCTCCGCGTCTATCCGCACAACGACCTCGGCAAACTCGAACGCCTGCTTTCCTCCACCCGCGCCAAAAACGCCGATGCCCGCATCCTCGTCGTCACTGAAACCGTCTTCAGCATGGACGGCGATCTCTGCCCGCTGCGCGAAACCGTCGAGCTAACCGAAAAATTCGACGCGCTGCTACTCGTCGATGAAGCCCACGGCTTCGGCGTGCTCGGCGAGCACGGCATGGGCCTCGCCGAGCAGGAGGGATTGCAACAGCGCATTGCTTTTCAAATGGGCACGCTCAGCAAGTCCGCCGGCCTATCAGGCGGCTACCTCGCCGCCTCGCGCGAGTGGATCGATCTGCTGGCGAACCGCGCCCGCTCCTTCATCTATTCCACCGCTCCCCCGCCCTGCCTCGCGCATGCCGCCATTGCCTCGCTCGATCTGATTCGCTCGGAGGAAGGCAAAATGCTCCGGCGGAAACTCCGCGCGAATATTTCCATCCTCGCGGATTCCCCCACGCCGATCATCCCCATCGTGCTCGGCTCCAACGAAGCCGCCCTCGCCGCCGCCGCCGATCTGGAAAACGCCGGTTTTCTCGTCCCCGCCATCCGTTTTCCCACCGTCCCCCGAGGCACCGCCCGCCTGCGCGTCAGCATTTCCGCCGCCCATCCGGCGGAAGCGCTCCGCGAGCTACTCGCCTTGCTCCCGCAAGAACCGCCCCCAGTAATGGCTGCCGGGTGTAACTGAATCTAAAGAGGAAAATAGAATCGCACTGTGTCCCGACTGAGACAGTCGATACACACTTTTCTCCTTGTTCACATCACAGGATTCACGGCTACCCCCCCTTTCAAATACAACCGTGGCTGACTGAAAATCCCAACAGGACAGACACGCCCTCATCATCGGCTCTCACCAGCCAACCTTCATGAAGAATCTCAAACCTCAAAGGACACCAGAGGCGTCGGGATCGCGATCACCTGCATGCCTGCGCGCTGGGCGGCGAGGATGCCGGATGGTGCGTCTTCCAAGGCGAGGCACTTGCTCGGGTCCACCCCGAGCAGATGCGCGGCACGGAGGAAAATATCGGGAGCGGGCTTGCCGTCAGCCACGTCGTCGGCAGTGACGACCTCGTCGAACCAATCGGAGATGCCGACGATTTTCAGGGTCTTTTCGATCACCATGCGCGAGCCGCCAGTGGCGATCGCCATCGGAACTTTCCCGCGGAGGGACTCGGCGAAATTGGCGACTTCCTCGATCAAGGTCACCGTGTTGAGTCGCTTGAGGAAGGCCTCGCGCTTCGCAAAGGCCACAGCGGCGGGATCGAGCTTGAGATCATACTCGTCATTTAGCTCCACCACGATGTCGAGCGTCGGCCGACCGCCCATGGCGAAAAAGACGTCTTCCTTGAAAACGCCACCCGCTCCGTAAAGGGCCAGCGCCTCGCACCAAGCATCGAAATGGGCTGGCATGGAATCCACCAGCGTGCCGTCACAATCAAAAACTACCGCGTCAAAACCGCTTACAGGGAAGGAAAAAGGACCGATGTTTGCCATAGCTGCGGAGGGCTTAGAGACATGCCCCGCAATTGGCAAGTGCGGTCCACTGAAAAGTTACGATTTCTTTACAACCCGTGAGGTTTCGCTTTGGATTCATGCTTCAGAGGCGGATCGCAAGAGGTGCCAGAGCCGGCGGATGTGCCGTCCTTTCTTGCGCAGGGCTCACCCCGTTGATGCATGGCTGGCTTCGCGCGTGCGCAACTTTGGATTGCGGCGGGCAGCGCCGCTTTGAGGGCTGAGTGAAGTTTCTCCCGGCGCCACTACCATTCCCGGCAGGCATGGATACGGACTCTTTCCTGAATGGCGCGGAGCTGATTGAGGAAACCTGGCAGCGCGTTCTCCCGGAGACCGCACAGGGGACTGTGCGGACCACTCGTCTCCATCAATGCGCGAAACCCCGGTCTGCGCGTGGTCCGCACAGTCCTCTGTGCGGCTCTTCTTTGCGGCAGCGCGTTCTCCCGAAGACCGCACAGGGGACTGTGCGCAGTCCATGGTGCTTCGCAGTGATTCCACGTTGCGCTTAACTCCGTGCCGTTCGACACAAGGCCTCACCCTCACCATGGGCGCAAACTATCAAAACCTGGTCCCCAACGGAGAAGAAGGTGGGTGCAATCCTTGAAAAGTTCACTCGACGGTGACGCTCTTCGCCAGATTCCTCGGTTGGTCGATCTCGCAGCCGCGGAGGCGGGCGACGTGATAGGAAAAAAGCTGGAGCGCGACGACGGCGGGAATGGTGGAGACGAGCGGGTGGCAGCGCGGGATGGTGATGAAGTCGTCCATGCACTCGGCGGTCTCGTGATCGCCTTCGGTGACGACGCCTAGGATGCGCGCGCCACGGGCCCGGCACTCCTCGACGTTGGCGAGCGTCTTGTCCTTGCCGGGAATGTCCACGGCGAGGGCGATGACCGGCGTGCCCTTTTCTAGCAGAGCGATAGGGCCGTGTTTGAGTTCGGCGGCGTGGTAGCCTTCCGCGTGGATGTAGGAAATTTCCTTCAGCTTGAGCGCGCCTTCGAGAGCGACGGGATACATCGGTCCGCGGCCGATGAAAAAGGCGTGTTCGTTTTTCGTGTAGTCGGCGGCGATCTTGGCGATGCGGTCGTTCTGCTGGATGACCTTGCTGACGAGATCAGGGAGCGCCTTGATGTCCTTGGCGAGTTGGATGCCATCCTCGCGCGAATAGCGGCGGCCGCGGCCGAGTTTCAGGGCCATCATGATCAGCACGGCGACCTGACAGGTGAACGCCTTGGTGGAGGCCACGGAAATTTCCGGGCCGGCGTGCAGATAGACTCCCCTGCCCGTCTCGCGGGCGATGGTGGAGCCGACGACGTTGCAAAGGCTCATCACGAACGCGCCCTTATGACTCGCCTCGCGCACCGCAGCAAGGGTGTCTGCGGTTTCACCGGATTGTGAAATGGCGACGACGAGATCACGGCTGCCGATGATAGGATTCCGATAGCGAAACTCCGCCGCTTGTTGGACTTCCGCGTGGATATCTGCGAGGTCCTCGAAGGCATATTCACCGACGAGCCCGGCGTGCAGCGAGGTGCCGCAGCCGATCATGACGACGCGGGTGAGGTCCGCAAGTTCGCGTGGCGAGGTGCCCATGCCGGCCAGCACCGAGGAGCCTGTCTCGAAATCGAGGCGGCCACGGATGGCATTGCCAAGGGCTTCGGGCTGCTCGTGGATTTCCTTGAGCATGAAATGTTCGTAGCCGCCTTTTTCGGTGGCGGCGGCGTCCATGCCGAGTTCGGCAATCTCCCGGGTGACGGAAATATTGTTCAAGTCGCGGATGTCCACCGAGTCCGCGGTGACGATGGCGATGTCATTGTCGTCCAGATAGACGACCCGCTGGGTGTGGGCAAGAATGGCGCAAGCATCGGAAGCGATGATGCTCTCGCCATCGCCCACTCCGATGACGATGGGACTGCCACGGCGGGCGGTGATGATTTTGTCCGGCTCCTGGCTGGATAGAACGGCGATGCCGAACGCACCTTCTACCTGATGGAGCGCATCACAGACGGCTTGGAAAAGATCACCCTTGTCGCAATCGCCGATGAGATGAGCGAGCACTTCGGTATCGGTTTCCGAATAGAAATGATGGCCCTTGCCTTCGAGCCGCGCACGGAGCGAGCGGTAGTTTTCGATGATGCCGTTATGAACGAGCGCGATTTCGCCCGACTGGTCGAGGTGCGGGTGGGCGTTGACTTCGGTCGGCGGTCCGTGGGTGGCCCAGCGGGTGTGGGCGATGCCGGTGGTGACACGGCCGAAAATTTCCGGTGCCCAATCGGCACGCGCCCTGTCGTGGAGCGCGGCGACCTTGCCCGCGGATTTCGCGACGAGGATGCGGTCCTCATCGAGCACTGCGAGACCGGCCGAGTCATAGCCGCGGTATTCGAGGCGGCGCAGGCCGTTGATGAGCACTTTGGGTGCGTTTGCTTTTCCGATGTATCCGACGATTCCGCACATATTAGATTTAGGATAAGAGATTTTAAATTTGAGATTGAAGATCGTGTTGGACGATTTCTCCGGGGCGCGTGGTTGTGTCCGGCCAGAGTTTGCGCCCGGGGTAGATGGAGGTGTTGATGCCGGTGTGGACGCCATCACCGATGATGGTGCCGAACTTGCGGCGGCCGGTATCGACAAGGTTTCCGCCGACCAGGGAGTGATGGTTTTTTCCGTCGTGGCGGAGGTTCGAGGTGGTGGTGCCGGCACCGAGGTTGACTTTTTCGCCGAGCACCGAGTCTCCGATGTAGGAGAGGTGGCCGACGTTGGTTTTGGATAAAATCAGGCAGTTCTTGATCTCGACGGACTGGCCGATGTGGCAATTGTCGCCGATGCTGGTGTTGCCACGGATATAGCAGTTCGGGCCGATCTTGCAGTTCTCGCCGATGATCGCATTGCCTTCGATGAAAACGCCGGGAAGGATGCGCGTTCCCTCGCCGATCAGGACGATGCCTTCGATGACGGCCATCGAATGAACATCTCCGAGACACAACGCCTCGGGCAGCGCTGCGACGACCTGTTCATTCGCTCTCAAGAGATCCCACGGATGGTGAATGACAAAGGAACTGGCGGCGACGGCGGATTTTGATAGATCAGGAGTTCCGTCCAGCCAGGCGAGCGCCGTGCCATCCGCCCCGACGAGCGTGCGGACATCGGGATTGGAAAAAAGCCCGGCATCCTTCGCGTCGAGCCACGCCTGCGGGTGGACGGATAGATTTCCAAGCGCCCCCTTGCGCAGCAGCTCGTGATGAACATGCAGCGGCATGCCTCCGATGGGAAAATCCTCGATCTTCCGGGTGGGGGAAAGCGAGCAGGGATAGACTGGTGCGTGGGACATGGTTCAGCCGATTTCCTCGTGGATGGCAGTGGAGAATTTGGAAACCCAGCTTTCCACCTGTTTGCTTTCGCGGTGTTCCACGAGCACGCGGATCTTGTTTTCGGTGCCGGAGTAACGAATGAGATGACGGCCTTTTCCGCCGAATTCGGCGGTGGCTTCTTTCATCAGCTTCTGGAGCTTCGGCAGCGTGTCGAGCGGCGGCTTCGACGGCACGGGCATGTTGGAAAGCTGCGTGGGATACTCGTGCATCACGCTGGCGAGTTCTGCCAGAGTCGCTTTTTTCTCATGCATCATCCGCAGGACCTGGAGGGCGCTGAGAATGCCGTCTCCGGTGGTGACGTGGTCGCCGAAAATAAGATGGCCGGAGTTTTCCCCACCGAAGTTGTATCCGTTTTTCCGCATGCATTCGATCACGTTGCGGTCGCCCACGGCGGTGCATTCTACCTTGATGCCGTGCTCTTTCATCGCTTCTATCAGACCGAGATTGCTCATGATGGTGGCGACGAGGGTGCTATGCCGGAGTTTCCCCTGCTCGTTCAGGCCGATGGCACACAGCGCGAGCACGCGATCGCCGCTGACCACGTTTCCATCGGCATCAGTGAAGATGACGCGGTCGGCATCTCCATCGAAGGAAATGCCGATGTCCGCCTTGTGCTGGCGGACGAGGGCGGCGGCGTTTTCCGGATGGAGGGCACCGCAGTTCGCGTTGATATTGAGGCCATCCGGAGCGGTCGCCAGGGTGATGACTTCCGCGCCGAGTTCGGTGAAAATGACGGGTGCGATGGCGTAAGCGGCACCGTTTCCGCAATCGAGCACGATCTTCATGCCGTGCAGGGAAATGTTATCCGCCGTTTGTTTTGCGAACTCGATGTAGCGGCCGCGCGCGTCGTCGATGCGGTGGGCCTTACCGATGAATTTCGGGTGCAGCGGCGCGGTTTCCGGTTCGTCGCCGAGGATGTGGCGCTCGATTAGGGATTCGAGGTCGTCCGAGAGTTTGTAGCCGTCGGGACCGAAAATCTTGATGCCGTTGTCCTCATACGGATTGTGCGAGGCGGTGATCATGATCCCGGCGGCGGCTCCCATGGATTTGATCAAATGCGCGACGGCCGGAGTCGGCAACGGGCCGACGAGATAGACGTCCATGCCCATCGAAACCAGCCCGCTGGTGAGTGCCGTTTCCAGCATGTAACCGGAAATGCGCGTGTCTTTTCCGACGATCACGCGGTTCCGCTTCGGCTCGGCGGTGTGCAGGACATTGGCCACGGCCTTGCCCATGCGCAGGGCGATTTCTGCGGTGATCGGATACTCATTTACCCGGCCACGAATGCCGTCGGTTCCAAATAATTTCATGTTGCGGAATGGGAGATTCTTTAAAAGCCGATCTGCTCAAGAAAGCGGGGACGTTTCAAGATAATAACTTACGTCGTCAGACGCCGAGCACGGCGCGGAAAATCCGTCCGGGCGAGCGTTTCAGGAACTGGCGGGCGAGCGACTCGAATTCGTCGGAAAGGTCGGTCAGATGCAGTTCCAGTTCGCCGTCCGCCGGGTCGGTGGCGAGCATTTCGAGGCGGGTGAGTTCCTTTTTCAAATGCTCGGCGCAGGTGGTGCCGGAGTCCACGAGACGGACATCGGCGGGCAGGAGATCCTTTAAAACGGGGATCAGCAGCGGGTAGTGCGTACACGCAAGCATCAGAGTATCAATGCCTTTTTCCACCAGCGGATCGAGATAGGTCTGCAAAACCTGGCGCGTGGCGGGATGATCGATCCAGTTTTCCTCGATGAGCGGCACCAGCAGCGGTGTGGCCTGCGCATGGATGATCAGACCGGTGCGGCGCAGCGCGAGGGCGTGCTGGTACGCGTGCGAGCCGATGGTCCCGCGGGTGGCAATGATGCCGATCCGCTGGGCGTCCGGGTTCGAAAGCGCGGCCTCCACCCCCGGCTCGATCACGCCGAGAATCGGGATGCGGTACTTTTCATGCAGGCTCGGGAGGGCGTGCGCGGTGGCCGTATTGCAGGCGACGACGATGGCTTTCACGCCTTTTGCGATCAGGAAACGCACGTCCTCGTCGGCGAAATGGCGGATGGTTTCCGGACTTTTCGAGCCATACGGCAGGCGCGCGGTGTCGCCAAGGTAGAGGATGTCTTCCGCAGGCAAAAGCTCCTGCACGGCGCGGACGACAGTAAGCCCGCCGACACCCGAGTCAAATATTCCTAGAGGCGCTGAATTCACTGCCGCGATTGTGCCCCGGCCCCCGCCCGCGCCAAGTGCAAACCGACTGCGCAAAAAATGATTCGTTGCTTGGCGTGGGCCACCCCGTTTCGGTTAGTTCGTGGGTGACCAGAACCAATCTGTGCAGGAATCTCGCCGTCGCGGGATTCATCGATCCGGAAAGCCTGCATAAATCCTCGCTGCAGATCGGCACCGGGCCGGCCAAGACATCCACTTCGGGCTACGAAACCTTCGCATCCGGTTACGATAATTACGACCGCCCGGACCTTGAAGGATCATGGCGTTTCCGAGCCACCGACCAATTGGTTTTCAAACCCTCAGAGCAGCCCGCGTTCGGCACCGCACTCGTCTATCAATTCACTGATTCCGGCGACGACACACCCGACCAGCAATGGATTTCCGGCGGTGTGCGGCCGATCTGGTTTATCAACGGATACTTCAACATCGCTCTCGAAACCGGCGTCGATTACGTGACCGATTCCGCCTACGGCCCCAGCGGGACTCTTGGAAAAATCACGCTCGCCCCGGAAATCGCCCTCGGCAGCGAATTTTTCACCCGTCCCGTCATCCGCGCTTTCATCACCTGCGCACAATGGAGCGACGGCCTGCAAGGCAGCATCGGCGGGCTTGATTACGCGAACGAATCGTCTGGATTCACCTAAGGCCTGCAGATGGAATCCTGGTGGTGACTCGTGTGATCCGTACAGTTCTCTGTGCGTTCTTCCGTTCTGCCAAGAACCGCACAGAGGACTGTGCGGACCACACTCAGAAACACCCACTTTCCGCTTCCACGTCGCCGGATGCAGGACTAGGGTCCCGCCGTTATGAGCAGTTGCGGCCCGAAAATGAAGATGGATCCGACCTTGCACCGGGATAAGAAGCCGGACTGGATCAAAGTCAGACTCCCGAACAACCCCGGATTCTGGTCCACCAAGTCCCTCATCACCGACCTAAAACTGGTCACCGTCTGCGAGGAGGCCCAATGCCCTAACCGCTGGGAATGCTGGGGCCAGGGCACCGCCACCTTCATGATCGCCGGTGACAAATGCACCCGCGCCTGTGGCTTCTGCGCCGTGAAAACCGCGAAGCCGGACGCACTCGAACCGGACGAACCGCAGCGCGTCGCCGAGGCCACCCGCCGGATGAACCTCCGCCACGTCGTCATCACCGCCGTCGCCCGCGACGATCTCCGCGACGGTGGAGCAGAGCATTTCCAACAAACCATCCGCGCCGTCCGCGAGTTGAATCCGGAGGTCATCATCGAGGTCCTTGTGCCGGATTTCAACGACCGCGACTGGGCACTCCAGATGGTGATGGACGCCCGCCCTCACATCTTCAACCACAACTTGGAAACCGTCGAGCGGCTCACCCCGCTCGTCCGTTCCCGCGCCCAATACCAGCGCAGCCTGACAGTTCTGAAAAAAGCCAAGGCGATGGTGGCCAACAAGGTCGCCACGAAAAGCGGCATCATGCTCGGCCTCGGCGAAAGGCGCGAGGAAGTCCTGCGCGCTTTCGATGATTTGTTAGCGCACGACGTCACCGTGCTCACACTCGGCCAATATCTCCGCCCGACACCGAAACACCTCCCGGTCGTCGAATACGTCGAGCCGCGGGTCTTCGACGAACTAAAGGAAATCGCCCTCGCCAAAGGCTTCCGCCACGTCGCCAGCGGACCGCTCGTTAGAAGCTCCTATCACGCCGCGAATTTCCGCCCCGAGCTCGATGTTCTCGAAGCCATCGAAGCAGACGTGCGCGCCGCAAAAGGCCTGGAACTCGGCCCCGAGCACCTTCCCCTGCCCGCTCCGAGAGCGGATCTGGTCAAAGCCATCGCCTGATTTCCCATGCGCCACTGGCTCATCAAATCCGAACCCGACGTCTTCGGCATCGCCGACCTCGCCAAGGTCAAACAGGAACCGTGGAGCGGCGTCCGGAACTATCAGGCGCGGAATTACATGTGGAAGGAAATGAAAGCGGGCGACCTCGCGCTTTTCTATCATTCCAACGCGAAACCGCCGGGAGTCACCGGCATCGCCCGTGTCGTCGGCCAGCCCTATCCGGATCCCACGCAGTTCGATGCGAAGAGCGAATACCACGATCCCAAATCAAAACCCGAAAACCCGCGCTGGTGGCTCGTGGATTTCGAATTCGTCGGCAGGTTCCAGGACATGCTCACACTCGGATCCATCAGAGCGGATTCCGTGCTTTGCGAAATGGTCGTCTGCCAGAAAGGCACCCGGCTTTCGATCAATCCAGTCGATCCCCTCCACTTCAAGCGGGTCTGCAAACTCGCCGCTTGGAAAAGTTAAAACAAATCCCCAACCCCACACCGCTCCATGGATGAAGTTACACCAATGGCATCCTTGACTGCGGTTTCTGAATCTCCTCCAGCCGCCTCCGCATGGAGGGAGTGGCTGGAAGAGCATGGTCCCAAGCTCCTGTTGTTCGCAAGGCAGCAGACTCGTTCCCTCGAGGACGCGAAGGACATTTTTCAGGACGCCCTAGTCAAGCTTGTCGAAAAAGTCCGCACCGGCGAATTCGTCGGTGGCCAGCAGGCATGGCAGCCGTATCTCTACACCGCCATCCGCCGCCTCGCCATCGATCTGAGCCGCAGTGTGGACCGCCGGAAACGCCGCGAGGACAACGTCGTGGCCGATGCGGCGGACACCGAATACGAAGCGCACCACCCGTGGTTCGATAGCGAATCGTCCGACGATGAAACCCGCGAGCAGCTAGAGGTCCGCCTCAAGGAACTGCCGGAGAAATTCTCGGAAGTGATCATCCTGAAAATCTGGGGCGAGCGCACCTTCGCTGAAATTGGTGAAACTCTCGACATTTCCCAAAACACCGCAGCCTCCCGGTATCGCTATGGATTAGAGGCGCTCAAGAAAAGTCTCAGCAACGCCCGCCGCCGTGGCGATCTATCAATCTAATAAAAATGAAGCACGATCCATCCAACCTTGAAGGGGAACTTCGCCAGCTCCAAGCCGCTCCGCTGGACGAGGCGCTGCTTGCCCGCCTCGCTACCTCCGCCGACGGCACCTGGACGGAGCCGACTCACGAGGAAATCCGATTCGAAAATTTCCTGCGGGAAACCGCCCCCGCAAAACTGCCCGCGGACTTCCTCGCCAGCTTGGAATCCATCACCGCCGGCACCCACTTCTCCGTGGATGAAAAAGTCATCCTCTTTCCTAACGGGAACGCCGCTCCCAAAAAGCGCAAGAGCCGCCCCATGTGGGCGGCAGCCGCCGCGGTGGCCCTCATCGGAGCTGCGTCGGCCTTGCTCGTCCCCACCACGGAGATGCCGAAAACGACCGCACAAGCATCCAACAGAAACTCGCCTCCGGTCGCAGCGAACGCGGCCACCAATTTCGTCCCTGCCAGCTTCAACCGCGGCCTGAGTGAGGTGCATGACGAGGGCGTCGTTTGGAAATCCAACCATGAAGCCCACCGCGTGGTCCGCGTGGTTTACACCGATCACGTCACCCTCAAGGACGCCAGCGGCAGGACCGTGGAAGTCGAACAGCCGCGCGTGAAATACATACTGATTCCCGATAGGACTGACTGAATGTTTTCGAACAAAAAAAAGATCATACGTGCTTTGAACAGGTAAGCCATGAAAACAAATCCATTCACTTTTCTCGCCGCTGCGCTGGCCTCCCCGGCCTTCGCGCTCGAAGCCCCCGCGGACAACTCGCCGCCGCCACCGGCCGTGAACGCTCCTGCCGCTGGCGCTCCGGCGATCAAGCCTCTGCGCTTCGATCCGCCCGCTGCGGATAAGAAACTGCCTGAAGCTCCGGCCGCCGCGTTTCTTGGAATCGTCACCTCGGACATCCCCGAAATACTCGCAGAACATCTCGACCTCAAGGCAGACGGAGGTATCATCGTCCGTTCCCTGATGCCGGACGGCCCCGCCGCCAAGGCAGGGATCGCCGTGCATGATGTGATCACCCGCTTCGGAGACCAGGCCATCCACTCGCCGGCGGATATTTCCAAATGGGTCGCCGCCCGGAAACCCGGCGACATGGTGACGCTCGACCTCATCCACAAAGGCAAAGCATCGAAGATCAATGTTACCCTCAGCAACCGCCCTGCGGGAGTCGCGGCCACCGCGCCGCAGCCGATGGATCCACTCGATCTCGAGGAGTTTCCCAAAGAACTCGCCGACCGCATCCGTGGTGCCATTGAGGGCAACATCGGTGCGCTTGACCTTGATGCCGGAAACGATCCTGCCGCACAGATTCCCCCTGCCATGGGCGACGCGCTCAAGGAGATGAAAAAGCAGATGGAAAAAGCGCTCGGCGCACCACCGGTCATGAATGGCGGAGGCATCCACCTCCAAGGCGGCACTGTCCGGATGAGGGATCTGGAAGGCAGCGTCGAAGTAAAAGCGAATGACGGCAGCAAGGAAGTCACCCTCCGTGACAAAGCGGACAAGGTCATCTGGACCGGCCCGTGGGATACGGATCAGGACAAAGCCGCCGCTCCTGCCGATGTCCGCAAGCGCGTGGAGAACCTGCACCTCAACGGGGACTTCAATGGAAACGGCATCCACATGCAGTTGAACACGCCCGCCGCGCCAGATGCGGACGGACCGTAAATTTTCCGGGATGTTTCATGGAATAGGGTCACACCCGCGATCGGCTCCGACTGGTCGCGGGTGTGTTTTTTATTCAGGAATCGTCCCACTGAGCGTCACCTTCGCCGTGGCAAGCGGTTGTCCGGAAATACTCACCGCACCTTCGATCTGCGCGAGTCCGCCGAGGCGGCCTTCCACCCTGGCGCGGATCTCCAACAGATCTCCCGGGACCGCTGCGCCGAGGATTTTTGCGGCACGCACGCCGGTCAGCCGCAGGTCCGACATCGGCGGGTGATCGCGATCCGTCTGAATTACGACTCCCCCAAGCTGGGCGATGGCCTCGATGAGAATCACTCCGGGCATCATCGGGTTTCCAGGAAAATGCCCATCCAAAAACGCCTCGTCGCCTCTCACGCGATAGCTTGCCACCGCCTCGACACCAGGATCTAGCAAGACGAGCTCGTCGAGAAACCGGAAGGCAGGGCCGTGCGGCAAGGAGGACAGGGCGTTTTGAAGATCGGAGTTCATCAGCGCCGGATCATCGCATCCGGCTACCGGGTGATGACAAGCCGATTGCCATGGAAAATACCATTCGACCCGCGGGACCGTTGCCGTTACCCATTGCTTGCGTGCGATCCAGCAATCCCGGTGCCCAATCGATCAATTCCCAGGAAGCCATGTCGCTCCGCTGGTGGCTGCGTGCGCCATGGGATTATGTGATGATGGCGTTGGGGCTGTCCTACTGGGGAATTTTCGGAGGTTTACTCACCCTGATCGGCGGACCGCTGCACCTGATCCTCCCCCGGAGCACCGGCGAAAAACTCGGCCGCACGCTGCTTCACCAGCTTTTCCGGAAATTCGTCATCCTCCTCCGTTGGTCGGACCTCGTGCATTCGGACCTCACCGCGCTTGATCGATTGGGAAAAATCGATCACCCGCTCATCGCCGCGCCGAACCATACTTCACTCTGGGACGTCGTTTTCATCATCGCCCGACTACCACAGGCGATTTGTGTGATAAAAAAGCCGATTCTCATGAATCCACTCCTCGGCGGCGGCGCGAGATTGGCAGGCTACATCGCCAACGACGGCATGACCCGGATGATCCGCCACGCCTCGGAATCGCTCAACCGCGGCGGACAGCTCCTGCTTTTTCCCGAAGGCACCCGGACCCGCCCCGAAGCGCGCTGGATCAATCCGATCAAGGGTGG